>NZ_BAAATK010000029.1:0-84146 GCF_039533365.1 Streptomyces glaucus
CGGCCGGCCGTGCCGGGGCCGGCTCCGCCGCCGGTGGTGCGGGAGCGGGCCGCCCCGGCCGGGGCGCCGCCGCCCTGTCCACCGGCTCCCACCCCGGCGGCAGCGCCGGTGTCACCGACGTCACCGGGACGTCGGGGGCGCCCGTGCGGACGTGGGCCGGCAGGACCGTGCCCGCCGGCGGGGTGGTGATCTCCGGGGCTCTGGGGCGGCGGCGCAGCAGCCCCGCGCGTTCCCTGGGTTCCGTGGTCGACATGGCCGTTTCCCGCCTCCGCCCTACTTGCCCGTGATCGAGCCGAAGTCCGTGCCCGAGCCGAGGATCAGTCCGGCGCCGAGGAGGATCATGGTCGCCGGGACCATGAACGTGGTGATCATCATGGTGGCCTTGGGGACCGCGCGGGCGGCCTTGCGGCGGGCGTTCTGCGCGTCCGTGCGCCGCATGTCCTTGGCCAGCGCCACCAGCGTGTCCACGATCGGCGCGCCCAGCTCCTCGCCCTGCTGCAACGCCGTCACGAACATCGCGACCTGCTCGGAGTCGTTGCGCCGCCGCAGCTCCGCGAAGGCCTCGCGGCGGCTCATGCCCAGGTCCATCTGGCGCAGGGTGATGCGCAGCTCGTCCGCCCACGGGCCCTCGTACTTCGACGCCACCCGGTCCAGGGCCTGGCGGAAGCCCAGGCCCGCGCTCACCACGACCGCGAGCACGTCGAGGAAGTCGGGAAGGGTGCGTTCGATGACGTCCTTGCGGATGCGGATCGCCGACCAGATGCCGACCTCCGTCCAGAACGCGCCGAAGGCGAGCAGCAGCAGCGCCACGAAGAGCTGGCCGCGCAGGAGGAAGACCAGGAAGCCGACGGCGCCCAGGAAGCCGTAGACCGCCCGGCGGGCCGCGTAGCGGTCGATGGTCAGGCCGCCGGGGTTGCCCGCCAGGTCGATCCTGCGCCGGTACCTGGCGACCTGCTTGGGGCCCATCAGGCGCAGCACGGCGGGGGCGTACCGCATGCCGAGGCGGTCCACCAGCGAGTCGACCGCGCCGGTGCGGGTGGCGCCGACCTCCAGGGCCAGCGCGAGGTCGCCGGGGAGCTTCGCCTCCGCCCGGTACATGCGGATGCCGGCGAAGACGCCCCAGACGCCGAGGCCCATGAGCAGGGCGAGCAGAAGTCCCATCGGTTGTTCTCCCCTGCCTTCTCAGACGTCGATGCGGGACAGGCGGCGGATGAGGACGAAGCCGACCGCGTAGAGCGAGAACGCGACGATCACCGCGCCCTGGCCGAACGGCGAGCCCGTCATGCGTTCCAGCGCGCCGTCCTTCACCCCGTCCATCAGGAACAGGGAGCCGACGCCGAGCACCGGCACGGCGTACGACGTCATGCTCACCTGGGACAGCTGGGTGCGGACCTCGCGCCGGGTCTCCTTGCGCTCCTCCAGCGTCTCGGTCAGGTTGCGCAGCGCGCTCACCACCTGGCCGCCCGCCCGGTTCGACAGGACCAGGGTGGTGACCAGGACGACCAGTTCGCGGGAGGGCAGCCGGTCCGCCATCTCGCCCAGCGCGTCGTCCAGGGAGGCGCCGACCGCGAGCTGGGCGGCCACCTTGCCGAGTTCCTCGCCCGCCGGGGCCTCCAGCTCCTCCGCGGCCATCCCGATCGCGGTGCGCAGGGCCAGGCCCGCCTGGGTGGCGTTGGCCAGGATGCGGGACAGTTCGGGAAGCTGGTTGATGAACTTCTCGATGCGTTTCTGGCGCTGCCAGTTGAGGAACTGCAGCGCCGCCCAGACGCCCAGCAGGCCGGCCAGCGGGCCGAAGAAGGGGGCCAGCGCCGCCTGGCCGATCAGCCACAGGCCCGCGACCGCGGCGAGCATGGCGACGAAGAACTCGCCCGGCGTGATGTCCAGGCCGGTCGCCGCCAGGCGCAGTTCCAGTCTGCGGCCGAGGTCCGTGCGGCGCAGGCGGCGGTCCAGGGTGCGGAAGCGGCGCCGGCGGCCCGCGGCCGGGACCTGGCCGGTGGCCGACAGGCGGTCGACCAGGGCCTGGCGCTGGGCCCGGCCCATGGCGTAGGAGTGCAGGCCCACGACGGCCAGGACGCAGGTCAGCAGGGTGACGCCGGTGGTGAGCGTGATCAGGGTCTGGAGATCCATGGGGACGGTTCCTCCCTCCTACCTGGCTTCTCGGGTGGCCAGCTGGTCCGCGGACCGGGCGACGCCGAAGGCCTGGGGGACGGGCTGGCTCGCCATGTGGAGGCGGTCGGCGGCGCGGCGCGGGAGCGGGAGATGCTCGTACGCGCCGTGGACGCGGCCGTCGGCCGTCATGGGCCGGGCGTTGAAGCGGGCGACCGTGGCCAGCCGGTACGGCTCGCCGCCGTGGCTGTCCAGCAGGGCGATCTCGGTGATGCGGCGGGCGCCGTCGGCGAAGCGGGTGAGCTGGACGATGACGTCGACCGCGCTGTTGATCTGGTCGTGCAGCGCCACGAAGGGGATCTCCACGTCGGACATGGAGGCCAGGGTCTGCAGGCGCATCAGGGCGTCCTCCGCGCTGTTGGCGTGGACGGTGGCCAGGGAGCCGTCGTGGCCCGTCGACATCGCCTGGAGCATGTCCAGGGACTCGCCGCCGCGGACCTCGCCGACCACGATGCGGTCGGGGCGCATCCGCAGCGAGTTGCGGACCAGGTCGCGGATGGTGACCCGGCCCTTGCCCTCCACGTTCGGCGGGCGGGACTCCAGGCGGATCACGTGCGCCTGCTGGAGCTGGAGTTCGGCGGAGTCCTCGATGGTGATGATGCGTTCGCCCTCGGGGATGAGCCCGGACAGGGCGTTGAGCAGCGTCGTCTTGCCGGTGCCCGTGGCGCCGGAGACGATGATGTTGAACTTGGCCTGCACCAGGGCCGCCAGCAGGTACAGCATGGGCTCGTCGAGCGAGCCGAGGCCGATCAGCTCGTGCAGGGTGAAGGAGCGCGGGAAGCGGCGGATGGTGAGGGTGGCGCCGGTCAGGGACAGCGGCGGGATGATGACGTTGACGCGTTCGCCGGAGGGCAGGCGGGCGTCGACCATCGGGTTGGACTCGTCGACGCGGCGGTTGACGGTGGAGACGATGCGCTCGATGGTCTGCATGAGCTGGTCGTTCGAGGCGAACCGCAGCGGCAGCTGCTCCACCCGGCCGCCGCGCTCCACGAAGATCGCGTCGGGGCCGTTCACCATGATCTCCGTGATGGAGGCGTCCTCCAGGAGGGGTTCGAGGATGCCCAGGCCCAGGGCCTCGTCGACGACCCGGCGGATCAGCTGGGAGCGTTCGATCGTCGACAGGACGGGGCCCTCGCGGCTGATGATGTGTCCGAGCACGCGCTCCAGCCGGGCCCTGCGTTCGGCCGCGGCCAGCGAACTCATCTCCGCGAGGTCGATCTCCTCCAGGAGCTTGGCGCGGTAGGAGGCGACCAGGTGGCCGTCCTCGCCCCGGTTGCCGTTCTCCTCGGGGGAGTGGATGCGTGCCCGCAGGCTCATGGTCCGGTGCTCCTCGTTCGTTCCGGGCTTTCTGGGTGCCTCAGCGGTCGAGCGGCATCGTCGCCGTCTTCTCGGCGTCGTCGAAGGTCCAGCCGGGGACGACCGAGGGGATCTGCACGGAGGCGGTGACGGTGACCTCCTCGCCCGAGTACGCCGCCGTGCAGGTGGTCCGGTCGGCCAGCCAGTCGCTGAGCGCGGCCTTGCAGTGCTGCTGGTAGTCCTCGTCCAGGGAGGCGCTGCGCGCGCCGGTCCGGGCGGCGGTGCCGGCCTGCTGGGCGGTGTAGGCGATCAGGCCGAGCTGTACGGCCGCCATCGCCGTGACGAGCAGGACCGGGAGGAAGCCCAGGTACTCGAGGGCGACCTGGCCGGCGTCGCGCCGCCGCTGCCGCTCCCGGCGCTCGTGTTCCCGGCGTTCCCGGTCGCGCCGCTGCCGCTCCCGGCGCTCGCGGTCGTCGTTGCCGTACGGCATCTCAGTTCTTCGCCTCCTCGACGGCGCCCGCGTGGCCCTCGACCTCGAAGGGGAAAGCGATCGTGCCCGGGAACAGGACGGGGACCCTCAGCGTCACGTCGGAGGTGACGTAGCCGCCGGCCGTCGCGCAGCTGACGTCGGCGCCCTCCCGCCACGCGTCCGACAGCTTGTCCAGGCCGGCCTGCTCGCACGCCGCCTGCCGCTGTCCCGGCGCCGCGGCCGTGCCCTGCCGTACGGCCTCGTCGGCGGAGTTGCCCGCGAGGGTGAAGGTGTACCCCACGAGGACCACCTGCCACAGCGCCACCAGCGTGACGAGGATCGTCGGTGTCATGCCGAGGAACTCGATCGTGACCTGGCCCCGGTCGCGCGCCGTCCGCCGCTCCCGGTCCCGTGCCCGTGCCGGGACGCGCCGTGTCATCCCCCACCGTCCTTCCGCCGCCGGAGGCTCACCGCGCCCCGGTCGCCCCGGAGCCTGCCCGCCTTCCGGTCGCCCTCGGAGGCCTTGACGAGCCCGAGTTCGCCCGCGAGGCCCCACAGAGCCTGCTTGACCGCGCCCTTGCTGTCCAGCTCGTGGACGCGTCCGGCGTCCACGGCGCCCTGGAGTTCCTTGAAGTGGGCCGGGATCGCGGTGGCCGCGACCGCCGTGCCGGTGATCTTCTGGATCAGCGGGGGCTGGATCTCGGTGGCCCGGGTGTGGCGGTTGACGACGATCGTGGTCTCCTCCGCCTTGCGGACCTGCAGCCGGTCCCACATCCGCACCACGCGTTTGGCGCCCCGGACCGCGACCACGTCCGGGGTGGTGACCAGCAGCGCCCGGTCGGCCATCTCCACGGCCGCCGCGCCGGCGCCGCTGAGCTGGGCGCCGCAGTCGATGACGACGACCTCGTAGCGGGAGCGCAGGGCGCTGACGATCTGCCGGGCGGCGCGGTCGGTGACGTCCTCGCCGCGTTCGCCCTCGGCGGGGGCGAGCAGCAGGGCGACGCCGGTGTCGTGGCGGAAGACGGCGTCGGCCAGGACGCGCGGGGAGATGTCGGTGATGGCCGCCAGGTCCACCACCGACCGGCGGAACTGGACGTCCAGGTAGGAGGCGACGTCCCCCGTCTGGAGGTCCATGTCCACCAGGGCCGTGCTGCGGCCCGACGCCTGGGCCGCCAGGGCCAGCTGGATCGCCGTCAGGGTGGTCCCCACGCCGCCCTTGGCGCCGCTGACCGTGACGACCGTGCCGCCGACGCCGGTGAACACGTCGCCGCCGGCGCCCAGATGGCGCCGTACGCCCGCCGACCACTGGGCGACCGCCTGGACGCGGCTGGCCAGCTCCTCGTAGCTCAGCGGCAGGGCGACCAGGCCGCGGGCGCCGTAGTCCATGGCGGCCTGGAACAGGCCGGGGCTCGCGTCGGAGGTGACGAGGATGACGCCGACGGCCGGGAAGCGCAGGGCGACCTCGCGGATCAGCTCCAGTGCGGGCACCGGGCCGATCCGCTCGTGCACCACCACGACCTCGGGCAGTTCGTCGACCGACTCGGCGGCCAGCCGCGCGAGGGTGTCGACGAGCTGGGTGGAGTCGGCGACCGGGGCCACCGGCTCGGCGTCCGGGAGCTGGCTGAGCAGTGTCGTGATGGACCGGACCGCGTCCGCGTCGCCGATCGCCGGGAGGATCCTGGTGGGCATGCGGGCCTCTCACTTGTCCTTCGCGAGTTCGTACGTCCGCTGCGAGTCCGGGACGGTGGTGTCGCTGCCGGGCGCCACCAGCGCGAGCCGGACCCGCTGGGCGAACGACTCGGCGTAGGTGATGCGCTGGGCGTCGATGGTGGACAGCGCGAAGGTGATGGGGACGGCGTCGGTGGGCTGCTGCCGGTTCCGGTCGCTCTCGCCGGGCTTGAGCGCGGTCAGCTCGCCCACGTCGAGGACTCTGGCGTTTGTTACGATGATCTTGGATTGAGCGGGGTCACCCTCACGCTCTCCCTCGAAGGTGGCGTACACGTTGACGGTGGAGCCCGGCGTGATCTTGCCGGCGACACCGGTCGCCGCATCGATCATGATGGCGACCTCCTGCTGCCCGGGCTGCAGGGCGGGCCGGTCGACGATCATGTCGCTCTGCAGCAGGGAGCCCTCGCGCAAGGTGGTCACCGCGATCTTGCCCTGGATCCGGGAGAGATCGGTGACCGCGTTCTTCGACAGCCACCGCTCGGGCATCGAGATCTTCTCGAACTGGCCGGTGCTGAGGGTGGTGTAGGGCGCCACGTCGTCCTTGAGCCGGTACGCGGTGACCTCGGGGCCGACCTTGGACTTCACGTCGCTGATGACGGACAGCACGCCGGCGAACGCGCCGAGGGCGCAGACGACCGACACGAGCAGGAGAATCACGCCGCGGCGCTGACGGGAGTTCATGAACCGTACAACCTCATGGGGGATATCGGTCGAGCGGGATACGGGTGCGAGCGGTGGTCCGGGCGGGTCGGGAGCGCGTACCGGGGACGCCGGTCCCGTCGTGCGCCCTGTGGTTCGGGACTCACCCGACGGGCGTCCGGTTCTCGTGGACGGGTGGAGTGGCGGAGCAGAACACGCACCGGTCCCCGATGAGGTCGATGCCGCACCAGTGGCAGGTGCTCCGCCGTACGGACGTCACCAGCTGGTACAGGACCGACAGGTCGGGCAGGTAGGTGCAGAACTCGATCAGCCGGCCGGTGCCCCACCAGCCGGCGGACTCGGCGGGCGGCGGGCACTCGCGCAGCCCGAGGACGTTCCAGGACGGGGCCAGGGTGGCGGTGACCCAGTCGGACTGGAGCTGGCCCTTGGCGACCAGCATCCAGGTGCCGAACTCCGGCCCGGGCAGGGTGGCTCCGGGGCCGATCCGCACCAGCCGCGGCTCGGGATGGGCGAGGACGCCGAACTGGCTGCCCGGCACCCAGGACCTGGCGTGCGCCTTCAGGCCCACGGGGACGCGGTCGAGCCGGGCGACGGAGCCGAGCAGCGCCCCGGCGTGGATGTAGTGGGTGAGCAGCCGGCCGGCCGAGGCGAGCACGCCGGGGCTGAGGTCGCAGGAGGCGAGCTGCCGCAGCTGGCGGGCCAGCGCGGCCAGTCCGAGCGGGGGCAGATCCGGGCGGAACAGCGCGATCCGGTCGCTCTCCAGGAGGGAGCGGATGGTGTGCAGCCGGCGCCGCACGCCCGCGGGGACGGCCCGCGAGCACACCACGATCACATGACCGTGCCGGTCGAGGAGCCCCTGCATCTCGGTCAGCGCCTGTTCCAGCGGACGCCGGTCCAGGTCCTGCAGCACGGTGGCGGGCAGGGTCCGTTCGTCCTGCGGTGGCAGCGCCATGTCGGCACTGGTCACGGCAATGGCAGTTGGCACGCGCAGCTCCCCGTTTCCCCATGCCCGTCGGTCCGCCGGCACGGCTCCGGCACACCCCGGTGACTTCACTGCGTGACTACCTCAGCACTGTATCCACGCCTCTGTGGCCGGAGAACAGCGTTTGTGCAGCCGATGAGCAACTGTCCTCGCACAAGACACGCCAAACCGGGTCAGGTTGAGCATCCTGCCGGCCCCGTCCCCGCGCCCGGCCCGGATCCGGGCGGGCCCACCGGATCTTGGGCCCGGGGTTTGGGCCCTCGGGCCCAGGCGTCGCCGGCCGTCACGGACCCCGCCTCGCCGTCCGAACAGAGGTGCTGCTGGGCAAGGAGGGGTGCGGCATGGCTCGCGGGGGAGGCATACGGCCGCGCGGACGGACGTACCGATACGACGACCGGGGCGCGACCGCCGCCGAGGCGGGCATCCAGCTGGGCGCCGACGTGCGCGGCCAGCAGGCCGTGGAGCTGGCCGGCGCGGACGAGGCCAGGCGGATCGACTTCGCCTCCACCGCGACCGGCGAGGACGCCGGCCCGCCCAGGGGCACGCCGGTCGAGGGCGTGATCCTGACCGGCCTGGACTCGGCCGGCACGGCCTTCGCGATCCGCGTCGACGCGGCCCGGGGCGAACTGCCGGACGCCGACCTGGGGAGGATCGTCGACTCGGTGGAGGTGCACTAGCCATGGGGGTGCCCGGCGCCGGTCACGTCGTCCTCACGCTGCTCACCGCCCTGTTCGGCGCGGTGGCGGTGAAGTACGCGCGCCGTCTGGCGACGGTGGCGCGGGTGCTGCGGCGCGGGGTGCGCGCGGACGGGACCGGCCCCGCCCGGCCGAGGAGCCCCCGCCCCGCGTCGCGCGGGCCGGGGGCTCCTCGGCGTCGCCGTGCGGGGGCCGTGAGACGTCCCCGGGCCCACCGCGCCGGAGGGGTGCGCGAGGAACCGGGCGCTAGAAGAACTCCGACCACGGCTGGTCCCAGACCTGCTTCACGCACAGGACCAGGAAGAGCAGCCCGGCGACGGCGAGCATGGCGTTGCTCAGCGGGCCGTTGCGCCACGGGGCCGGGGTGCGGGAGGAGTTGAGCAGCCAGATCAGGGTCAGCGCCAGGAACGGCATGAAGGCCGCGCCCAGGACGCCGTAGAGGACGACCAGCCGGAAGGGCTGGCCCTGGAAGAGCAGGACGGTGGGCGGGAAGGTCAGCCAGAGCAGGTAGGCGCGGAAGGGCCAGGAGCGTTCCCGGGCCCCCGCGGCGACCTCCTCGCCCTTCAGCGCGCCGCGCTCCCGGTAGCGCGCCACGAAGTCGGCGAACATCAGGCTCACGCCGTGCCAGACGCCGATCAGGGAGGTGAAGGAGGTGGCGAAGAAGCCGATGAGGAAGAACTTCGCCGTGGCCGTGCCGTACTCCTGCGCCAGGATGTCGCCGAGCTGGATCAGGCCCTTGTCGCCGCTCGCGATGGCGACGTTCGCGGAGTGCAGGAGCTCGGCGCCGACGAAGAGCATGGCCACCACGAACACGCCCGTGGTGGCGTACGCGACGCGGTTGTCCAGGCGCATGACCTTCATCCAGCCGGTGTGGGTCCAGCCCTTGGCGTTGACCCAGTAGCCGTAGGCGGCGAGCGTGATGGTGCCGCCGACGCCACCGATCAGGCCGAGGGTGTTGAGCACCGAGTCCTTCTCGTCGGGCAGGACCGGCACCAGGCCGGCCAGGGCGTCCCCGAGGTTCGGGGTGACCCGGACCGCCAGGTACACCGTCACCACGAACATGACGCCCACCAGGACCGTCATGACCTTCTCGAAGACCGCGTACTTGTTGAACCAGACGAAGGCCAGGCCGACCAGGCCGCAGACCACGCCCCACCACTCGAGGTCCATCACGTCCGGGAACAGGGCGTGCAGCGGCAGCGCGCTGGACGACATCGCCGCCGCGCCGTAGACGAAGCCCCAGATCACGGCGTAGACCACGAAGAAGTACGTCGTCCAGCGGCCGAGGCTCGCCCAGCCGTCGAACAGGGTGCGGCCGGTGGACAGGTGCCAGCGGCCGGCCGCCTCGGCGAGGGCGATCTTCACCAGGCAGCCGACGACCGCGGCCCACAGAAGCGTGTAGCCGAAGTTGCTGCCCGCGATGAGCGTGGCGACCAGGTCGCCGGCGCCCACGCCGGTCGCGGCGACGACGATGCCGGGGCCGATGTACTTCCAGCTCGACTTGCGGGGGGCCGGGCCGGGGACCGGTGCCGCGGCAGTGCTGTGTGTGTTTCCCGTGGTGTCCGCCATGCACGCCACGTAAGCCCAAAGCCGCCGGTGGGGACAAGGGGGCGTGCGCGGATCTTCACCCGCCGTGCCCAACGGGCGGGCCCGGCGCCCGCGCGGTCCTACGGCCGGCGCCGGCCGCAGCCGTCCGACCCGCACGTGCCGAGCTCGAACCACACGGTCTTGCCCTGCCCGTCCTGGTGACAGCCCCAGCGCCGGGCGAGCGCCTGCACCAGGAGCATGCCGCGGCCGTTCTCCGCGCAGCCCGCGTCGAGCACCTGCGGCACCCGGCGGTCCGCGTCGGTGACCTCGCAGCGCAGGACGCCGTGCGCGGCGAACAGGGTGAGCCGGAAGCGGGTCGCGGAGTGCAGCAGGGCGTTGGTGGCCAGCTCGCTGACGAGCAGCTCGGCCACCTCCACCACGTCGTCCCGCTCCGCGAGCCCCCACGCCTCCAGTTGCCGGCGGACCTCCGCACGGGCCTCACGGACGGCGCAGGGGCGGGGGTCGTACTCGATACTCAGATGGCCCGCACCCAGCGGCGGCTGGGGGAACGCACCGTACCGGTCCTCGGGGTCCCCGGAGAGTCGCAGCATGTCCTCAGGGTGACCGCGCGGACCGGTCCGGCGCAGGGGGAGGACTACCCGTTCCCCTACCTGCTTTCCCCGCGCCCGGCGCCGGCCGTACCCGCGCCGCTACGCGTACTGCAGGCGCACGGCGGCCCCGGCGGCGTCGTCGCGGACGTCGACGTACGCGCACACCTGCCGCGCGTACCACAGCCCCTGGCCGGGCTGCGGGGCGGTGGCGGGCGGCGGGACGAAGCCGGCCAGCGGGTCGTCGACGCGGCGGGCGGCGCGCAGCTCGCAGACGCAGGCCGGCGGCTCGCCCCACAGCAGGGCGGCGCCGGTGAGCGGGCCGAGGAACGCCGCGGTCTCGGCGACGGCCGTGGCGAACAGCTCGGCCTCCGCCACGGGCAGGCCGCGGGCGACCGCCCAGGCCTGCACCGCGTCGGCGTCCGGCGGGGCGAGGCGGTGCGCGTCGGCCGGGGGCGGCGGCAGCGGTACGGCGTCCAGCTCGGCCGCCAGCCGGACCGGGTCCTCGTACACGTCGGTGTCCGGGTGGGCGCGGCGGGCCGCCGCGACGACGGCGGGGCCGGCGACGCGGACGTCGTACGCGCACAGGGCGGTCGTCGGGAAGGGGGCGAAGAGGAGGTTGGTGAGGGCCTCGTAGCGGATCCACTCGGCGCTCTCGCGCACGGAGCGGCCGGCGCGGCCGTCCCAGGCCGGTTCCATGAGGAGGTGGATCCGGCCGCCGGGGCCGGCGTGCGCGGCGAGGTAGCCGGCGCCCTGGGCCACGGCATTGGCGGCGGAGCCGGTGTACCAGTCGGTGTGCGGGACGCAGCGGACGCGTCCCGCGTCGCCGCCGAGGGCGTCGCGCAGCAGGTCCAGCTTGCGGGGGGCGGCGACGGCCACCGGCGGGGGCTCGTCCGGTGCGGCGAGACCCTCGGCGAGGAAGGGCAGGGCGGCGGCCAGGAAGCCGTCGTCGCTGTCGAAGACGGCGATGCGGTGGTCGAAGGCACCGGGAGCCGGTGCGGGTCGGGTGTCCATGTGTCTCCCCTGGTGGTGGATGGTGCTCCCGTGGGGGGTGGCGTCCTGGTGGGGGGTGGCGTCCTGGTGGGGGCGTTCAGCGCTGGGCCGTCACCCAGGCGGCGATCTGGCTGCGGTTGCTGAAGCCGAGCTTGCTGAGGATGCGCTCCACGTGGCCTTCGGCGGTGCGCCGGGCGATGACCAGGCGGTCGGCGATCTGCTGGTTGGCCAGTCCTTCGGCGACGAGCTGGGCGACCTCGGTCTCGCGGCGGGTCAGGCGCACGCCCGTGGGGCCGCCGGGCGGCCCGGCCTCGGCGGGCGGTTCCTCGCGGGGCGGTTCCTGGAGCGCGTAGCCGACGATCTCCGTGAGGCACAGGCCGGCGCCCCGGCCGTACGCCCGCTCGAAGTCGCGGCGTCCGACGGCCGCGCAGACCCGCTCCTCGCTGTCCCGGCGCACGGAGGTCAGGGCCGCCGAGCCCCAGCGGTCGCGGTCGATGCCGGCCCAGACCCGGTCGGCGCCGCCCAGCAGGACGGCGGCGCGCTCGTGGGCGCCGCGCTCGGCGGCGATCACCGCCAGCAGGTCGAGGGTGAGCGCGCTGCCGGTGACGTCGTGGAGGGCGAGTTTGAGGCGCAGCGCCTCACGGGCGTACCGCTCGGCCCGCGCCCAGTCCCGGCGCACGGTCTGGGCGAGGGCGAGCATCCGCAGGACGTAGGAGCGCACCCATTCCTCGCCGTGCTCCTCGCACAGCCGCAGGGTCTCCTCCCCCACGGCGAGGGCCCGGTCGGCCTGGCCGAGGAGGCCGAGCGCGCAGGCGAGTTCGACCCGGTCGAGGCCGAAGACGCCGAGGTGCTGGCCGGGGACGGGGCCGCGGGCCACACAGGCCTCGAAGTGGGCCAGCGCGCCCGGCAGGTCGTCGCCGAAGAGCGTCAGGACGCCGATGACGTACTCGGAGTGGGCCTCCTCGGCCGGGTCGCCGAGGGCGCGGGCCAGCGCGCGGGCGTCCTCGGCGAGGCGGCGGCCCCGGGCGAGGTCCCGGGTGACGGCGGCGAGCAGGCCGGCCGTCCACAGGCCGCGGGCCCGCTCCCGGGTCGGCTCGGGGTTGGCGTCGAGGGCGCGGTCGAGCCAGTAGCGGCCCTCGCGGGGCAGGCCGCAGGCGTGCCAGTAGAACCACAGGGTGCCCGCGAGCCGGAGGGCGGTGCGGGCCTGGCCGGGGGTGCCGAGGCTGTGGTCGAGGACGGCCCGCAGGTTGTCGTGGTCGGCGCGCAGCCGTGCGACGATCTCCCGCTGGCCGGGACCGAACCAGCCGCGCTCGCAGTCCTCGGCCCGGCGCAGCACCCAGTTCCGCAGCCGTGTCCGGGCGGCGTCCTCCTCGCCCGGCAGCCGCCGCAGCCGGTCCAGGCCGTAGTGCCGTAACGTGTCGAGCAGCCGGTACCGCGCGCCGCCGGGCCCCGGTTCCCGGCAGAGCACGGACTTGTCGACGAGCCCGGCGACGGCCTCCAGGACGTCGTGGCGCGGGACGTGCGGGGTGCGCTCCCCGCTTCCGGGCTCCCCCTCGCCCGCCTCCGCCTCGTCCGCGCCCACCGCTTCGGCCGTCTCCAGGTCGAAGGCGCCGGCCAGCACCGACAGCCGGGCCCACACCAGTTGCTCCCGCTCGGTGCACAGGTCGTGGCTCCAGTCGACGGCGGCGCGCAGGGTCTGGTGGCGGGGCAGGACGGCGGGGCTGCCGGCGGACAGCAGGCGGTAGCGGTCGTCGAGGCGTTCGAGGAGCTGCTCGACGCCGAGGACGCGCATGCGGACGGCGGCCAGTTCGATGGCGAGGGGCAGTCCGTCGAGGCGCCGGCACAGGCGGGCGACGGCGGCCCGGTTGTCCGGGGTGAGGCGGAAGCCGGGGACGACGGCGGCGGCCCGGTCGGCGAAGAGGGTGAGCGCCGGGTAGCCCTCGGCGGCGGAGAGGTCGCCGTCCGGGTCGGGCACCGCCAGCGGCCGCACCTCCATGAGGTGTTCCTCGGTCAGGCCGAGGCGGTGGCGGCTGGTGGCGAGGATCCGCACGCCGGGGGTGCCGCGCAGCAGCGCCGCGGCCAGGTCGGCGCACGCCCCCAGCAGGTGCTCGCAGTTGTCGACGACGAGCAGCAGCCGGCGGTCCCGTACGTGCTCGACCAGCACGTCCAGCGGCGGTTGCGCGGAGTGGTCGTACAGGCCGAGCGACTCGGCGGCGGTGAGCGGGACGAGCGCCGCGTCGCGCAGCCCGGACAGGTGCACGAAGCGCACGCCGTCCGGGAAGGCGCGGGCGACGCGGGCCGCGATGCGCGCGGCGAGCCGGGTCTTGCCGACGCCGCCCGGCCCGGTCAGGGTCACCAGACGCGCCCGGGCCAACAACTCGCGGCCTTCGGTGAGTTCGCCGCGCCGGTCGACGAAGCTGGTCGTCTCGACCGGCAGGTGATGGTCCCGTCGTGGCGCTGATCCGCCCATGATCAGCCAGTCCTCTGGGGTGGGTCCGAGGAGCCGGACACTCCAGCCCCTCTCATGCGGACCCCACTATCCCCCGATCCCTACATATATGCACATGCGGTGTCACACCCCCGAGTGCACTTCGTCCAGGATCGCGTCGCGGGTCTTCGGCCCCCGTAGACTGCGCGGCCTGCGGGCGACGGAATCCGGTCGCCGCCCCTCCGTCCTCCTATTGACCTGCGCATGACAAAAGCGGACGATGAGCGGCACCGCACCACGCACCTTCGCACGTCGCACGGAACGACCCCACCTCCCACCAGGAGATTTCATGCGACTTCGCATCCGCGGCAGACGCTCCGCCGCCCTGGCCGCCCTCCTCGCCCTCGCGCTCGCGGCGCCCCTGTCCGCGACGGCGACGCAGGCCACCGCCGACAGCGCCGCCGAGGCGGAGCCGGCCGCCGACGACATCCGGCAGTACGAGGTCCGCACGCCCTCCGACGCCCGGTCCCGTACCGCGCTGCAGCAGGCCGGCGTGACGGTGGACGAGGCCGGCGACCACACCGTCGTCGTCTCCGGCCGCGCCGGCCAGATCCGGAAACTGCGCCGGCTGGGCTACGACGTCACCCCGTTGGGCGCGGTCCCCGACCGGTCCGGCGGCGCGGACGACGTACGGCTGTACGACTTCCCCTCGGCCGACTCGCGCTACCACAACCACGCCGAGATGAACGCCGAGATCGACCAGCGGATCGCCGCCCACCCGACCATCATGAGCAAGCGGGTCATCGGAAAGTCGTACCAGGGCCGGGACATCGTCGCCATCAAGGTCAGCGACAACGTGACGGCCGACGAGTCCGAGCCGGAGGTGCTGTTCACCCACCACCAGCACGCGCGCGAGCACCTGACCGTGGAGATGGCCCTGTACCTGCTGCGCGAGCTGGGCGCCGGCTACGGCTCCGACTCCCGCGTCACCGGCATGGTGAACAACCGGGAGATCTGGATCGTCCCCGACCTCAACCCGGACGGCGGCGAGTACGACATCGCGACCGGCTCCTACCGCTCCTGGCGCAAGAACCGCCAGCCCAACTCCGGCTCCACGGCCGTGGGGACGGACCTGAACCGCAACTGGAGCTACCGCTGGGGCTGCTGCGGCGGCTCCTCCGGGTCGCCGTCCTCCGACACCTACCGGGGTCCGGCGCCCGAGTCCGCGCCCGAGGTGAAGGTGGTCGCCGACTTCGTGCGCAGCCGGGTCGTCGGCGGGGTGCAGCAGATCAGGGCGAGCATCGACTTCCACACCTACAGCGAACTGGTGCTGTGGCCGTTCGGGCACACCTACTCCGACACCACGACCGGGATGACCGCCGACGACCGCAACGCCTTCGCCACGGTGGGGCGGAGGATGGGCGCGAGCAACGGCTACACGGCCCAGCAGTCCAGCGACCTGTACATCACCGACGGGTCGATCGACGACTACCTCTGGGGCACCCACAGGATCTTCGCGTACACCTTCGAGATGTACCCGTCGTCCAGCGCGGGCGGCGGGTTCTACCCGCCCGACGAGGTCATCGAGCGGGAGACGTCGCGCAACCGGGACGCGGTGCTGCAACTGCTGGAGAACGCGGACTGCATGTACCGGTCCATCGGCAAGCAGGCCCAGTACTGCGGTTAGGCCCGGGTCGGTCCGGGGACTACTCCCGGTCCTCGCCGGACGCCTCCGCCGCGTCCTCGGCGGCCTCGGCGTCACCGCCGTCCTCGAAGTAGGCGTCCAGGACCGCGTCCAGCCGGGCGTCCCACTCCTTGAAGCGGCTCCTGGCCGGCGCCTCGATCTCGATCGGGTACCAGCGCCGGTCAGGAGTGTGCACGGTGACCGTGAACCGCTTGCCGAAGCGGGCGGTCTCCGTCTCCACCGCTCCGATCTCGTCCCAGCGGAACTCGCACTCCTGGTCGTCCAGGGCGAGCCGGATGCCGCGGTGGTCGGCGACGATCCGCGCGCGGCGGTCGGACGCCTCGAAGACGGGACCGTCGGGGACGGCCTCCCCGGCGTCCTCCGCCTCCCCGGCGTCCGTCACCTCCCCGGCGTCCTCCGCCTGTTCGGTGTCCTTCGCCTGCTCGGACTCCCCGGCCGCCTCGGTCTCCTCCGGCCCGCCGGCGTCCTCGGCCTTCGCCGTCCGCTCCGGCTCCGCGTCCCGCGCCTCGCCGGACGCGGGCGGGGTGAGCCCGGGGACGAAGGCCGGGTCGAATCCGGCGCCCTTCAGGGGCACGGTCTCCAGGGGCTGGCTGCTCGAACCTATGCGCTGCTCCACAGCCGAGCAGTATGGTCGACGAACCTGTGCCGGGCACAGCCGGTCCCGACTTCGTTATCAGACGCCTACACGAACACGCTCAGCACGGCCGCCACCGCGAACCCCGCGACGGACAGCACCGATTCCAGCACCGTCCAGGTCCTGAGCGTGTCCCGCTCGCTGATGCCGAAGTACTTCGCCACGATCCAGAAGCCGCCGTCGTTGACGTGCGAGGCGAAGATCGACCCCGCCGAGACGGCCATGATGACCAGCGCGACGAAGGCCTGGGAGTGGTCCCCCTCCGACACCAGCGGGGCCACGATGCCCGCGGTCGTGACGATCGCCACCGTCGCCGAGCCCTGGGCCACCCGCAGCACCAGCGACAGCAGGTACGACAGCACGATCACCGGCAGGCCCACGTCGGCGAAGGTGTCCGACAGGGCCTGGGCCACTCCGCTGGCCTTGAGGACGGCGCCGAAGACCCCGCCCGCGCCGACCACCAGCAGGATGTTGCCGACCGGCTTGAGGGAGGAGGTCGACACCGTCTCCAGGGACGTGCGGGACCAGCCGCGGCGGACGCCGAGGAGGTAGTACGCCAGGAGCAGGGCCAGGGTCAGGGCCACGAACGGGTGGCCGAGGAACTCGATCACCGAGCGGAGGGTGGACGGGTCCAGGGCGATCGAGGAGAAGGTGGCGGCGAGGATCAGGACCAGCGGCGTGCCGATGATGCCGAGGACGGTGCCGAGGGCGACCGGCTGCTCACGGGGCTCCGCCCCGGCCGCGCGCTGCTCGGCGAGTACGGCGTTCCTCGCCTCGTCGGCCGCCTCGGCCATGTCCTGCGGGACGGGGACGAAGACGCGCCGCCCGATCCACGCCGAGAACGCCCACGCGGCGAGCACCGCGGGGACACCGCAGACGACGCCCATGAGGATCACCCAGCCGAGGTCCACGCGCAGCAGGCCGGCGGCGGCCACCGGGCCGGGGTGCGGCGGCAGGAAGGCGTGGGTCATGGACAGGCCGGCCAGCAGGGGCAGGCAGTACAGCAGGATCGACCTGCCGGACCGCCTGGCCGCCGCGTACACGAGCGGCGCGAGGACGAAGATGCCGACGTCGAAGAAGACCGGGATGCCGAAGATCAGGCCGGTGAGGCCCATGGCCCACGGCGCGCGCTTCTCGCCGAACAGGTTCAGCAGCCGCGACGCCAGGACCTCGGCGCCGCCGCTGACTTCGAGGATCGCGCCGAGCATGGTGCCCAGGCCGATGATGACGGCGACATGGCCGAGGATGCCGCCCATGCCGGACTCGATGGTGGAGACGGCGTCCGAACGCTGGACGGTGCCGAAGAGCTCGGTGACGGAGAGCCCGGCGAGCAGGCCGACGGCTATGGAGACCGCGAGCAGGGCGACGAACGGCTGGAGCCGGACCTTGATGATCAGGAAGAGCAGCAGCGCGATGCCGAGGGCGGCGACCAGCAGCAGGCCCGCGGTGCCGTCGACGAGGAGGAGCAGACCTCCGGTGTGGGGTGGCGCTTCGGGCGTGGCGGCGGCGAGCGGACGGGACATTCGGGGGTCCTCTACGTGAACGCATACAGCTTTCGGGCAGGGGGGATCGCGGCACGGCGCACCGGGTGCGCCGTGCCGGACTGCGGCGTGCGGGAGGTGAGGGGGTGTCAGCCCAGGACGGCGAGCGCGTCGATCTCGACGAGGAGCCCGGCGGGGAGGCCGACGTAGACCGTCGTGCGGGCGGCGGGCGGCTGGGTGAGGCCCTGCTCGTCGAAGTAGGCGTCGTAGATCTCGTTCATCTCGGCGAAGTGGTCCGTGTCCGTGAGGTAGACCCGGATCATCATCACGTCGTCCCAGCCGGCGCCGCCCTCCCGGAGGACGGCCTCGACGTTGGCGAGGGTCTGCAGGGTCTGCTCGCGCAGGGTCGGCCCGGCGGGCGTGGGCGGCTTGCCCGGCTCGGCCGGCAGGAAGCCGACCTGGCCGGCGACCTGGAGGATGTTGCCCTTCCGCACGCCGTGCGAGAACCGGGCGGGCGGGGTGGTGTGGGTCTTCGGGGTGAGTGCGGTCTTCTCGGTCATGAACTGGCTTCCTTGGCTGGGGTCCTGCCGGAGTACTCGCCGCTGATGGCGTCCGCCGTGCGGCGCACCAGGGGGAGCAGGGTGAGGAGTTCGTCGGCGGTGACGACGACGTTCGGCGCGGAGACCGACATCGCGGCGACGACCCGGCCGTCGGCGCCCCGGATGGGCGCGGCGACGCAGTTGATGGACTCCTCGTGGCCGCCGAGGTCGGTGGCCCAGCCCTGTTCGCGCACCTTGGCCAGTTCCGCCAGGAAGGCTTCGGCGTTCGGTGTCGAACGGGGCGTGTACAGGGGGTAGTCGAGCTTCTCGGCCACCGCCCGCCGCTCGGGCTCGGGCAGGTCGGCCAGGAGCAGCTTGGCCACGGCCGCGACGGTGATGGCGACGGGCTTGCCGATCCGGGAGTACATCCGCACCGGGTAGCGGCTCTCCACCTTGTCGATGTAGAGCACCTCGTCCTCCTCGTGGACGGCGAGGTGCACGGTGTGCCCGCACCTCTCGTTGAGGCGGACCAGGTGGGGGTGGGCGATCTCGCGGACGTCGAGGTTCTCCATCGCCTCCTGGGCGAGGGCGATCAGGCGGGCGCCGAGGCGGTAGCGCTGGTCGGACTGGCGGTAGACGAAGCCGTGCTCGTGCAGGGTGCGCAGCAGGCGCAGGGCGGTGGACTTGTGCACGCCGAGGCGGTCGGCGACCTGGCCGAGGTCGGCGGGCCCCTCGGCGAGCAGCGGCAGGATGCTGAGCGCGCGGTCGACGGTCTGGCTCATGGCGTGCGTACCTCCTCCTCGGCCCGGTCCACGGTGTCGGTCCACCCGGGGCCGAGTCGAAGTCTCCCCCACGCCCGGTCGTCGAGGGCGGCCAGGCGGCCGGCGTGGTCGATCCAGGTGGGGCGGCGCGCCGGGGACGGCGCCGGGCGCCCGGCTTCCGGGGCGGCCCCGGGCGGGCGCTCGCGCGGCCGGCGGGCGGGCGGCGGGGCCAGGTCGCCGGGGACGGTGAGCGCGGCGGCGGCCGCCAGGTGCCCGTACCGCAGCCGGTCGCGCACGGGCAGCCCGCGCAGGGTGGCGGAGAGGAACCCGGCGGCGAAGGCGTCCCCGGCGCCGACGGCGGCGACGACCTCGACGTGCGGGGCGGGAACGCGGGTGACGGCGCCGTCGGTGTCCGCCGCCGGCCCGCCGAAGGCGAGCGCGCCGCCCGGGCCCTGCTTGACCACCAGCGTTCCGGGCTCGGGCAGCGCGTCGCGGACGGCCCGCGGGCCGTGCAGGCCCCAGGCCGCGCGGGCCTCGTCGTCGCCGACGAACACGATGTCCGCGCCGCGCGCCAGTTCCAGCAGCACGCGCGGGCCGTCGGCGTCCCGCCACAGCCCGGGCCGGTGGTTGACGTCGAAGGAGACCAGCGGGCGTCCGGGGCGGCGGGCGGTGAGCTCGCGCATCAGCTCCAGGCAGTCGGCGGAGAGGGCGGCCGTGATGCCGGACAGGTGGAGGATCCGCGCGGAGCGGACGGCGTCCAGGTCCATGTTCCCGACCGCCATCGCCGAGGCCGCGGATCCGGCCCGGTAGTACGCCACCTCGTGCGCGGCGGACGCCCGGTCCCCGGCGGTGCGGAAGTAGACGCCGGTGGGGCGCTCCGGATCGCGCCGCACGTGCGACACGTCGACGCCGTACGCCCCGATCGCCTCCACCAGGTGGTCGCCGAACCCGTCGGCCCCCACCCTGCTGACCCACCGCGCGGTGTGCCCGGCCGCCGCCAGCACGCAGGCCACGTTGGACTCCGCGCCGCCGATCGCGCGGTCGAAGGACGGCACGTCGGCCAGCCGTCCCGGCCGGGAGGGCAGGAACGTGACCATGGACTCGCCGAGCGCGACGACGTCCACGACGCCGGGGGCGTTGCAGGGTCCGGTGGCGGTCACGATGCTCGTAGCTCCTCGGCGTCGGGCGGTGGTCGTCGGCGGCTCCGTTGACCCCGCGTGGCCGAGATGTTAGACAGCACTGAGCGACATACGCAATGGACGTTGCACATAGCGCAACGCTCTGGATCAGGAGGCTCCATGGCTCTCGCCACCAGCGCCGAAGCGCTCGCCGGCCTCGCCGAGGAACGCGTCGGCCCCCGCTTCAAGGGCCTCCCGTCGGACGCCGACGGGCTGACCGTCGGCGAGCTGGCCGCCCAGCGCCGCAACCTGTTCACCGGCGGCTTCACCACCCCCGTGCTGGCCCTGTCCGCCGAGCGCCTGGCGCACAACCTGCGGCTGATGGAGACGTACGCGGCCCGCCACGGCCTCGCCTTCGCCCCGCACGGCAAGACCTCCATGGCCCCGCAGCTCTTCGCCCGGCAGATCGAGCACGGCGCCTGGGGGATCACCCTGGCGGTGCCGCACCAGGTGCGCGTGGCCCGCGCCTTCGGCGTGCGGCGGATCTTCCTCGCCAACGAGCTGGTGGACCCGGCGGCCCTGCGCTGGCTCTCCGCCGAGCTGGCGGCCGACCCCGGCTTCCGCTTCGTCTGCTACGTCGACTCCGTGCGCGGGGTGCATCTGATGGACGCGGCGCTGGCCGGGGCCGGACGCCCGGTGGACGTGGTGGTGGAGCTGGCCGCCGGGGAGGACGCCCGGACCGGGGCGCGCACGGAGGCCGAGTGCGCGGCCGTCGCCGACGCGGTGGCGGCCGCGCCCACGCTGCGGCTGGCCGGTGTCGCCGGGTACGAGGGCGAGGTGCCGCGGGCCGACCCGGAGCGGGTGCGGGCCTGGCTGGGGCGGCTGGTGTCCCTCGCCGCCGCCTTCGACGCGGCGGGGCGGTTCGCGGACCTGGACGAGATCGTGGTCAGCGCGGGCGGCAGCGCCTGGTTCGACGCGGTGGCCGAGGTGTTCGCCGGGATCCCGGAACTGTCCCGGCCCGTGCTGAAGCTGCTGCGCTCGGGCGCGTACGTCTCGCACGACGACGGCCACTACCGCAGGCTCACCCCGTTCAACCGCGTCCCCGGGCAGGGCGCGCTGGAGTCCGCGTTCCGGCTGTGGGCGCAGGTGGTGTCGCGGCCGTCACCGCACCAGGCGTTCCTCAACGCCGGCAAGCGGGACGCGGCCCACGACCTCGACCTGCCCGTCGCCCGGGTGGTCCGCCGGGACGGCGCCGAGCGCCCGGCCGCCGGCATCACGGTCAGCGCCCTGTCCGACCAGCACACCTGGCTGCGCACGGACCCGGAGGCCGACCTGAGGGTCGGCGACTGGCTCGGCCTGGGGCTGTCCCACCCGTGCACGTCCTTCGACAAGTGGCCGCTGATCCCCCTCGCCGAGGCGGACGGCACGGTCGTCGACTACATCCGCACGTTCTTCTAGGGGGCCGCCGTGGAAGACCTCGTCATCCGGGACGCCGACGTCGTGGACGGCTCCGGCGCCCCCGCGTACCGCGCCGACGTGGTGGTCGACGGCGGCCGGATCGTCTCCGTCGTCAAGGAGGCGGCGGCAGCGGGCTGCCAGCGCCCGACGGCCGTGCGCGAGCTGGACGCGGAGGGGCTGGTCCTGTCCCCCGGCTTCATCGACATGCACGCCCACAGCGACCTGGCGCTGCTGCGGGACCCCGACCACGCCGCCAAGGCGGCGCAGGGCGTGACGCTGGAGGTCATCGGCCAGGACGGCCTGAGCTACGCGCCGGTCGACGACCGCACCCTCGACGAGGTGCGCCGCGCGATCGCCGGGTGGAACGGCCCCGGCGACGACGTCGACTTCGACTGGCGGTCGGTGGGCGAGTACCTCGACCGGCTGGACCGGGGCATCGCGGTGAACGCGGCCTACCTGATCCCCCAGGGCACGGTCCGCGCCCTCGCCGTCGGCTGGGAGGACCGGAAGGCCACGCCCCGGGAGCTGGACCGCATGCGGCGGCTGGTCGCGGAGGGGATGGAGCAGGGCGCGGTCGGCATGTCGTCCGGGCTGACCTACACCCCCGGCATGTACGCCGGGGACGCCGAACTCACCGAGCTGTGCCGGGTGGTGGCCGGGTACGGCGGCTACTACTGCCCGCACCACCGCTCCTACGGCGCCGGGGCTCTCCAGGCGTACGCGGAGATGGTCGCCCTGGCCCGGGAGGCGGGCTGCCCGCTCCACCTCGCCCACGCCACCATGAACTTCGGCGTGAACCGGGGCCGGGCGCCCGAGCTGCTGGCGCTGCTCGACGAGGCGCTCGCCGCGGGCGCCGACATCAGCCTCGACACCTACCCCTACACCCCGGGCTGCACCACCCTGGTGGCCCTGCTGCCCGGCTGGGCGAGCGAGGGCGGCCCGGAGCAGGTCCTGCGGCGGCTCGCCGACGAGGCGACCGCCGAGCGGATCCGGCACGACCTGGAGGTCACCGGCTCCGACGGCTGCCACGGCGTGCCGGTCGAGTGGGACACGATCGAGATCTCCGGGGTGACCGACCCGGCCCTGTCCGACCACGTGGGCCGCAGCGTCGCGGAGTCGGCGCGGCTGCGGGGCGAGGCCCCCTGGGCGACCGCCCGCCGGCTGCTGCTGGCGGACCGGCTCGGCCCGACCATCCTCCAGCACGTCGGGCACGAGGAGAACGTGCGGGCCATCATGCGGCACCGCGTGCACACCGGCGGCTCGGACGGCATCCTCCAGGGCGCCAAGCCGCACCCGCGCGCGTACGGCACCTTCCCGCACTACCTCGGCCGGTACGTGCGGGAGCTGGGGGTGCTGTCGCTGGAGGAGTGCGTCGCCCACCTCACCTCCCGCCCGGCGGCCCGGCTGCGGCTGCCGGACCGGGGGCTGGTGCGGGAGGGGTACCGGGCCGACCTGGTGCTGTTCGACCCGGCGACGGTCGCGGCGGGCGCCACCTTCGCCGAGCCGCGCCGGCTCCCCGTCGGCATCCCGTACGTCCTCGTCGACGGGCGGTTCGTCATCGAGGACGGGCGGCGGACGGACGTGCTGGCGGGGCGGGCGGTGCGCCGGGCCCCCCGGTGACCGCCGGCCCCGCCCCGGACCCGTGCCGGACCTACGGCTTGGGCCGGGCGCAGCCGCTGCGGCCGAGGTCGAGCTTGTCGTCGAGGCCGAAGCAGGCGGGGATCCGGTGGGTCCGCCGGGCGTAGCCGGCGCCCCGGCGGACGGTCACGGCGCCGTTCGCGTCGGCCTCGCAGGGGTTGTTCGCCGTGCGGCGCCCGCTCCTCCCCGCGACGGCCGGGCGCCGCGCCGGGACAGCGAGGAGCCGGGCCCGCGGCGCCGCGGGGGGAGACGGCACCGCGGGCCCGGCTCGGGGGGAAAGCGGTCAGGTGGTGCGGGGCGCCCGGTCCGCGCGTCGCTGCGGGTGCACGCGGACCGGGGCCGTTCGAGGGACCCCGAGGGGGTCAGCCGGCGGCGCTCAGTTCCCGCTCCCCGGCCAGCGCGGCGGCGTGCGCGTCCATGCGTTCCGCGGCCAGGATCGCCGCCGCCGTGTCGGCGCGGGACGCCGCCACGACCAGCGCGCGGCCCGCCAGCGCGTGCGCCCGCCGGTGCAGTGCGGCCGGGCACGGTTCACCGCCCTTGGCCGTCACCGCCGCACGGGCCGGCGTCCGTCCGCCCCGCAACCGGGCCACCTGCCCGGCGAGCCGTTCGGCCGCGGCGTCCAGGTCGGCGGACGGCGCCAGCGCGCGCAGCTCGTCGGTGACGGCGAGCAGTGCCGCCAGATGGCCCGCGAGCTGGATGTCCAGCTCTTCCTCACGCGACCGGTGGGGGAAGTCGGAGGTGGCGCCGGCCATCGTGCTGTGGACCGACTTGGTGCGGATCGGTTCGTACATGGATGGCCTCCCGAGTGCTTGCAGGAAGACATCCTAGCTTGGATTTCGTCTAAAGTTGAGTGCTTCACAAATCCGGACACCATACGCACCCGCGGTGGGCGGCCCGGCTCTCAGGGCTGGCCGTAGCCGTCCAGGAACCGCCCGATCCGGCCCACCGCGTCCCGCAGATCGGTGACCGTGGGCAGGGTCACCACCCGGAAGTGGTCCGGCTCCGGCCAGTTGAACCCGGTGCCCTGCACGACCATGATCTTCTCCTGCCGCAGCAGGTCCAGCACGAGTTGCCGGTCGTCCCTGACCTTGAAGACCTTGGGGTCGAGGCGCGGGAAGAGGTACAGCGCCCCCTTCGGCTTCACGCAGGTCACCCCGGGGATCTGGGTCAGCAGCTCGTGGGCGACGTCCCGCTGCTCGCGCAGCCGCCCGCCCGGCAGCACCAGGTCGTCGATGGACTGCCGCCCGCTCAGCGCCGCGACCACGCCGTGCTGTCCCGGCATGTTGGCGCACAGCCGCATGTTCGCCAGGATCGTCAGGCCCTCGATATAGGAGTCGGCGTGCGCGCGCGGCCCGGAGATCGACATCCAGCCGACCCGGTACCCCGCCACCCGGTACGCCTTCGACATCCCGTTGAAGGTCAGCGTCAGCAGGTCCGGGGCGACCGCCGCGGTGGGTTTGTGGGTGACGCCGTCGTACAGGATCTTGTCGTAGATCTCGTCGGAGCAGACCAGCAGGTTGTGGCGGCGGGCGATGTCGGTGAGCCCCTTGAGGACCGCCTCGTCGTACACCGCGCCCGTCGGGTTGTTGGGGTTGATGACGACGATCGCCTTGGTGCGGTCGGTGACCTTGCGCTCCACGTCCGCCAGGTCCGGCATCCAGTCGGACTGCTCGTCGCAGCGGTAGTGCACGGCGGTGCCGCCGGACAGCGAGACGGCCGCCGTCCACAGCGGGTAGTCCGGCGCCGGCACGAGGACCTCGTCGCCGTCGTCCAGCAGCCCCTGCATCGCCATCACGATCAGCTCGGAGACGCCGTTGCCGATGAAGACGTGCTCGACGTCCGTCTCGATGCCGAGGGTCTGGTTGTGCATGACGACCGCCCGGCGCGCGGCCAGCAGCCCCTTGGCGTCGCCGTAGCCGTGCGCGGTGGAGACGTTGCGGAGGATGTCCTCCAGGATCTCGGGCGGGCACTCGAAACCGAACGCGGCCGGGTTGCCGGTGTTCAGCTTGAGGATGCGGTGACCGGCGGCTTCCAGCCGCATCGCCTCCTCGAGCACCGGGCCCCGGATCTCGTAACAGACGTTGGCGAGCTTGGTCGACTGGATCACCTGCATGCCTGGGAGCTTACGGCCGGGTAACGCTCCTCGGGCCGTGTTTTCCACCACGTGAGACGAGGGATTTGTGCGGGTTTCGCCCTCCGCTGTCCCGCCGGCCCCGCCGGTCTCTACAATGCGCCGCCATGTCCAGGCCATCCGAGTACGAGAACGGGGCGTACGGCGCACATGCCGCGCACCATGCCGCCGGGGCGTACGGCGTTCCCGGTACGCCCGCGGAGGCCGGCGAGCCCCAGGGTCCCCCGAACGTGTACCACCCGCGGGCCGTCCCTCCGCCGTCGTACGAGGAGTACGCCGATCCGGCGACGGCCCACGGCTGGCAGAACGCGTACGACGAGACGGCCGAACTGCCCGTGGCGGCCGAACGGCCCGCGGCGGGCGGCGGCACGGGGCGGGGCGGTCCGCCCGGTCCAGCGCGGGCGCGGCACGCCGGGCGCGGGCCGGGGTCCCGGCGGGCGCGGCGCGCGGTGGCCGCCGCCGAGGCGGCGGGTGCCGTGTCGGTGGCCGCCCTGGTGGCCGGGTTCGTCTTCTCGGGGGCGTCGCCGGAGTCGTCCTCGATCTCGTCGCCGGACTCCTCGCCGGGTTCGTCGCGGGGTTCGTCGCCGGACGGGACCGGGGACGGGGGCGGGAAGGCGCGTGCCACTCCCCCGGCCCCGGCGTCGCCGGCCGAGTCGCGCGGCGCGCAGGCGGGCGCCCCCGCCGAGCCCTCCGCCGGATCGCCCGCCGGGAAGACGCCCGGCGCCGGGGTCCCCGGCGGTGCGGCGCCGTCCGGGGCGGTGAGCGCCGCCCCGCGCCGCACCGGGGTGGCGGCCGCCCCGGAGGAGTCCGCCGCCTCGCCGTCCGCCACCGGCTCCACGGCCGCGCCGGTCCCGTCCGCCACTCCGCCTCCGGACGGCCCCGGCCGCAGGCCGGGGCGCGGTCACGGCAGCACCGGACGCGCCAAGTGATCACGGGCCCGCGGTCCGGGGCGGACGGGCCGCCTGGCCCGGCGCGGCCCGGGGCGGTCCGGCGCGACCGGACCCGGCGGCGGCCCCAGGGCGCCGCCCGGCGCGGGGAGTCCGCCGGAGGCGTCGGCGCGGGGCCCGCGGCGGGCGTGCGGACGGCATGACGAGGGCCCCGCACGCCGTTGTGCGGGGCCCGCTGTCCGCACCGCGGCCGGCCGTGACGATGTCGCTGGTCAGGGCACTGTCGGCTGGACCGGCCGCGGAGTCCTCGGGTGGTGTCAGCCCAGGCGCTCCACCAGCTTGCGGTACTCGTCCCACAGCTCCTCGGGCGTGTGGTCGCCGAAGGTGTTCAGGTGGCCGGGGATCAGCGCGGCCTCCTCGCGCCACACCTCCTTGTCGACGGTGAGCAGGAACTCCAGCTCCTCGTCGGACAGGTCCAGGCCGTCGGTGTCGAGGGCGTCCTTGGCCGGCAGGATGCCGATGGGGGTCTCGACGCCCTCCGCCCGGCCCTCCAGGCGTTCCACGATCCACTTCAGGACGCGGGAGTTCTCGCCGAAGCCGGGCCAGACGAACCGGCCCTCGTCGTCCTTGCGGAACCAGTTGACGTAGTAGATCTTCGGCAGCTTGGACCGGTCCTTGTCCTTGGCCACCTCGATCCAGTGGGCCATGTAGTCGCCCATGTTGTAGCCGCAGAACGGCAGCATCGCGAAGGGGTCGCGGCGCAGCTCGCCGACCTTGCCCTCGGCGGCGGCGGTCTTCTCGGAGGCCACGTTGGCGCCGAGGAAGACGCCGTGGTTCCAGTCGAAGGACTCCGTCACCAGCGGGACGGCGCTGGCGCGGCGGCCGCCGAAGAGGATCGCCGAGATCGGCACGCCCTCGGGGTCCTCCCACTCCGGCGCGATGATCGGGCACTGCGCGGCGGGGACGGTGAAGCGGGCGTTGGGGTGGGCGGCCGGGGTGCCGGACTCGGGCGTCCAGTCGTTGCCCTTCCAGTCGGTGAGGTGGGCCGGGGGCTCCTCGGTCATGCCCTCCCACCACACGTCGTTGTCGTCGGTGAGGGCGACGTTGGTGAAGACGGCGTTGCCCCACAGCGTCTTCATCGCGTTGGCGTTGGTGTGCTCGCCGGTGCCGGGCGCGACGCCGAAGAAGCCGGCCTCGGGGTTGATCGCGTACAGCCGGCCGTCCTCGCCGAACCGCATCCAGGCGATGTCGTCGCCGATGGTCTCCACCGTCCAGCCGGGGATGGTCGGCTCCAGCATGGCCAGGTTGGTCTTGCCGCAGGCGCTGGGGAAGGCGGCGGCGACGTACTTGGACTCCCCGCGCGGCGGGGTCAGCTTCAGGATCAGCATGTGCTCGGCGAGCCAGCCCTCGTCGCGGGCCATGACGGAGGCGATGCGCAGGGCGTAGCACTTCTTGCCGAGCAGGGCGTTGCCGCCGTAGCCGGAGCCGTAGGACCAGATCTCGCGGGTCTCCGGGAAGTGGGAGATGTACTTGGTCCGGTTGCAGGGCCAGGGCACGTCCTCCTGGCCCGGCTCCAGCGGGGCGCCCAGCGAGTGCACGGCCCTGACGAAGAAGCCCTCGTCGCCCAGCTCGTCGAGGACGGCCTGGCCCATGCGGGTCATCGTGCGCATGGAGACGGCCACGTAGGCCGAGTCGGTGATCTCGACGCCGATCGCGGACAGCGGCGAGCCGAGCGGGCCCATGCAGAAGGGCACGACGTACATGGTGCGGCCCCGCATGGAGCCGCGGAACAGGCCGTTCTCACCGGTGAAGATCTCCCGCATCTCGGCGGGCGCCTTCCAGTGGTTGGTGGGACCGGCGTCCTCCTCCTTCTCGGAGCAGATGAAGGTCCGGTCCTCGACGCGGGCGACGTCGGTGGGGTCGGAGGCCGCGTAGTAGGAGTGGGGGCGCTTGACGGGGTCGAGTTTCCGGAAGGTGCCCTTCTGGACGAGCTCCTCGCACAGTCGCTCGTACTCGGCCTCGGATCCGTCGCACCAGACCACGTTGTCCGGCTGCGTCAGTTCGGCGATCTCGTCCACCCACGAGATCAGCTCCTGGTGCTTGGTGGGGACGACGGGGGGAGCCGCGATGTCGCGCGCCACGATTGCTCCTAGGTGAGGGATTTTTTGTCTGGAGGCCCCGTGGGGGCTGCGACCCGGATGCTTCACGGTGGGAACTCGGCGCTCATCCGGTGCCGACCGCACTCATTTGATCATCCGATGTGCGCGCCCATCTGTCCAGAGGGCCTCACACTTGAGCGGAGTGAGGAACGCCACGTACCTGCGCGTTCCTCAGCGTGTCTTTACCGACACGTTGGGTTCATCTGAATGTTCTTTTACCTCGCACGGGCGGGACGCGCCCGGCGGGAATGAGACGTGTGCGACCGGGTACCCCGTGAGACGATGACCACCCTCACCCGTCCCACGGGTGTACTGACACGTAACTTACGGTTCCGTAGGTACGATTCGAACTATGACTGCGTCCGCCTTCGACGCGTCCACGGACGGCCAGGCCGACGGTCGCGGCCCCGTGGCGCTCTCCCTGCCGCATCCGGTCAAGCCCAAGCTGCGCGGCTGGCTGCACCTGGGCATGTTCCCGGCCGTACTCGTCGCGGGCCTGGTGCTCACCGCCCTCGCCGACTCGGCCAGGGGCCGCATCGCATGCAGCGTCTACGCCCTGACGGCCTGCCTGCTGTTCGGTGTGAGCGCGCTGTACCACCGGGGCAACTGGAGCCCTCGCATGGACGGCGTCCTGCGCCGCCTCGACCACGCGAACATCTTCCTGATCATCGCGGGCACCTACACCCCGCTGACCCTGCTGCTCCTGCCCGACTCCAAGGGCCGGTGGCTGCTGTGGGGCATCTGGGCCGCGGCGGCGGCCGGCATCCTCTTCCGGGTGTTCTGGGTCGGCGCCCCGCGCTGGCTCTACACGCCCTGCTACATCGCGATGGGCTGGGCAGCCGTCTTCTACCTCCCCGACTTCCTGCGCACCGGCGGCGTCACCGTCCTCGTCCTGGTGGTGGTGGGCGGCCTGCTCTACAGCGCGGGCGGGGTGATCTACGCCCTCAAGCGCCCCAACCCGTCACCGCGCTGGTTCGGCTTCCACGAGGTGTTCCACTCCCTGACCCTGGCGGCGTTCATCGCGCACTACGTGGGGATCTCGCTGGTGGCGTACCAGCACGCGTAGCCCTGCGCCCCCACCGGACGGCCACGGCTCGCCGGCCGTGGCCGTCCCCCGGGCCCGGAAGCAGGACCCGGCGGGCCGCGCCCCGGCCGTCGCCGGGCACGGTCCGCCCGCCGCGAAACGCCGAAGCCCCGCCCCGCCGCCATGACATTCTGACCGGGTGAACGGTCCCGCGATCCACGTCGAGTTCCCTCCGGAACTGCACCTGTTCGTCCCGCAGGCACGGCGGACGGGCGCCACCCGGGTCGCCGTCGACGGCGTCTCCACCCTCGGCCACGTCGTCGAGTCCCTCGGTGTCCCGCTGACCGAGGTCGGCGCGCTCCTCGTCGACCACCGCCCGGTGCCGCCCGCGCACATCCCCGCGGCCGGCGAGTCGGTGACCGTGCGGGCCGTGGAGCGCCCGCAGCGGGTGCCGGGCGCTCCGCTGCGCTTCCTCCTCGACGTGCACCTCGGCACCCTGGCCCGCCGCCTGCGGCTGCTCGGCGTGGACACGGCGTACGAGTCGACGGACATCGGGGATCCGGCGCTGGCCGCCCGCTCGGCGGCGGAGCAGCGGGTCATGCTCAGCCGGGACCGGGGCCTGCTGCGCCGCCGCGAGCTGTGGGCGGGCGCGTTCGTCTACAGCACCCGCCCCGACGACCAGCTCCGCGACGTGCTGGAGCGGTTCCAGCCCGAGCTGCGGCCCTGGACCCGCTGCACCGCCTGCAACGGCCTGCTGCGCCGGGCCGCCAAGGAGGAGGTGGCGGACCAGCTCGAGCATGGGACGCGGCGGACCTACGACGTGTTCGCGCAGTGCACCGCGTGCGGCCGGGCCTACTGGAAGGGCGCGCACCACGAGCAGCTGGAGGCCATCGTGGAGCGCGCCCTGGCGGAGTTCGGTTCCTGAGGCGGCGTGCGCGGCCGGACCCGCCGGTGAGCCCGGCCGCGCCGTCGCCTAGTGGTGGTGGTGGTGCTTCCCGGCCCCGGGGCGGGGGCGCTTCCCGGTGAAGTCCCCGCTGTCGCAGGCGACCCCGTCCTCGTCCCGGTCCAGGCGGTGCCGGTCGCGGCCGTGCACCTCCATGCGGCCGTAGCCCTTCTCCGCCAGCCAGTCGCACCGCTCGGCCCGCGGCATCTCCGGGAACGTCCACGGCACGCACTGGCTGATCGTGCCGTAGGAGTGGTCGCAGCCGTCGTACCCCTCGGGCATCGTGACGCCCCGGTGGTTCCGGTGGGCGTCGGCGCCGGTGCTCGCGGCGCTCCCGGTCAGCTCCTCGGCGAAGGCCTGGACGCGGGCGGCGGCGACCTGGCCCTCCGGCCCGATCCGCACCCACCGGGACACGGACGGCACACCGCCGGCGTCCACGACCGACAGCATGTACCAGCCGGGCGGGGCCAGGTTCGGGTTGCTGGTCAGGCTGAGGTCGACGGTGGTGCCGTCGACGGTCATCGGCAGGTCGACGTAGCGCTGGTTGGGGTCGGAGGAGTGGGTGACCGCGGCCGGGCGGATCAGGGACGCCTTGACCACCGGCTTGTCGACCGTGATGCGCTGCGAGGAGCCGTACGCCCAGGTGGTGTCCGCCACCGAGGTGATCCGCGGGCGGTCGCCCTTGAAGAGGTACGGCGGCTCGTAGACCGACACGCGCTGGTCGAAGGAGCCGTCGCCCGGGTTGTCGCCGACGCTCAGCACCCGGCCGTCCGGCAGCAACGTGGACGAGGAGTGGTACGTCCGCGGCACCGGGTCGGTGGCCAGGCCCGGTTCGAAGGCGTTGGTCGCCGGGTCGTACAGCGACGCCTCGAAGACCGGGTCCTCGCGGTAGGTGTGCAGGGCGCCGCCGGTCTCCAGGACCTTGCCGTCGGGGAGGATGACGGCCGAGACGTACACCTTGCCCTCGTCGCCGGTCTGCGGGCTGCCGTCCGCGTAGTGGCCCTGCGGCAGGTCGGGACCGGGCACGTACCGCGGCGAGTCGGCCTTCATGTCGATCAGGTCGACGAGCCGGTGCGCGTCCGGCGCGACCGTGTGGTTGCCGCCGCCCATGGTGAGGACCTTCTGGTCCTGGGCGGGCGGCAGCAGGACGGACATCGACTGGTCGCGTTCGTCCTTCTTCCGCAGGCCCGGGACCTCGGCGACGGTGCCCGCCCCGTAGTCGTAGACGGAGGCGCCGGTGCCCGGCAGGCCGTTGCCGAAGACATGGCTGCCGGTGTAGAAGAGACGGCCGTCCTGCAGCAGGATCATCGACGGGTACAGGCCCCAGAAGGCCCAGGCCTGCTTGGCCTCGCCCATCGGCAGCCACTCGTTGCGGGCGTAGGAGAAGTGCTCGTTGACGACGGTGCCCGCGGAGTCCTCGCCGAGGCCGCCGAGGGAGACGACGTCGCCGTTGCCCATCGCGGTCGCCGACGGGTACCAGTGGCCGGCCAGCATGTCGTTGACCTTGACGTACTTGTTCCGGCCGGGGTCGAAGACGTAGCTGGAGCGCAGGCCCCTGTAGCCGACGCTGCCGTCGGGCTCGGCGTAGTCCTTGTTGCCGCCGACCACCAGCACCCGGCCGTCCGGGAGCTGGACGTGCCCGGCGCAGAAGAAGTCCTCCGGGGTCGGGATGTCGGTGTAGTCGCCCGTGGCCGGGTCGTACAGCGCGGTCTTGAAGGTGCCGGCCTCGAACATGTCGAGGTCGTTGCCGGACCCCGCGATCAGCAGCACCTTGCCGGTGTGCAGCAGCACCGAGTGGATGGCCCGCACCGGGGCCCGGAGCGTCTGCACGGTCCACCGGCCCTTGCACTCCGGGCCGGTGCCGCCGGTGCGGCAGGGGTCGGGCTCGGCGGGGACGGTGGCGTCGACCATGGCGTAGTCGTCCGTGGTCAGGGTCCCCACGCCGTAGAGCGCGCCGCCCCAGGTGATCTGGTCGGTGCCCGGCGGGATCACCGGGGTGCGGACCTCGGTGCGGCTCCAGCCCGCCGACGGGGCGAGGGTCTTGAGGTCGGTCCAGTAGACCCAGCCCAGCTCGGCGTCGTGCCGGAAGACGGTGAGCGCCACGTCCGGCGTCGTCGACCGGTACCAGAACGACAGGTCGTACTGGCGGCCCGGAGTGACCCGCGGCGCGCAGGAGTTCTCCAGCATCATCGTCTTGCGGTCGCCGTCGGCGCGCCGGGTCAGCTCGACCCGTACCGCGCGGCTGCCGCTGTGGGCGTCGTCGGTGACGGTGAAGGTGTAGTCGTTGTCGCCCCAGCCCGACTTCTCGAAGCACTGCGGGAACCGCGAGGGGCCGTCGAGGATCTCCAGGCCCGGGTTCTGGACGAGGTTGGCCGCGGCGGTGGCGGGCGGGGCGCCGAGCGGGCCGAGCCCGAGGGCGGTGGTGAAGAGCACGAAGGCGGTCAGCAGCAGCCGGACGGGTCTGCCGTGCGGGCGCGGCAGCCGGTGTCCGCTGCCGGGTCTTCCGGTTCCGGACAGCATGGTGTGTCCCCCCTTGGTCAGGGATCCCCCCGGATCCCCTGGTCGTCGACGGTCCTGCGGACTACCGGCCGCCGTCGATCCGGAGAATGTCGATCCGGCCGCCGCCCTCCCCGAAGGTGGCGACCGGGCGGCCGTGCGCGAACAGGTCGCGCAGGGTGGGCAGGTTCTCGCGTTCGCCGCGCAGGGCGGGGGTGGACACCACGTAGTCGATGTCCTTCCAGCCGTGCGGCAGCGTCCTGGTGACCGCCGGGTCCTGGTCCAGCTTGTAGTGCCAGATGACACCGGTGCCCGGGCGGTACCCGGCGTCGACCGCGTCCAGCCACAGCACGCCGTCGGTGACGACGCGCACCTGGTCGCGGTCGCCGACGGGGGTCTCGCGCAGCCAGCGGGAGGCGTCGCGGTAGACGCCGTTGTCGTCGGCGGTGACGGCGGAGCGGTCCTGCTGGTACCAGTGCGGGCCGGCGATCGCCGCCACGGCGGCGGCGGCCGCGACGCCGGCGGTGAGCCGCAGACGCGGCCCGCCGGGCAGCCGGGCGGTCCCGGCCTGGACGAGCCCGGCCAGGGTGAGCGCCAGGAAGGGCAGGACCTGCACGATGTACATCTGCGGCAGGTAGCCGCCGGGCCGCAGCGCGACCAGCGCCAGCACCAGCACGGCGAGGGCGGCCGGGCGCAGCCCGCGCACCGCCAGCGCGAGCACGGCCGCCGCGGCGCCGCCCACCAGCAGGTAGGGGTCCCGGGCCAGCCAGTCCGCGAACAGCCGGTGGGCGTCGGTGCCCGCCGTGAAGGGCGAGCCGCTGCCCTCGCGTCCGCCGAGCTGGAACTTGAGGGTGCCGAGCAGCGAGACGTGCCCCGGGCCGGGCCACAGCTCGCCCTTGAGCAGGGCGTACAGCGGATAGAACAGGCCGGTCAGCACGAACCCGGAGCCGAACCCCGCGAAGGAGAACTTGCGGGTGCTGGGGTGGCTGCCCTGCCAGAGGGTCACCAGCAGCACGGGCAGCAGGACGGCGATGGTCTCCTTGGACAGCACCGCCAGCGCGAAGGCCACGCCCGCCGAGACGTGATGCCACAGGTGGCGGCGCGGCGAGAGGGCGAACGCGAAGGCGGCCAGCGCCCACAGGACGGCGAAGTTGTCCAGGTAGATCTGCCGGTGCAGCACCACCGCGAGCGGCGACAGGGCGTACAGCAGCACGGCTCCGGCCGCGGCGGGCCGGACCAGGCCGAGGCGGCGGCCGACGACGTAGACCAGTACGCAGGTCATCCCCGCCACCGGGAGCATCGCCATGCGTCCCTGGACGAACGTGGGCAGGTCCGGCAGGAGCCAGGACGGCAGCCACGACAGCGCCGCGAGCTGCGTCCAGCCGAACGGCGGGTGGTCGTACCAGTAGGTGTAGTGCGCGAGCGCACCGTGCCGGACGGCCCAGGCCTGCGCGAGATAAGTGCCCTCGTCGTCATTGGGGAAGGGATAATTCCCGATTCCCCGGGCCCGCACCGCGAGGGCGACGAGAAGAACGGGAGTAACCCAGAAATAATCCGGCCGAAACATTATGCGACGTGCGGGCGATCCACCCTCTTGTGAATTGCCCGGTGCCGGCCGGAAAACGGACGAGGAACGATCTGAACTTCCTCCGTCGGACCCTTCACGCACACGCGTGTGCGGCACGGCAGTCCCCATGCGGAATCCCCCACCCCCACTTTTTGGCCCTGACCGCCCCGGGACCTCCCCCTCGAAAGCCCAGGAATCAGGCATGCCGCAGCATCATGGCACACCGCGGACCCCCGCATAAGAAGAATCTGTCATTCCGGAAGTGCCGAAGATCGTCCCCGGGAGGCCGCATTGCCGGGGAAATGGAGAACCTGCTAGCTTCGCCCGGGAGCCCTGGCACATCACCCGCGAAAAATCCCGGAACACCGCGGAAGAACCGGCAGCGCCGCCGATCGCGAGAGGGCTCGGCCGATCTGTGAAGCATCCGGAGGCACGACGGGTTGGGGAGCCCGGCGTCCGGAGAAGCCGAGGAAGACCAAGGAAGACCGAGGGGGGAATTCGTGGTCTCCGCCATCCTGTTAGTCGATTCCGTCGTCCTCATGACCGCCGCGGGCGTCACGCTCTGGTGGATGCTCCATGCCTGGCGCACTCCCGAGACGCTTCGGTCGACGGCGTTCGCCGAGCCCGACGGCACACCCGGGCTGTCCTTCTCGCTCCTCGTCCCGGCCCGGCACGAGGAGGCCGTCCTGCGCCACACGGTCGAGCAGATGCTGCGCATCGACCACCCGGACTACGAGATCATCCTGATCGTCGGGCACGACGACCCCGGCACCGCCGCCATCGCCCGCGAACTGGCCGCCGAGCATCCCGGCAGGGTGCGGACGGTGGTCGACACCCACGAGGCGAAGAACAAGCCCCGCGCCCTGAACACCGCGCTGCCGCACGCCCGGGGCGACGTCGTCGGCGTCTTCGACGCCGAGGACGTCGTCCACCCGGACCTGCTCGCCCACGTCGACTTCGCCTTCCGGCGGGAGAACGCCGACGTCGTCCAGGGCGGCGTGCAGCTGATCAACTACCAGAGCAGCTGGTACAGCCTGCGCAACTGCCTGGAGTACTTCTTCTGGTTCCGCAGCCGGCTGCACCTGCACGCCCGCAAGGGGTTCATCCCGCTCGGCGGCAACACCGTCTTCGTCCGCGCCGGGCTGCTGCGGCGGACCGGCGGCTGGGACGGCGACTGCCTCGCCGAGGACTGCGACCTGGGCGTACGGCTGTCCAGCGGGGGCGCGAAGGTGGTGGTCGCGTACCACTCGGCCCTCGTCACCCGGGAGGAGACGCCCGGCTCGATCCGGGCGCTCTACAAGCAGCGCACCCGCTGGAACCAGGGCTTCCTGCAGGTGCTCCGCAAGGGCGAGTGGCGCCGGCTGCCCGGCACCGGCCAGCGGCTGCTCGCCCGCTACACCCTCAGCACCCCGTTCCTGCAGGCCGCCACCGGCGTCATGATCCCGCTCGGGGTGGTGCTCGCCCTGATCGGCGGGGTGCCGCTGCCCTTCTCCCTGTTCGCCTGGCTGCCGATGCTCCCGATGGCCGCCATGGTGGTCTTCGAGGCCGTCGCCCTGCACGACTTCGGCCGCGAGTACGGCTTCCGCATCGGCCTCCGGCACTACGTCCAGCTGATCGCCGGAGGACCGGTGTACGCCGTGGTCCTCGCGGCCGCCGCCCTGCGCGCCGTGTGGCGCGAGTACACCGGCCGCCGCGACTGGGAGCTGACCTCCCACGTGGGCGCCCACCTGCCCGCCCAGGCCCCGCAGCCCCAGGAGGCACCGTGACGGCGTCGCCCGCCGACGTGTCCATCGTCGTCCCGACCTTCAACGAGGCCGGCAACATCCGCGAGCTCCTCGCCAGGATCGCCGCCGCCGTCCCCGCCGGGACACGCGCCGAGGTGGTGTTCGCCGACGACTCCACGGACCACACCTGCGAGGTGATCGAGGCGGCGGCCGCGTCCTGCCCGGTCCCCGTGGTGCTGCACCACCGCCCCGCCCCCGAGGGCGGCCTCGGCGGCGCGGTCGTCGAGGGCATCGCCCGCGCCGCCGCGTCGTGGATCGTGGTCATCGACGCCGACCTGCAGCATCCGCCCGAACTGATCCCCGAGCTGATCGCGAGGGGCGAGACGAGCGGCGCGGAACTGGTCGTGGCCAGCCGTTACACGGCCGGCGGCGACCGCGGCGGCCTCGACGGCGGCTACCGCAAGCTGGTCTCCAGCGCCTCGACGCTCGTGTCCAAGGGCCTCTTCCCGCGCGCCCTGAGCGGCCTGACCGATCCGATGAGCGGCTTCTTCGCCGTCCGGCGCACGGCCGTCGACCGGGCCGCCGCCGAGGACGAGGGGCTGCAGCCGCTCGGCTACAAGATCCTGCTGGAGCTGGCGGTGCGGTGCCGTCCCCGCTCCGTCGCGGAGGTCCCGTACGCGTTCGGCGAGCGGCACGCGGGCGAGTCCAAGTCCACCGCGCGCGAGGGCCTGCGCTTCCTGCGGCACCTCATCACCCTGCGCACCGCCGACGCCCGCGCCCGCGCGGTCGTCTTCGGGCTGATCGGGCTCTCCGGCTTCGTCCCGAACCTCGCCCTGCTGTGGCTGCTGACCTCCGCGGCGGACGGACTGCACCACGCCCCCGCCGAGATCATCGCCAACCAGGCGGGCCTGCTGTGGAACTTCGCCCTGATCGACTCCTTCGTCTACCGCAACCAGCGGCGCCACCACCGGCGCTCGGTCCGGCTGCTCACCTTCGCGGCCGTCGGCAACGTCGACCTGGTGGCCCGCATCCCGCTCGCCGCCCTGCTCATCGCCGCCGCGGGCATGTCCGTGCTGCCCGCGACCGCGCTCAGCATGGCCGTCGTCTTCACGGCCCGGTTCCTGGTCGTCGACCGGTGGGTGTACCGGCGGCTGCGCGGGCGCGCGGCGGCGGCAGCGGTCCCGGTCGCGCGGGAGCCGGTACCGGACCCCCTCGGCTGAGCCGGCCGGGACCCGGCGGGGCTCAGGAGGCCAGCCCGGCCCTGAGCCCCGCCGGGTCCGTCACCGGCCTGTCGCACACGAACCGGCGGCACACGTACGCGGCCGGGCGGCCGTCGACCAGACCGCGGTCGGCGAGCAGCGGGAACTCGTCGCTCTCCGGCGCGCCGACCGCGACGACCGCGCCGGGAGCGGTGCCGAGGAGCGCCGCACGGTGCAGGGTCCTCGTGGCGTCGTCGGCCGCCGGGCCGACGATCGCCACCTCGCGGGGCCCGTCCAGGAGGGCCTCGGCGACGGCGAGCCCCCAGCCGATGAAGCGGGGCACGCGCGGGCCGAGCGCCTTGACCACGCCCAGCGCCCGTTCGGCGGCGGTGCGGTGGGTCTCGGAGCCGGTGTGCGCGGCGTAGCCGAGCAGGGCGCCCGCGGCGGCGGTCCAGCCGGAGGGGACGGCGTTGTCGGTGGGGTCCTGGGGGCGGCGGATCAGCCGCTCGGCGTCGGCGGCGGTGTCGTACAGGGCGCCGGAGTCGTCGGTGAAGCGGGTCAGGACGTGGTCGAGGAGGAGCCCGGCGAAGTCCAGCCAGACGCCCTCGCCGGTGACGGAGGCGAGGGCGAGGAACCCCTCCGCCACGTCGGCGTAGTCCTCCAGCACGCCCGCGTTCGCGCCGGCCCGGCCGTCCCTGCTGGTGCGGGTGAGCCGGCCGTGGTCGTCGAGGTGCACCCGGACCAGCAGGTCGGCGGCGGCGACGGCGGCCTCGACGAGGTCGGGCCGGTCGAAGTAGGCGCCGGTCTCGGCGAGCGCGGCGATCGCCAGGCCGTTCCAGGCGGCGACGACCTTGTCGTCGCGGCCGGGGGCGGGGCGGCGGGAGCGCGCGTCCAGCAGCAGCCGCTTCACGGAGGCGATCCGGGCGGCGTCGAACACCCCGTCCCGCTGCGGCAGCTGGAGCACGGACGCGCCGTGCTCGAAGGTGCCCTCCTCGGTGACGCCGAAGTACCGGGCGGCGAGGTCGGCGTCCTCCTCCCCGAGCACCTCGCGCAGCTGCGCGGGCGTCCACACGTAGTAGGCGCCCTCGACGTGCCTGCCCGTCCCGCCACCGCCCTGGGGGTGACGCGCTTCGCGCGGCGCCGCCTCCTCGCTGTCGGCGTCGAGCGCGGAGGCGAACCCGCCCTGGTCGGTGCGCAGCTCGCGCACCATGAAGTCGGCGGTCTCCAGGGCGACCCGGCGGGCGAGCGCGGACCCGGTGGCCCGCCACAGGTGGGCGTAGACGCGGCACAGCAGGGCGTTGTCGTACAGCATCTTCTCGAAGTGCGGCACGGTCCAGTCGCGGTCCACGGAGTAGCGCGCGAAGCCGCCGCCGAGCTGGTCGTAGATGCCGCCGCGGGCCATCCGCTCGCAGGTGTCCTGCGCCATCTGCAGGGCGCCCTCGGAGCCGGTGCGCGCGTGGTGGCGCAGCAGGAACTCCAGCACCATGGACGGCGGGAACTTCGGCGCCCCGCCGAAGCCGCCGCGCTGCGGGTCGTACTCGCGGGTCAGCCCGAGCAGGGCCTGCGCGAGCTCCTGCTCGCCGGGGACCTCGGTGCCGCCGAAGGAGATCTCCCGCCCGGCGAGGTCCCGCACGATCTTCCCGGCGACCTCGGTGACCTCCTCGTGCCGGTCCGTCCAGGCCGCGCGGACGCCCTCCAGCACCTGCCGGAAGGAGGGCATGCCGTGCCGGGGCGCGGGCGGGAAGTAGGTGCCGAAGTAGAACGGCTCGGCGTCCGGGGTGAGGAACACCGTCATGGGCCAGCCGCCGTGCCCGGTCGCCGCCTGCACCGCCTCCATGTAGACGGCGTCCACGTCGGGGCGTTCCTCGCGGTCGACCTTGACGCTGACGAAGTGCGCGTTGAGGAAGTCGGCGGTCTCCCGGTCCTCGAAGGACTCGTGGGCCATCACGTGGCACCAGTGGCAGCTGCTGTAACCGACGCTCAGCAGGACGGGCACGTTCCGCCGGCGCGCCTCCGCGAAGGCCTCGTCCGACCAGGGCCACCAGTCGACGGGGTTGTCGGCGTGCTGAAGGAGGTACGGGGACGTCTCGTGCGCCAGTCGGTTCGGCATGGTGTCCATCCTGCCGCAGTGCCGTTGCTGAGGACCGAGGGGGAGCGAGCCCCGTCGCCGGGGCCCGTGCTCAGCCGTGTGCCCCGAACGGTGCCGGGCACACCGGTTCCCCGCTCCCCGCCGCCCGTTCCGCGGCGCCCGTTCCGCGGCGCCCGCCTCGCCGGTCCGCGCGGCGACGGCCCCGAGGAGCCGCCTTTGCCACCGCACGGTCCCGTCGGCGCCGCCCGTGCCGTCCCGGCCGGGGTCCGCCCGCGCCCCGTCCCCCACCCCCGGGGGTGGGGGACGGGGCGCGGGCGGCGGACGGGCCCCGCCGTCCTGTCAGCCCCGCTGGGCCCCGGGCTCGCCCGGAGCCTGGCCCGGGCCGGGCTCCGGCTCCGGGGCCTCCGTGAAGTCGACCTTGCCCATGTGCCTGTTCATGGACTTCATCAGGCCCCACACCGCCAGGGCCATCACCGCGAAGACGAGGAAACCGAGGACGCCGGGGGTGACCTTGTCCTCGTCGACCTCGGCGAGGGTGACGAGGTGCGTCAGTGCCAGGCTTGCGCTTGCGCTCATGTCAGGCATTGTCCCGGATGCCCGCGAAGAGGTCGTCCTCGGGGAGGGAGGTGTCCACGAGGGACTTCGCGAGCTCGTACTCCTCCGTGGGCCAGACCTCCTTCTGGATCTCCATCGGCACCCGGAACCAGCCGCCGTCGGGGTCGATCTGGGTGGCGTGCGCGATCAGCGCCTTGTCGCGGATCTCGAAGAAGTCGGCGCACGGCACGTGCGTGGTGATCGTGCGCTCCTTGCGGTTGAACTCGTCCCAGCGCTTGAGCCAGTCCCCGTACGGCGACTCCAGGCCGCGCTCCAGCATCGCGTGGTGCAGCGCCTCGGTGCGGGGACGGTTGAAGCCCTGGTTGTAGTACAGCTTCAGCGGCTGCCACGCCGGGCCGAACTCCGTCTCCGGGTACTTCTCGGTGTCCGCCGCGCCCTCGAACGCCACCATCGAGATCTTGTGGGTCATGATGTGGTCGGGGTGCGGGTACCCGCCGTTCTCGTCGTAGGTGGTGATCACCTGGGGGCGGAAGGAGCGGATCCTCCTCACCAGCTCACCGGCCGCCTTGTCGACGTCCTCCAGGGCGAAGCAGCCCTCGGGCAGCGGCGGCAGCGGGTCGCCCTCCGGCAGGCCGGAGTCGACGAAGCCGAGCCACTCCTGCTTGACGCCGAGGATCTGGCGGGCCTCGTCCATCTCCTTCTTGCGCACCTCGTGGATGTGCTCCTCGATGTACGCGTCGCCCTGCAGCTTCGGGTTCAGGATGGAGCCGCGCTCACCGCCCGTGCAGGTCACCACCAGCACGTCCACCCCTTCGGACACGTACTTCGCCATGGTGGCCGCGCCCTTGCTCGACTCGTCGTCGGGGTGGGCGTGCACGGCCATCAGTCGCAGCTGGTCAGTCAAGACTCAATCCTCAAGTCAGTCGGCGCCCTGTGCGTCGGCGCGGTCCAATAGGTGTCGCCCCCGCGGGTGCCGTCCCGGAGGAACGTCGTCGAGGGGTGGCGATCGGGGTGCGGACGGGGGCTTCTATAGTGACCGAACCGGGCGGCGAATAATTCCGGGACCGGACTTCAGGGCCCCTTTCGGGACATCCGTCCGCCCCTGCCGAAAGGACCGATCATGAGCACGACGAGCACGCGACCGCCGGAGGGCCGCTACGGCCGCTCCTCGGACGAGCGCGCCGACCGCACGCTCAAAGCCGTCGGCGCCGTCCTCGCGGCGGTGCTGCTCGCGGTGATCGGCTATTTCGCCTACCACTACGTCGGGCAGAACAAGATCAGCGGCGAAGTGATCAGTTTTGACACCTCGGAGGACTCGGTGCGGGTCCGTCTGGAGGTCCGCAAGGACGCCGGGGTCAGCGGCTACTGCACCGTGCGGTCCCAGGCGGAGGACGGCGCCGAGGTCGGCCGGGCCGACTTCCGCTTCGCCGGCGACGCCACGCGCATCGACGAGGTGGTCACGCTGCGCACGACGGCTCCGGGCACGACGGCCGAGCTGCTCGGCTGCCACGCCGGGTGACACCGTCCGGCATCACCCGGAATACCTAGCCGCTGACCTGCGTTGACGTGAATCCGGCGGCTTTTGTCCTCCCCCTTGGGCCGGTGAATTGTTAGGCTCGTGGTTTCGCCCATCCGTGAAGGAACATGCTTCTGGGTAGGGCGATGCTTTGTATTCCCAGTACCTACGAGGAGCACCTGTGACCCAGACCAGCGAGAACGTCACCTGGCTGACCCAGGAGGCGTACAACAAGCTCAAGGACGAGCTTGAGTACCTTACTGGTCCCGCGCGCGCGGAGATCGCCGCGAAGATCGCCGCCGCGCGCGAGGAGGGCGATCTGCGTGAGAACGGCGGGTACCACGCGGCGAAGGAGGAGCAGGGCAAGCAGGAGCTCCGTGTGCGCCAGCTGACCCAGCTCCTCGAGAACGCCAAGGTCGGCGAGCCGCCGGCGGCGGACGGCGTGGTGGCCCCCGGCATGGTCGTGACCATCGCCTTCGACGGCGACGAGGACGACACCCTGACCTTCCTGCTCGCCTCCCGCGAGTACGCGAGCGCCGAGATCGAGACCTACTCCCCCCAGTCCCCGCTGGGCACCGGCGTCATCGGCCACAAGGTCGGCGAGGACGCGGAGTACGAGCTGCCGAACGGCAAGAAGGCGTCGGTGAGGATCCTCAAGGCCGAGCCGTACACCGGCTGACCGAGCCCGTGCCCCGGCCGCCCCGGCCGGCATCGTCCTTGACGGGCCCCCGGCGTCTCGTGGACGCCGGGGGCGTCGTCGTACCGGCGCGAAGCGTGAGCCGGGTCCGTCAGGCCGCCGCCGAGCGGTACTTGCGGACCGCCAGCGTCCGGAAGATCAGGATGATCACGACCGACCAGATCAGCGAAGCCCACACCGGGTGCTGCATGGGCCAGGCGTCGGGTGCCCGAAAGCCCGGGGGAAGGTTGCCGAACAGCTCGCGGCAGGCCTGCACGGCCGCGCTGAACGGGTTCCACTCCGCGATGTGCCGCAGGAAGGACGGCATCTGGTTCGCGTCCACGAACGCGTTCGAGATGAACGTCAGCGGAAACAGCCAGATCAGGCCGCCCGAGGTCGCCGCCTCAGGAGTGCGCACGGACAGGCCGATGAGCGCGCCGATCCATGAGAACGCGTACCCGAACAGCAGGAGCAGGCCGAATCCGGCGAGCACCTTGCCGAGGTTCTCGTGCGTGCGCCAGCCGACGATCAGGGCGACGGCCGCCAGGACGACGAGGGTGAGCGCCGTCTGCACCAGGTCGGCGATGGTGCGGCCGGTCAGCACCGCGCCACGCGCCATGGGCAGGGAGCGGAAGCGGTCGATGAGGCCCTTGTGCATGTCGTCGGCGATGCCCGCGCCGGCGCCCGCCGTGGCGAACGTGACGGTCTGGGCGAAGATGCCGGCCATCAGGAACTCGCGGTAGGCCTGGGTGGAGGTGGACGAGCCGACCTGGATCGAGCCGCCGAACACATAGGTGAACAGCACCACGAACATGACCGGCTGGATCAGCCCGAAGATGAGCATCTCGGGGATCCGGCCCATGCGGATCAGGTTCCGCCTGGCCACGATCAGCGAGTCCCGGATCGACCGGCCGAACGGGTTGCTCCGTGGCGGGACGCGCACGGCGTCGGTGGCGGCGCTCACTGGACGGTCTCCTTCCTGCGCCGGGATCCCCTGCCGCCCGTCCGCCCCTCGCCCTCCTCGTCCCCGGCCTCGGCCGCGTGGCCCGTCAGGGAGAGGAAGACGTCGTCGAGGGTCGGACGGCGCAGGCCGATGTCGTCCATCTCGATGCCGCGGGTGTCCAGCTCGCGGATGATCTCGGCGAGCAGCTTGGCGCCGCCGGTCACGGGCACGGTGAGCTTGCGCATGTGCTCCTCGACCGCGGTGTCGCCCTTGCCGAAGCCGCGCAGCACCTCGGCGGCGGCCCGGAGGTGCTCGGGGCGGTGCACCACGACCTCGACGCGCTCGCCGCCGGTGCGGGCCTTGAGCTGGTCGGAGGTCCCCTTGGCGATGACACGGCCGTGATCGACCACCGCTATCTCGTGCGCGAGGTGGTCGGCCTCCTCCAGGTACTGCGTGGTCAGCAGCAGCGTCGTACCGCCGGAGACCAGTTGCTTGATGACGTCCCACAGTTGCTGGCGGTTGCGCGGGTCCAGGCCGGTCGTCGGCTCGTCCATGAACATCACGGGCGGCGAGACGACCAGGGCCGCCGCGAGGTCGAGCCGGCGGCGCATGCCTCCGGAGTAGGTCTTCGCGGGGCGGTCGGCGGCGTCGGTGAGGTGGAACCGGTCGAGCAGCTCGGCCGCGCGCTCCTTGGCCGCCTTCGCCCTCATCTGGTACAGCTGGCCGACCATCTGGAGGTTCTCCCGGCCGGTCAGGTACTCGTCGACCGCCGCGAACTGGCCGGACAGGCCGATGGAACGGCGTACGGCGTCGGGGTGCCTGACCACGTCGAGGCCCGCGACGACCGCTTTGCCGCCGTCGGGGCGCAGCAGCGTCGTCAGGCATCGGACGGTCGTCGTCTTGCCCGCGCCGTTCGGCCCGAGCAGGCCCAGGACGGTGCCCTCGGGGACATCGAGGTCGACACCGTCCAGTGCCCTTACGTCGCCGAAGGTCTTCACCAGGCCTTCGGCGTAGATGGCGCCTGGCATATGAGTCTCCACGTCGTCGGGGGATCTTCGGAAAGCCCAGGGTCGCGCTTCTCGCTCCGCCCGCTGCACGGGCGGCGCAAGCCACCGTAACGCGATGTATCGCGTACCTCAATGGATTTACTCGAACGGGTGACGAAAGGGCGCGGCCCGTGCGCTCCGCGGACACCGCAGGCAGGCGGCCGGGTCAGTCCATGACCGTGTAGCCCGCCTCGCGCAGGGCCCGGCCGACCTCGGCGCAGTGCGCCGGGCCCTTCGTCTCCAGGTGCAGCTCGACCTCCGCCTCCGTGAGCCCGAGCCGCGGGTCGGTCCGTACATGGCTCACGTCGAGGACGTTGGCGTCGGCCGCCGACAGCACCCCGAGAAGCGTGGCCAGGGCGCCCGGCCGGTCCGTCAGCCGCAGCCGGACGGCCAGGTAGCGGCCCTGCGCGGACATGCCGTGCCGCAGGACGCGCTGCAGCAGCACGGGATCGACGTTGCCCCCGGACAGCACCGCGACGACCGGTCCCTCGACGGCGCCCGGATCGCCCAGCAACGCCGCGACCGGGCTCGCCCCGGCCGGCTCGACGACCAGCTTGGCCCGCTCCAGACACAGCAGCAGCGCGGCGGACAGCTCGTCCTCGGTCACCGTGCGGACCTCGTCCACCAGATCGCGGACGATGCCGAACGGCACGTCACCGGGCCGCCCGACCCTGATGCCGTCGGCCATCGTCACCGGCTGCCCGACCGTCACCGGGCGCCCCGCCGCGAGGGACGGCGGATAGGCCGCCGCGCCCTGAGCCTGCACGCCCACGATCCGCACCTCGGGCCGCAGCTCCTTCACCGCGACCGCGATCCCGGCCGCCAGCCCGCCTCCGCCGACGCCGACGACGATCGTGCGCACCTCGGGGCACTGCTCCAGGATCTCCAGGCCGACCGTGCCCTGGCCGGCGATGACGTCGGGGTGGTCGAAGGGGTGGATGAACACCGCGCCCGTCTCGGCCGCGTACTCCTGCGCGGCGGCCAGCGTCTCGTCGACGACCTGGCCGTGCAGGCGCACCTCGGCGCCGTACTCCCGCGTCGCGCTGATCTTGGGCAGCGGGGCGCCCCTCGGCATGAACACCGTGGCGCGCACGCCCAGCAGCGAGGACGCCAGGGCGACGCCCTGCGCGTGGTTGCCCGCGCTCGCGGCGACGACGCCGGCCGCCCGCTCCTCGGGCAGCAGCCCGGCGATGCGGACGTACGCGCCGCGCAGCTTGAACGACCCCGTCCGCTGGAGGTTCTCGCACTTGAGGTGGACCGGCGCGCCGACCAGCCGGGACAGGTGCCTGCTGCCCTCCAGCGCGGTCGTCCGCGCCACGCCCGACAGCATCTTCTGGGCACCCCGCACGTCGTCGAGGGTGACGGACCGCAGGGAGTCGGCCGTGCTGTAGCTCATGCCCCAAGCATCGCAGTTCGCCCGCGGCCCGGGCGGTTGCGACCAACCTCCGAGACCCGCTTCGCGCAGCGCCGGCACGGCCCGCCGCCCGGCCGCGTACCCTGTCCCCCAATTAGCAGACCTCCACGAAGTGAGCCCCCGGCCATGCCCACAACACCTGACATGTCGATGGACATGACGACCGTCGGTGACACCGGTCTTCTCGACGCGTTGCAGCACGAGGTGGCGGTGTTCGCCCGCCGTGCCGAGCAGACCCGGCTCGGCGGGGTCGGGCAGGTGCGCAACTCCATGGACCGCGCCGCCTATCTGCTGCTCAACCGCCTCGACAAGGAGGGCCCGATGGGCGTCAAGGCGCTCGCCGCGAGCATGGGCATCGATTCCTCCACGGTCACCCGCCAGGTGGCCCCGCTCGTCGACACCGGGCTCGTCAAGCGCACCTCGCACCCCGAGGACGGGCGTGCGGTGGTGCTCCAGCTGTCCCCGCGCGGCCTGTCGCGGCTGGAGGAGGTGCGCTCCTCCCGGCGCCGGCTGATGGCCGAGCTGACCCACGACTGGGCGCCGGAGGAGCGCGAGGCGTTCTGCGCGCTCCTCACCCGCTTCAACAGCGCCCTCTCCGCCCGCATGACCGCCCAGGGGGCGCCGGCGCCGGAGGCTCCGCCGTCCTCCTCCTGAGCGCGCGGGGGGCCGGCGCCCGCCGTGCCCGCACGCGCGTGCCGCCCGGCTCTTGACCGACCGGCCGCCGCCGGTCTCCCATGGGACCCGGCCCGTGCGGGACCGGGCCCGTCCCGTGCGCGGGCGCACGGCTGTCGGCACCCCGTCGTCCCGTCCGCGGCGGGGCCTTCCTGCGAGGACCCCAGGGAGGGGAGGCGCGGTGCTCGAACGGCAGGCGTCCCGGAGCGCCCGGCGGGCCCGGGAGTTCGAGGCGTTCGTCGCGGGCGCGGCAGGACGGCTGCTGCACGCCGCGACCCTGCTCACGGCCGAGGCGCCGGACGACAACCCGCGCGCGCGGCACCTGCTGACCCTGGCCCTGGCCCACACGTACGCGCACTGGGACCGGCTGCGCGGGGAAGACCCGTACGACCGTGCCCGCCGGCATCTGGTCGACCGGTTCGCCCGCGCGTCCTGGCACCGGTACGGCGGCTTCGGCCGGGCCCGCCCGCACCCCGCCGGCACCCTGGCCCGGCTCACCCCGCAGGAGCGCCTGGTCCTGGTCCTCAGGCTGTACGAGGGCGTCGCCGAGGAACCGACGGCGGCCCTGCTGGGCCTGTCCGCGGACCGGGTCCGCGCGGTCTGCGACCGGGCGACGGCGACCCTGCTGCATCCGCCGCGGGGACCCGCGGCGGCCGGGCCGGCGGCGGCGGCGCCGTGAACCGGCGGCCCGGCACCGGGAGGCGTACGTGAACCGGCCCGAGCAGGAGGCCGCCGTGCGGCGGATCATGGCGCGGGGGGCGCCACGGGTGCCGCCCGGACTGTGCGCGGACGCCGTGCGGCAAGGCGGGCGCCTGCTGCGGCGCAGGACGCTCGCGCGCCGCCTGCTGTGGCTGCTGCTGTGCGCGGCGGCCGTGGCGTTCGCGGTGTGGGCGGTGACGGCCCGCCCCTGGGCGGAGCCGCCGTCGAGGACGTCCCCACCCCTGACGGGCTGGTGAGACCCGGCCGGACTAGCCGAGCGCCTGCTTCAGGTCCTCCAGCAGGTCGTCGACGTTCTCGATGCCCACGGACAGGCGCACCAGGTCGGAGGGCACCTCCAGGGCCGAACCGGCCGCGGAGGCGTGCGTCATGCGACCGGGGTGCTCGATCAGCGACTCCACGCCGCCCAGGGACTCGCCGAGCGTGAACACCCGGGCGCGGTTGCAGACCTCGACGGCCGCCTCCTCGCCGCCCTCGACCCGGAACGACACCATGCCGCCGAACGCCTTCATCTGCTTGGCGGCGACCTCGTGGCCGGGGTGGTCCGGCAGCCCCGGGTACAGGACCCGCGTCACGCGCGGGTGCCGGCTCAGCATCTCGGCGATCCGCCCGGCGTTCTCGCTGTGCCGGTCCATGCGCACGGCGAGCGTCTTGGTGCCGCGCAGCACCAGCCAGGAGTCGAAGGGCCCGGCGACCGCGCCCATCGCGTTCTGGTGGAAGGCCAGCTCCTCGCCCAGCTCGGGGTCGTCGGTGATCAGCGCGCCGCCGACGACGTCGGAGTGGCCGCCCATGTACTTGGTCAGGGAGTGCACGACGACGTCCGCGCCGAGCGCCAGCGGCTGCTGGAGGTACGGCGTGGCGAAGGTGTTGTCGACGACGAGGCGGACGCCCGCGTCCCGGGTGACCTGAGCGACGGCGGCGATGTCGGTGATGCCGAGCAGCGGGTTGGAGGGCGTCTCCACCCACACGGCCTTGGTCTTCGGGGTGAGGGCGGCCCGCACCGCGGCGGGGTCGCCGGTGTCGGCGACCGACCACTCCACGCCCCACCGGGCGACGACCTTGGCGAAGAGGCGGAACGTGCCGCCGTACGCGTCGTCGGGGATGACCACGTGGTCGCCGGGGCTGAGCAGCGTACGCAACAGGCAGTCCTCGGCCGCCAGTCCGGACGCGAACGCGAGGCCGCGGCGACCGCCCTCCAGGGCGGCGAGGTTCTCCTCCAGGGCCGTCCGGGTCGGGTTGGCGCTGCGGCTGTACTCGTAGCCGCCGCGCAGGCCGCCGACGCCGTCCTGCTTGTAGGTGGACACCTGGTAGATCGGTGGGACGACCGCACCGGTGAGGGGGTCGGCGGTGTTGCCCGCGTGGATGGCGAGGGTCTCGAAATGCTGACTGATGTGCCTGTCGCTCATGGGCACCGAGGGTAGTGCGCCCGCGGCGGAGGTGACGGACGACAGGGCGCGGGCACCGCGGGAACCGGCGCCCCGAGCGGGGCCGCCGGAGTTCTCCACCGGCGCGGCGACCAGGTTGGCCAATTGCCGGCGGCGTCTGGAACGCTGGAGGCATGGAGATTCTCTGGGTCCTGATGGCGCTGGTCCTGCTCGGTTTCGTGCTGCTGCCTTTCCTGCGGCGCGGGCGCGGCGCGGTCGGACTGGTGTCGCCCGACCATCCGGACGCCGCGGACCCGGCGAACTACGGCTTCGTCCGCGAGGAGCAGCTGGACATCCGCATGCCGGGGCCCGACCAGGACCTGCTGGACGTCCTGGACCTGGTGCAGCGCACCCAGGACTACAAGGCCGCGGCCCAGCTCCTCGCCGGTACGGAGACGCAGGGCGAGCTGCGCTGGCAGCGCGTGCAGGCCTTCGCGGGCGCCGCGTCGCTGGAGCTGCAGCAGCGGCCCGGCGGGGTGAGCGAGGCACCGGGCGGGCAGTGGCTGCGGGTGTGGCGGACCGAGGCGCCCAAGGACGCCGGCGGCGCGGCGGTGCACGCCGAGTTCCTGGTGCAGCAGGCGTGGCGGACGGCGACGCCCGGCACGGACGAGTTCCGGATCATCATGGAGGAGGCGAAGGCGGCGTGCGGCGACGCGGCGCTGCTGGCCCCCGGCGACCCCGTCCCGTACATCATCGAGCTGTCGGTGGCCCGCGGCCTGGCCTACTCCCGGCAGGAGTTCGAGCAGCTCTGGCTGAAGATCCTGGACCGGGCGCCGGCCCACATGGGCGCGCACCTGGCCGCGCTGCACTACTGGTGCGAGAAGTGGCACGGCTCGCGCGAGCTGGCGTACTCGTTCGCGGAGGCCGCGGCGGCCCGCGCCCCCCAGGGCTCGCTGCTCGCGGCCATGCCCCTCTTCGCGGTCTTCGAGCACCTGCCCGAGGTGACGCTGGTCAGCAGCTTCTGGCAGAGCGAGGTGGTGACGAAGGCGATCCACGGCGCGCTGCACGCGGTCCACTCGGCCCGCCCCGACGACCCGATGCTGGCCCACGTCCGCCATCTGCTGGTCTTCTTCCTGGTCCGCTCAGAGCGCTGGGCGGAGGCCATGCAGCAGCTGGTACACGTCGACGGCCACGTCGGCGCCCTGCCCTGGACCCTGTCCGCCGACCCGGCCGCGGAGTTCGCGGTCTACCGGGCGCTGGCGGTGGCGGGCTACGAGGCGAACGGCGGCAGCCCGGCGACGCTGTCGCACTGAGCCGGCCGGACCGGCGCGGGCGCCGCGCGAGGGAGCGGAATTCCGGGACGTCCGGGCGTGTTGACCCGGACGTCGCCCCGATTGGAGACCGCATGTTCCTGTACAGCCGTACACCCCAGCTGCCGACCCCCGAGCAGGCCCTGCGCGGCCGCCCGGAACCGGCGTTCACGGTCCCCGACCGCCACACCGTCCTCGGCACCCCGCTCCTCGGCCCCTACCCCGAGGGCCTGGAGGTGGCCGACTTCGGCCTGGGCTGCTTCTGGGGCGCCGAGCGCAAGTTCTGGCAGCTCCCCGCCGGCGTGTGGACGACCCTGGTCGGCTACCAGGGCGGCTACACCGAGAACCCCACCTACGAGGAGGTCTGCTCGGGCCTGACCGGCCACACGGAGGCGGTCCGCGTGGTGTTCGACCCGAAGGCGATCTCCTACGCCGGGCTCCTGAAGACCTTCTGGGAGTCCCACGACCCCACCCAGGGCTTCCGCCAGGGCAACGACGTGGGCACGCAGTACCGCTCGGCGATCTACACCCACACCCCGGAGCAGGCCGCCGCCGCCGAAGCCTCCCGCGAGGCCTACCAGAAGGTCCTCACGTCCTCCGGCTACGGCACGATCACCACGGAGATCCTCCCGGCGCAGGGCCGCCCGTTCTATCCGGCGGAGGCGTACCACCAGCAGTACCTGGACAAGAACCCGGCCGGGTACTGCGGACTGGGCGGGACCGGGGTGTCCTGCCCGGTCGGCGTCGCCGAGGCAGCCGGCTGAGCCCGCCGCGCCCGAGGCGACGGCACCGCTGAGGCCCGCCGGCCGGTTCCGATCCGGTCGGCGGGGCCCTGCCCTTGCAGGTCCCGCGGACGCGGGTGGCGGGCTGGTGCGCCCGCGTCCCGCCCGGCGCGCCCCGGGCGCACGGTCCGCGACGCATCGAAAATCGATGGCCTGCGGGAAGCGATCGAGCCCACCCTGTACGCCATGGAAGAACCGCGACACGGGATCCGGGCGCTCCACACGGCGTCCACGATCACCGTCTACCAGGCGTACTCTCCGGAGCTCGGCCTGCCCGCCGTCCGGGAAGGGCGGTTTCCCGCCGCGTGGAAGCGGGACCGGATGACCTGGATCAAGCCGCGCTCATAACCTCTTTCCATGGCCGAAGAAGACGCGAACCAGCAGACAGACGCCCAGTTACGGCGGGCCCTCCGAGCCAGGCAGGCAGCCGGCGCGCAGCGTGCGAAGCGGCACCGTTCCAACTGGACTGGAGAGTCCGCCGCGATCTACTGCCGCATCTCTCATGTGAACGACGACGACCAGACCGGCGTGGAGCGTCAGGAGCGCATCTGCCGTGACGTGGCCGAGCGCCTGGGTCTCGTCGTCGCCGAGGACCAGGTCTTCGTAGACAACAACCGGTCGGCGTGGCAGCGCAAGCGCAAGCGCCCAGGGTGGGACGCCCTTCTCGCCGAGGCCGGCCAGGGCCGCATCCGTCACGTGCTCACGTACCACCCCGACCGACTGATGCGTCAGCCACGCGATCTCGAAGAGTTGTTGCAGATCGCCGACGATCACGACATCACGTTGCACGGCCAGGCGAACCGACGTGATCTCGCGGACCCGGATGACCGGTTCTTCCTCCGCATCGAGGTCGCGCACGCGTGCCGCTCCAGCGACGACACCTCGCGCCGGCTGATCGACTCCATGATTGACCGCGCCCAGGAGGGAAGGCCGCACACCGGCAGGCGCCGCTACGGGTACGACAAGACCGGCACGGTGATCATCCCCGAAGAGGCCGCCATCGTGCGGGAGATCTTCACTCGCTATCTCGACGGCGTGAGCCCGGTCCAGCTTGCCAAGGATCTCTTCGAGCGTGGCGAGAAGACCGCCGAAGGCCGCAACTGGGGTGCCCCGCGGGTGCGGGACGTGCTCGACAGCCGCCACGTCGCCGGTATCCGCATCTTCCGGGGTGAGGAGATCGGGGATGGCGAGTGGCCCGCGATCATCGACCGGGGCATGTGGCAGGAGGTGCGGGAACGCCGTGCCTACCGGGCTGCGAAGTTGGCAGCCGGCAAGCAACCGAGCAGGTTCTACCTGCTGCGTGGCGTGGTCACCTGTACGGGATGCGGCCGGATCATGGGCGGATCAGGCGGAAGCGGAGCTAAGTACGTCTGCAATCGCCACACCCACAGGCTCGACGCCCAGCGCTGCAACAGGGTGATCTCGGCGCCCATCCTGGAGGACTTCGTGAGCGAAGCCGCCGTCAACCTCCTTGAACGCCTTGACCTGACCGAGGTTCCGACGCCTTCCCAACTGTCGGAGGAGGATCAGGCCGCGATCGAGGCCGACCGTCGCGAGCTGGACGAGCTCAAGGACATGTGGGAGAGCCAGGAGCTCAGGACACGGGAGTACCGCGAGATGCGCAAGACCGTTGAGGCGCGCATCGCTGAAGTGGAACGCAAGATGATCGTGCGTCCTGCCGCGGAGGTTCTGGACGGACTTGTGGGTCCGCACGCACGGCGGAGCTGGGAAGCGCTGAAGAAGGCGGAGGACTACCAGCGGATGAACGCCGTGATTCGCTTCCTCTTCGCGGCAGTCAAAATCAAGGAGGCGACGAGGAAGGGCAGGCAGTTCGATTACGGTCGGATCGACATCGAGCAGAACCCCATCTGGATTTGATGCTTGGGCATGACAAGAAGGGGCCTCATGGAGGCCCCTTCCGCTGTCTCATTCGATCTTTGCGCCTGGCCGTCCCCCAAGGAGACGAACCAGGCGCTTCGCTGATTCCGGCCCGATCTTGGTCGAGAACGTGCGACAGACTCTGTCCAGGTGGTGCGCCTTCTCCGCTTCACGATCATGTCTCGTCAACGGCCCACCTCTGCCTGGTGGAACGCGTTGTGTGCTGCTTCGCGGTTGCGCGCCAGATCGTCCGCGACGCCCGCCGCTATGAGAGCAGCGCCAGGGGTATGGCCGGAGCCGACGTAGCGCCAGTGCCGTTCGGTGACCACGTCGGGCATGTCGACGTGGCCAAGGTGGCGGGCGCGTTCGGCGCGCAGTGCCGCGTAGGTGGTGGAGTAGGCGCGGGATTTGGTGAGGATGTGGCCCCGGTAGCCGAGGGTGTGGGCCCAAGTGCGGAGGCGGAGGGGTGCGTATTCGGGGAGGCTGCCGAGGCGCCAGCAGGTGCGCATGAGGGTGCGGACGTGCTCGCTGACGGGTGCCGACTCGATGTCCGTCCGGTTGGTGAGCGGGTGGTCGGTGCCGGCGCCTATGTCACTCGCTCCTTTGGTGACGTACTTCGCGACGTATGCGGCCACGGCGTCATCGTCCGGGCCGTCACCGTTGGCCCTCAGAGGCCGGGCATCGATCTGGGCGCCCCAGCACAGTGCCAGCTCACCCACGGCCGGGCTGTACGGAGTGCGGACCACGACCCGCCGGGCGGAGGCGCGTACGGCGTCGACGAGTAGTCCTGTGGTGCCCCAGGCCGGGGGCTCGTCGGCGGGTCCGTTCGGGCCGTCGAGGCGGACGACGGCATGCACGTGGACGGCCGCCCGCTTCTGGTATTCGGCGACTCGGGCGAAGGACAGCCGGGCCCGCTCGGCGAAGCGGGCCTGTACGAGACCGACGGCGGAGGCCAGGCGGCGCCGGACGTCGATGACGAACCGGTCCCACAGCTTGGAGGCGTGCGCGTGCCACAGCACGTGGCCGGTGTAGTTGTAGCAGTCGGGGCACAGCGATCGGCCGACGACCGGCGCGTCCGCGGCGTGGACGGCGCCGCAGCCGAGAGGGCGCCCGTGCTCGCAGGCCCCGCCGTTACGACGCGGCCGGCATAGTTCCCCCGCCCGGTGGACGGGCCCGAAGGACGGAGCGGTCAGGGTGACGAAGAGGCGAGGCCGGTCGCGGACCGTTGCGGGGACGTTCTTGCCGCCGAGGAGGCCGGCGCGGACGAGGTGGAAGGTGTCTCCGGCGTGGAGGCGGGAGCAGGCGGGGCAGACGGTGGCGCGCCGGTTGCGGCAGCGGACGAGGAGGCGTTCACCGGGTTCGGCACGGGTGTCGTAGTGGTGCAGGATCTCGCCGGTTGTGCCGTCGATGGTGGTGGTCGAGCCGGAGAGGTGGACGGGGTGGGAGCAGCCGCCGGTTGCGGTGACCTGGGCCAGCCAGCGGGGGAACTGCGGGTCTTGGGCGAGGCGGATGGCGTCGCGGTCGGTTTCGGAGAGCTGACGCAGGCGCGCCGCGCGGTCGAGGGCGGCGCGCCGGTCGGCCGGGGTGAACTCCGGGGTGATGGTGGTGACCTTCCGGGGTGGGCCGCCGAAGCGGCACGGTGGGTGGTGGGCGGTGCGCCGTTGGCCATGGGGATCACTCCCTTGTGTGCGTGGTGGGTCTCGTCCTGAGTCAGCGGATGGTGCCGGTGCCGCGGCAGATGCGGCAGCGCCGCAGGCGTCCGCTCCAGGTCTTGCGGGCTCCGTCGCCCTTGCACTGGGGGCACCTCACGCGAGGCATGGGCATGGTGGTGCGTCCTTTCTGTTCAGGTGTGGGAGAAGCCGCTGATGACCCAGGTGACGAGGTCGTGGACGGTGAAGCCGACGGGGGTCTGGCCGAGGTAGAGACCGAAGAGGCCGACACAGACCGCTTCCCAGGCGCGGACGTCGCGGGAGCGGACGAGGAGGACGGTGATGATCCCGAAGATCACCGCGAACGTGAACGCCGTTCCTTCGTTGATCACTTGTCGTCTCCTTCCAGCGCCTCAAGGGCGCGGCTGACGATGGGCAGGTCCGGGGTCATCGAGGCGTACTTGCGGGCCGTCGAGACGGCTTCTTCAGTGGGGGTGAGGTGGGAGCGGGCGCGGCTCCAGCCGCCGTCCGGTCCGGTGCACACGGCGACACCGCGTTCCTCCGCCGTGATCGCCTGGGCGACGGCCACGGCGTCTTTGTTCAGATCGCCGAGGGCCATTTCTGCCGTGCCGGGATCGTTGACCCGGTGGCAGATCCGGCCGCTCAGCTGGGCCCGCAGGGCGGTGACGCCGGGGCCGAGGTCGGAGCCGACCCGTTGTCCGGCCACCACCAGGTGCATGCCGAGCGCGGCCCCGAGTTGGGCCAGCCGCAGCAGCAGCGTGGAGCACTGCTCGGCCTCTGCCCTGCTCTCACGGGTGCCGTCGGAGAGGTACAGCTCCGCGATCTCGTCGACGAGCACGACGACCGGCACCGGCCGGAGCTTGTCCGGGAGCTCCCAGATGGAGCGGACGCCGGCCGAGCGGCAGGCGCTCATGCGGTCCTGCATGTCGACCACGAGCGCGGAGAGCACGGCCAGTGCCTCTCTGCGGCAGGTGGCCAGGGCACTGAGTCGTCCGGCGAACAGGCCCAGTTCCATGCCGCCCTTACAGTCGATGCCGACCAGGGCGACCGGTTGCGGGGCGAGTTGGGTGATCAGCCGGGCCAGCAGCGTGGACTTGCCCGACCGAGTGGCCCCCGCGATGAGCCAGTGCGGCACCAGGCGCAGGTTCATCACCCACGCGCTACCGTTCTCCAAGACGCCGATGAGCGCGGAGAGCAGTTCGGCCGGTGCCGTGGCCAACCCCGGGCGCTCCAGCGGGTCCGTGGCCGTCGCCGTCAGGAGCACGAACCCGCGTTCCGGTGAGGTGACGCGCACCGCGTGAACTTTCCACGCGTGGACCAGCGCGTCAGCCGCCTTCAGGAAGGTGGCCGGGGTCTGGCCCGCGTGCAGGCGCACGATCACGGTCAGGCCCATGCGGGTGGCCCGGGGGAAGGAGATCCGCGGAGCCACCGGCCGCAGCGGATCACCCTTGACCACCAGGTCCCCGAGCAGCCCGCGCGGTGGGCGCCGGGAGACGGCGAGGTCGTTGAGCAGGGCGACCTTGCGCCAGGTGAACACCACCCGGCACGCGGTGACCGGGTAGCCGATCAGGTACCAGTGCCAGGCCGGGCGATGCCGGCGCACCAGGTCACCGACGACCAGCACCCACGCCAGCACGGCGAGCGCGAAGGCGAGCAGAACCGGCCGCATCAGGCGTCACCACCTTTGGGACGCGCCGGACCGGGCAGAGGCGTGATGGCGTCCGCGCGGAAGCTCACGCCATGCCGGTCACCCATCGACCAGACGAACGCCGTCAGGCCGGTGACCCGGACGATCTGCCCTTCCTCGATCCCCTCCGGCTGGCCGCTCACGGCGATCTCGATGACGGAGATGCGCCGCCCGTCCTGCCGCACGGTCACGGCCACCGTCCAGACCGGGTTGCCGTCCCGGTCCCTCTTCACCTCCTGTGTCTCGGGGTTGGTGAGCTTTGCTTCCGGCGCGATGGCGCACCGCAGTACGCCCAGGCGTGTGGTGTCCACGGGAATGGACTGCATGTGTGTTGGCCTCCCTGGCCAATCGGGACGTCAGACTCTTTCTGACGTCACTTGTCCTTACGAGTTACGACTATGAAGTCCTGTACGGCGCGAGTGCAACTACTTATGCTGACGAGTGATGTCGCGCGTGCGACGTGTCTACGACCTCACCCGGAGATGACCCGATGTCGGAGATCCAGCGCCCCGGCGCCCTCTACCAGCAGGTGGCCGCCGCGATCCGCGAGGCGATCCTCACGGGCGAGTTCGCCCCCGGCTCCCTGCTGCCGTCCGAAGCACAGCTCATGGGCCGTTACGGCGTCTCACGCCCCACCGTCCGCAACGCGATCGCGGCCCTGCGTGCGGAAGGGCTCATTGACGTCCGCCACGGCAAGGGCAGTTTCGTCCGCTCCGACGGTCAGCCCGCGCTCACCCTCGAACGGCGCATCACCCGCACACCGGACGGCACGTTCACCATGCCCAACGGCGATCTCTGGAACGTGGCCGAACAGCCGAGCACCTACCGCACCCGCACCACCAAGGCCACCGGCCGGCTCCTCCACCTCGACGAAGAAGAAGCCCTGTTCGGTTGTGACCGGCTGCTCGCCGATCCCGGCACCGGGGCGCGCGCCATGCACCGCACCCTGATTCCGTTCGAAGTCGCCGAGACCGTCCCCCAGCTCGTCGAAGAACCGGGCACGCATCCGGCAGCGATCTACCGCCTGCTCGCCCAGGACGGGCACACCCTGTCGTGGACGGAGACGGTACGGGCCCGCATGCCGCTGCCCGATGAGCGCACCGCGCTCCAGCTCCCCGACGCGACTCCGATCCTGCACCTGTCCCGCATCACGCACGGCACCGACGACCGCGCCCTGATCCTCGAAGAACTCCGCATCGGTGCCGACCGCGCCGAAGCCGCCTACCGGATCGCCGCCGACAAGCAGCCCGCACGACGCGCCCGCACCTGACCGGCAGCGATGATCGGTCGAAACAGCCTTTACTTCCTCAAGGGCGCGCCTGCGGCGCGCCGGGGCGCCCGGCCGCCCCGGCCGGGCGTGCGGCGTGGGCGCCGGTCCCGGCCGGTCGCCGAGCGCCCCGACCCACAGCACGCCCGAGGAGTCGAGGCGTCGACCGGCCGCCAAGGGCCGGGGCGTGGTGGGCCGGGGGTCGCCGGCCTCCGAGACTTTAGGCAGCCACCATGGGGCGAGCCTCGAAGAACAGGGGGCCCATCGGGCACATACGCGGGCAGGACCAGTGCCTGCCCGATTCGCCGGACCAGCGTAGGGCCCCCTGTTCACTCGCCCCATGGCAGCTCCCGCCCAAAGTCTCTCCGGCCGGCGACGTGCCCACGTGCGCCGCTCACCAGCGAAGCCGCCTTTCATACGGCGGACTCCAGGAGCGCAGCGAGCCGGTTCACGGCGTCCGGCCAGCCCGCCAGCCGGACGACGCCCCGCCCCTTGTCGTCCGTGGAGGCGACGGCCCGCATGGTCGACAGCTCGAAGCCGACGTCGAGGAGCGCCCGGTTCAGCCGGTCGGCAGCCTCCCGAGCCTCCCGCCAACCTCCGATGTAGTCGACACCGGGCGTCCACAGGACAGCGTCCGTGCCCTCGATGTCGTGCAGCCCGTCACCGATCCATTCCTCACCCGCGCCGGTCACGCGTTCCCACCTCAGCCCTCTTGCCGATAACGGCTCGTCAACTTGCTTTTGTTCAGGGCCAGAAGCGACGCAGCACAGCGGCCCCGGTACCATCAGGCACCGGGGACCGCTGCGTCCCCTCCCGGACCACCCCGGTTGCTGGCAGGCGCGGGGGTGGTCCGGTCTCGGTATGGGGTTGTGAAGCGCGGCCCCCGCTCCGGCGGGGATCCGGTGTGATGAACCGCGAGGGCCGCGCTCCGTGGCCGGAGGGGTCAGACTCCGGCCGGTTTCCGGGGCACCACCCACTCCCGATCGCGAAGGAGTGAGACGGGGCGCCACCCCGGAGATCAGGAAGGCGGGGCGTCGCCCGCCGTGCCGTCCAGGTCGAAGCGGCACCACACGGTCTTGCCGCCCCGTTCCTCCGGCGCCCACCAGACCGATGTCGCCAGCCGCTGGGCGATGAGCAGGCCGCGGCCGGTGTCGGGCAGTATCGCTTCCGCCAGCTCCCCCGCCAGCGACGGCGAGAACCCCTCCCCGGCCGGAAGCAGCGGGGGTGTCGAGTCCTCGTCACCGACGCCGATGAACAGCCACTTCGGCCACAACTTGAAGGTCACGTCGATACGTCGGCAGCCGCCGGCCTGTGCCAGGTGGCGATCCGGCACCGCGTGGTTCACCACGTTGCCGACGAGTTCCGAGACGACCAGCCGGACGTCATCCACGACCGCGTCAGCACCCGCACCACGCAGGAACACCGCCGTCATGTCCCGCGCCGTGCGCGCCGTGTCATCGGACTCGGCGAACAGCGTGAACGTCAGGAAGTGCCCACCGGTGGAGGCATCCGGCGCCGCGAACCAGTGCGTGTAGGCATCCAGTTCACCCGCCAGCCACTCGACCTTGCCCGCATCCATCATGTCCCCTTCCGCGAGCCCAAGGCGGCTCGTACGGCACCGGTTGCGTCACGCAAGCCAGTACACGACCCCACGGACCTGGCCGGGAGCGTTCACCAGGGGGTTCACGTGAACACCGGCAAAGGCAAAGGGGGTTCATCAATGAACCCCCAAGGCGAGAGCGCTGTGACACCATGAACACTCGCCGTCATTCTCGGGTTGGCAGGGGAGCATGAGCCGAGAGCCGAACGCGAAGTTGATCGCAGTCATGGACGAGGCGAAGGTCTCGAACAAGGGCCTTGCCAAGCGGATGAAGGACGCCGCAGGCCAGCGCGGCATCACTCTGGGGACCACGCACGTCTCAGTACAGCGATGGCGGGACGGCGCCGGCATCCAGCCTCAGACCGCGGCAATCATGGCGGATGTGCTCAGCTCGAAACTGGGTCGCCGCATCACACCGGCCGATCTCGGGTTCTTCGACCACACCCAGCCGATCGCCCCCGATCCCGTCGGCTACCCGAGCACGGTCCCCGAGGTGCTGTCCATGCTGGACGGACTCGCCCAGGAGCGCGCCGAGGAGGCGGTCACCGACCGTCTGGTCGTAGCGGACGCCGACCTCAGCGCCGCAGTCCTCTCCTGGATGATCGCGCGCCCCGATGGAATCCAGGCCGACCGCCCCACCCATCAACGGGTCGGCATGCGCGATGTGCGCGCGATCAGAGACGCCGCCGCCACGTTCATGCAGCTCGACTTCAAGTACGGCGGAGGCCACGGGCACCGGGCCCTACGCCACTACTTCCGCCACGAAGTCCTACCGCTGCTCAGCGCCAGCTACAGCGAGAAGGTAGGCCACGCGCTGTTCAGCGCCGCCGCCGAGGTGTCCCAGTTGCTCGCGTGGACCGCGTACGACGTCGGAAACCACCGACTCGCCCACCGCTACCTCACCTCCACCCTGCGCCTGTCCCAGGTTATCGACGACCGCATGTTCGGCGCCCGCATCCTCGGTAACCTCAGCCACCAGGCCAACTACCTGGGCAACCGCACCCAAGCCCTCCAGCTCGCCCGCGCCGCCGTCGAAGGAGCCAAGGGCCGAGCCACCCCGCGCGCCATGGCAAACTACTGGGCGATGGAGGCCCGCGCCCTGTCCAACGCAGGTGACCGGGTCGGAGCCGGCCGTGCCATGAACCAAGCCGAACAGCACTTCGAGCAGGCCGACACCGCCGACGACCCCGCATGGCTGAGCTACTTCGACGACGCCGAACTACTGGGCGAGTTCTGCCACTGCTTCCGAGATCTGAAGATGCGTCGGGAAGCCGTCGAGCACGCACAGCGCGCCGTCGACAGCACCGATCCCCAGTACGCCCGCAGCCTCGGTTTCTGCCGCATGGTGCTCGCCCAGAGCCAACTCCTGAACGGCGACCTGGAAGCCGCCGTCACCACAGCCAGCCTTGCCGTGGACGACGGCGACTCCCTCCAGTCCTCCCGCTTCCAGCGTTACGTGACCGACTTCCAGGCAGAGGTCAGCGCGCACGCCACCCACCCCGCCGTCGTCGCCTTCAACGAGCGAGTCAGCGAAGCACTCGCCCGCCTGGACGACGAGGACGAATAACAGCTACCGCGGCCGCCAGTCACGCGGCGCGTCATCGTCACGCAGGGCAGTGATGCGTCGGCGGTATTCATCCGCCGTCTCCTGATCCTCCTGCACGTTCTGCATGAGCCACGTCGTCATGCCGAACTCTTGCAGCCGTCGGAGCGTGTCATAGCCGGGCCAGTCGTACAGATCCCGCCCGTAAGCCCGTACGAAGTCGGCGTACTGCTCGTCGGTCTGCCACCCGAGGCTGTGATACTCCGTGGCCGTGACCATCAGGTCCCACTCGGGGTGATCGAAGCAGAAGGCTTCGAAGTCGATCAGCACCGCTTCGTTCCGCTCGTTCACCATGAGGTTCTGCACGTGAGCATCACCGTGCACCGGCCCCCGAGGAGTCTCGAACCTCAGCTCATCGAACTGGTCCCGCAGCTCGCGCCAGCGCTTACGCAGGAACACCCTGTCGTCATCCGGAATCGCAGCCCGGCTGATCCGCAGCTCCTGCTTGTCGAAGGGATCGAACGATGGCAGTTCAAGCCCCGCCGGCAGCGTCATGGAGTGCAGATCCCGGAGGATGCCTCCCAACTCCCCGTACGTCGCCTTACGGCCACCCTCCACGATGAGGTGCCAGAAGGTCACCGGATGCCCGTCGACCAACAACGGCTGCTCCAGGTCCTCGACGACGCGTGCGGCCGGGAATCCTTCCTCAGCAAGCCACCGCGACACGCCCACCTCAGTGCGCGCCTTCGGCAGGTACTCCTCACCGCGGGCAACCCGCACGACCACCGGCACCGAGGCCAGCCGAAACAGCGCGTTCTCCCCGAGGCGGATCAACTCGGCGCCCCTGTCGTCCAGCCCGGCCGCCCGGCACGCGGCACTCATCACCCGCGCAGCGCCTGCCGACGTGAACCCCTCATCCGACCGAGCAGCGTCAACCGCCATGCCCGTACCAGCTCCCCTAGTCGCACGCGATCAACTGGCGAGCATCTATGGGTGACCAACCCGACACACGCCAGACATGCCCCTGACCGTACCCAGGTGCGGGCGGTCGAGGCGAGGCCTTCAAGAAGGGGAGCCCCACAGACGCAAGACCTAGGCGAGCCTCATCCTCCTAACAGACTGGCGAGAGCGGGCGCCCAACAGAGAAATCATTGGATCGGTTGATACGTCAGCTCACTACAGGGACGCAAGGTCTGCTTCAGTCAAAATCTTTTCGCCACCTGTAATGTGTGAGTTCTCAATCGCCAACTTAGCCCCGGCTACGTCGCTGGCGAACACAACAACAGCAAGCGACTCAACCGCGCGTGACACGCACACATAGAGCAGACGCCTAGTCCGCTCCAAGACCGAGTCCCTTCCTGCAGACAAATTACGCTTGTCGTTGTCCGAAAGCTCCTTGATTCCAAACAGCTTCTCGTAGGAATAAAGATTGTAATTTCCTTCCTCGTCATCCAACACAGCCACAACTTTGGGGAATTCCGCCCCCTTGGTGCCATGTTGCGTGGAGTAAGGAGATTGCTGTCGAATGTATTTAAAATAGGCGGAGAGCTCTTTAATGTCGCAAGCCGTGAAAGCATCCAAGGCGTTTTTAGTTTCCGAAGTCAACACCACTTCGGCGTGCTGACCATCGGGCTTTATGTATGCAGAGAGCCGCGGGTCCGGTGCGATAAGGTTTGCCGTCATGGCCAGCTTCAGGACTTTTCCAACGGATCCTGGACCTCCCTCGGCCACGGCTCTGCGAACATGTGCTACGGCATCACGCGCAAGGGTCAATCGTTTTCTGACGTCTAGATCTGGTGTTTCCTCATTGAATAGTCCACCGCTTCTACGAAGGGTGGCAATCACGGTCGGGGAGTTGACACTCTCGGCCTCACAAATAGGTAGAATTACGTCGTCGAACGGCCGAATCGGCCAGGCACTGCCCTCATCAAAAGCTTCTTTCAGACTTTTCGATCCGCTGTCATGAAAAGCCGCATAGAGGTGCTCAAAACCCATGCGCTTGGCTACCATCCGGTGAACGATCATGAGGATCTTTGCGCCCTCACCTCTGTTAGCCGAGTCAGCTGCCCAGCTGCCGGCACTACTATGTTGCGTTAGCCAAGCACGCACGTGCTCCAATCGTTGGCTCCGCTGCTCATCTGCAGGAAGGACGAAGAAGAAGAGCTCTCCGGCTACTTGCTTTTCTGGGGGACGCCCCGACCTCTGTACCATACCGTCCCCCTCAGACCGCACCTGATTAATGACACCGAGAACTTTCTGTGAACTACGAAAGTTCTCCGGTTTATCAATCCGCTGCCACCCTGGTTCTTCGGAGATTGACCCTACACCGCGCTGGAAAATATTCTGCATAGGGTCGCCGAAGAAGCCGAGGCAAATAGCGCCTTGCGCCTGAGAGTCGACAGATTTAAGGGCTTCAACAACTTTAGGGAAGGTATCCTGGCTTTCGTCGACAAAAATGTAGGGATACTTACTGGCGATGATTCGCCTGAGGAGCTTACTACTGAGAATCAGATCAGGAACCATTGTAATAATATCTTCATGCCCAAGGAGTCCCTTTGCGTAGTCGCTTCCAACGCCATACGAGTAACGCTCAACCTCACTGCTTAGTCGAAGCTGGGCTCTAAGTTTTTCCAGATCGGAAGCATCCTTCGCTACAGTCGCTTCACGTGTACGCGACGTGTATTCTTCCTGCTTTTCCTTAATCTTCTGAATTGCGCCTTCGATATGGCGATGCACCCATGTAGCTATGTCTTTCTGAAAAGGCTTAATTAGGGTCCATAGAAAACTATGGATGGTAGAGACGGAGACTAGGGGACTGTTGCCTACATCTGCATGAATTTCCTTGGCAGCTACTTCAGTATAGGTAATGCATGCAATCTGCTGGGTTCGAGCACTGAGACGGGAACCATGACGCATCACGACATAGTCGAGTGCCTTTACCAGGGAAGTCGTCTTACCCGAACCAGCGCCAGCAACCATGACGAAGGACTGAAGAGGATCTCCATCCAGCAAGCTGCGCAACTTGATATCTGCAGGCGTATCTGGCGCAGAAACTCGTGATGTCATACTTACATTTCACCGCCATCCGTAGTCTCTGCCGGCGGAGACAGCAACCGCCCGCTAAGCCAATCCAAACCATCCAAGATATACTGTGGCGGTTTCCATGCGGCGTCCTGCTCAGCAATAAGACCAAGCGCAAACTTTGTTTTATCGAGGTTACGAACTCGCTTGAACAGCGCATCATGCAGTTTTTCGAGAGTTAACAGGTTCGACTTAGGGATCGATAGACCAATGGCCTTTCGTGACGCATCTTGCGTCCAAGCCAGATTTTCCAGAGCGAAAGCCTCTTCGAGAGTTCGACCAGCCAACTCAATTGCGTCGGCTCCCCATACAGCAAGCCGGCGGGTTTGATACGAAACTCGAATTTCGCCAGCGTCCTCTTCATGACGCTTGACGATTTTTTCACTGTCCGGCAGGTCTAGCAGTTCCTCAATCGTGCTCAACTTCGGGAACCAATTTCTGAGCGTCTCGTTCGAGGTGACGGCACGCGGTACAGTTGTCTTGCATGCACGGCCGCTTTCGTGTTCGTTTACTTCGGCATCCGTGTCCTCCGGCGGTTCAACACTATCAATGTCTGTAATGACCAGCGTGGTAATTTCCAAGAACTCGAGTAGCTCCCGAAACTTGTAAGCGAAAGCCCCGCCGACTTCAAGGATGGTGAGGTGACAGGCCTTCAGGGCGGTGAATTTTCGCTCAATAATCAGAGGCAACAATAGTCGCTCGACATTCCCTTCGACGAGGATGGCGGCATCCGCGAAAAATAGATCACAATGAGTGAGCTTCAGATACTGTTGCAAGAAATTGCGCGTCGCCTCTTTTTCTCCGTTGTAGAACGCCGAAAGGTTCTTGACCTCACTGCAATATACAGATTGCGCACCCTTGTGCCGACAAAAATATCGAATCGGTTGAAAGCTGCTTTCATACAAGATGTGTGATGAGTGAGTGGTGACGACCATCTGGGTATGGAACCCCGGCTTAGCCTCAGGTAGAAGTTCGAACACCCTGCGAATAAATACCTGTTGCAGTTGAGCGTGCAGATGAGCTTCCGGCTCTTCAATCATGATCAGGTGTACCGGCGGACGCTGGCCCTCTGCATCTTCCCAAGCATGGTGGAAGTCCAGAATTTCAACGGCCATGTAAATCAGGTTTTTAAAGCCCAGACCGTTGTATTGGTCCGGCAAGAACTGTGCTGACTCAGAGATCAGGGCGGCCCCATCGGAAGAAGGAAGCATGTAGTGAACACGCGCGCTTGTACTTAGCACGTTCTGCACATTGAACGACGCCTTGACTACGAGGCCAGCGTTGGTAGTACCCGGGTACCCAAGGTGCTCGATGCTTTTAAGGATAGACTCAAAGGCTTGAGCGAAGTGCTCATTGAGGGCTGATTCCGAGTTAGCAATAGCGCTAAGTGCGTCAAGGTCAGTCTCGAATTTTTGCAAGTTGCGCTGGTAGTACCTACTGAGTCTCCGGGACAGGTCCTCGGCTCGGCCGTGCGATTCCGCATCCGTGAGATGCCGTTGGGCATTGAGGAAGTCGACCTTAATTAGGCTGCTAACCATGGCGCCGGCACCAGACGCATTCGTGCCAAGATAGAATGGGTCATATCCGTCTCTCGGAACAAGATCGGTATCGCACTGTCGGGCATCCAGCACGTAGTATTTGATCTCGTATTCGCTCGTCAGTCGCTTCGTGAGGTAGTCAGTGAGGTTCAGAGGCCACGGTTTATAAGCTCCCTCAGGACCATCATCACGTAGCTTCCTGTCCATCCGCGACTTCTGGTAATTCGCCACCAACGAGGAGGGGTCTCTCGGGGCATAGACCATGCGCAGACCTACGGGTTCTCCGTTCCAGTCGAGTCCCGGCAAAAAATCGAGGACGCGATGCATGTTATCGTCGTCAACCTCGAACCAAAGATCAAAGTAAATTTTAGGTAGCTCTGACTCTGCATCTCCAACGGCAGGATCGAAGTTATTAAATGCATCCCAACAGTCGGCTGTAAAATCGTAAATCTGGAAGCGAACCTTGGGATCCAGGAACCTTTGGAAAACATGAGTTGCGGAGGTTTTTCCGCTGTTATTCGCGCCGACAAAAATAGTCGTTTGCTCGTCGAGGTCCACCCGGACGTTCTTTAGGCGACGGAAGTTCTGAACTCGAAAAGACTTGATGTGCATTTAACCCCCCGAACTTTTTGGCATTTTTCAAGCGTTTTATCGGCCGCACAGTTGGATGACGTTGCGCACTGCTTCAAGTTAAGTGCACGCCTATCGCAAGCGGCTCGCTCGCATGTTCGATTTAGCTCCTGCGAAAAACGCCAAGTCGACCTCGCTCACCCTCCCCTAGGCAGCAGGGCCACTTAGGGTATCCGACTGAAGGTCGGTGTGACTGGTGTTTCCCTGATACACCGTTGATTCGGCTGCGTCGGGCTGTCAGGCGAAGTCATGCTCCGAGTGCCGCAAAGGCGCTGTCAGCTCTGAGTCAGAGGCAACGGTGGCAAGTTCGTCAACGACCAGGCGGTAGCTTCGCATCCGCCTGGTCCTTCAACCGCTTGATCAAATGCCTTGCGCTCCGATGGCTCTGCGACTCAGGTGAAGGCTAGTGGGGCAGTCCCGGCCAGCTAAAAGGTCTATGAAAGCGGCTTGACCTGGATCAAGCCGTCGTTCCTGTGGATGATGTACCGCTCCGGCTGGGGCACGAAGCCGGGGCAGGAGACCGTGCTCGCCGTCGAGATCACCCGCGACGGCTTCGAGTGGGCGCTGCGCCACGCCTGCCTGTCGCATTACGTGCCCGGGCTGCACCCCGACCGCGGCGCCTGGCAACGCCGGCTGAAGCGCTCGCCGGCCCGCGTCCAGTGGGACCCCGAGCGCGATCTGCACCTGCGGCCCCTGCCCCACCGCTCGCTGCAGCTCGGGCTCTCCGGTGAGGCCGTACGGCGCTACGCGGACGAGTGGACGGTCTCCCTCCGCGACGTGACCCCGCTCGCCCGCGAGATCCGCGCGCTTGTCGCCGGCGGCGCCCCGGAGGCCGCGGCCCGGCTGCTGCCCGAGGAGCGGCCGTACCCCGTCGAGGGCGGCCTGCCGGCCCACCTGCGCCCCTGACCGGACAGGCGCGCCGAGCGGCCCGCTGCCGTTCCGGGGCGCAGGGCCGCGGAGGACCGGCGGTGCGGGGGCCGGGCCGGGCGACCTGTCCGGGACGGGCCGGGGCCTCGTGTCCGGCCGTCCTCGACCGGCCTCGGCGGATCACTGCCGCGTCGGCGTCCGGGGCGTGCGGTCCCGGTCCCGCGCGATCCACTGGCCAGGTGAGCGCCACGCGGTCGCCGCGGCGAGAAGGACCGCTGCGAGCGCCACCCGGCCGAGCGTCCGGACTCCCGCGCCGGCGAGCACGGCGCCGCCGGTCAGGGCGCCTGCGCCGATCCCCGGGTCGAAGGCCGCGACGTACCGGGACGAGGCCGTGTGGCGCGCCGGCCCGGCTCCGCGCCTTCTGGGCGGTCACGCGGGAGCGGGGCCGACGGACGCGAGGAAGCGGCGTACGTGGCCGAGCCAGAGCGCCCGGGCGTCCGCGTCGAGGATGTGGCCCGCTCCGGGCAGTTCGATCAGCGTGGCTGCCGGGATTCCCGCGGCGAGGCGGTGGGAACTCCGCGGGAGCACCAGACGGTCCCCCGTCGGCGCGAACACGAGGGCCGGGGCCGTCACGCCGGGGAGGTCGCCGCGGACGTCCACCCGGGAGACCAGGTCGAAGTGGTCGAGCATGCCGGGCGGCATCGACGCCCTCACCCGCGCCACCCCGTCCTCCACCTCGTTCGGCGACAGCTCGTTCAACTGGCTCTCGGACAGGCACGCCAGGAAGGCCAGCCGGGCCACCTCCTCCCATTCGCCCGCCTTGCCGAGCAGGGCGATCAGCCGGGCGGCGTGCGCGAGGACCGGATCGGCCACGGGAAACCCCGCCGTGAGGACCAGCCCGGTCACCCGTCCGGGATGGCGGGTCGCGGCGCGTACCGCGACGGCGGTCCCCAGGGACTCCCCGAGGACGACGAACGTCTCGTGCCCGCGCGCCACGGCGGAGGCGACGAGGGCGTCCGCGAGATCGTCGAGGTCGAGCGGTCCGGCCGCGACCGGCGTGCCGCCCGCTCCCGGGTAGTGCGGGCCGATCAGCGTGTGGTCCCGCGCCAGGTCGTCGAGCACCGGCCCGAAGTTGTTCTCGATGCCCCCGCCGGCACCGTGCGCCAGCAGGAGGGCAGGGCCGCCGCCCCGCACGTACACGTCGAAATCCCTTTCGGGGAAGGACTGTTCAGCGCTCATGGGCACGACGCTAAACTCCGACACCGGTGTCGGAGTCAAGTCCCGGGGAGGCGGTGCCCCATGCGCATGAAGGAGATGGCCCGGCGGACCGGAGTGCACGAACGGCTCCTGCGCTACTACGAACAGCAGGGCCTGCTCGCCCCCGCCCGGCTGCCCAACGGATACCGCGAGTACAGCGACGCGGACGTGGAGACGGTGCGCCGCATCCGCATCCTGCTGACGGCCGGCCTGTCCACCACGGTGATCGCTCAGGTCCTGCCCTGTGTCGCCCGGGACAGCGACCGCCTGGTTCCCACGTGTCCGGACCTCGTCCGCCGGCTCCGGAGCGAGCGGCGCCGGATCACCCGGGAGATCGAGGCCCTGCAGGCGTCGCGGACCCTGCTGGACCGGGTGCTCGGCGCGGCTCCGCCGGCCTTCGCGGACGAACCGGCGGCAGGGGAGGCGCCGCGCTCACCGGCAGCCGCCTGACCGGCTCGGACCGCCCGGCCGACCGAGGGCGCGGACCACTCGTACGCTTCCGGCGGCGCGCGGGAGCGGCGTTCCCGGGGAGCGGTGACCGGCTGTCCGGGGCGGGCCCGGACCCGGGGAGCGGTGCGGCGGGCCGGCCTCAGCCTCCGCTGCCGTACGGCCGCGTCAGGATCTCCAGGTTGTGGCCGTTCGGGTCCTCGAAGTAGACGCCCCGGCCGCCGTCGTTGTGGTTGATCTCGCCGGCCCGGCGGTGGTACGGGTCCGCCCAGTAGGTCAGCCCGGCCTCCCGGATCCGCGCGAAGATCGCGTCGAAGTCGTCCTCCGAGACCAGGAACGCGTAGTGCTGGGACGTGATCTCGCCGTCGGTGTCCAGGTAGTCGAGGGTCACGCCGCCCGGGATCTCGACCGGGACGAACGGGCCGTAGGGCGGGCCGGCCTCCAGGCCCAGGATGTCGGCGAGGAACTGTGCCGAGGCCTTCTTGTCGCGCGCGGCGACGATGGTGTGGTTCAGCCGGACTGTCATCGTACGGTCCTCCCCTGTGAGCGGTCCGTGTGCCGGTGAAGACGTCTCCCACGCTAGACAGGGGCCGGGCGCTCATCATCGGTCCGTCGTCCCGCTCCGTCCCTCCCCCGGTCCTCGGGCCCGGGGCCTACGACCGGGGCCCGGGGCCCGGCACGCCGAAGAGCCCCGGCAGCGTGCCGGGGCCCTTCGGTCAGCGGCCGGCGGTCAGATCGTCGCCGTGTCGATCACGAAGCGGTACCGCACGTCGCTGGCGAGCACCCGCTCGTACGCGTCGTTGATCTCGGACGCGGCGATCAGCTCGATCTCCGCGCCGATGCCGTGCTCGGCGCAGAAGTCCAGCATCTCCTGGGTCTCCGCGATGCCGCCGATCATCGAACCGGCGAGCGTCTTGCCGCCCCCGATCACCGAGAAGAGGTTGAGGGAGATCGGCTCCTCCGGGGCGCCCACGTTCACCAGGGCGCCCTGCGTCTTGAGCAGCGACAGGTAGGCGCCGAAGTCCAGCGGGGCCGACACCGTCGAGACGATCAGGTCGAAGGTGCCCGCGAGCTGCTCGAAGGTGGCCGGGTCGCTGGTGGCGTAGTAGTGGTCGGCGCCCAGCTTCAGGCCGTCGTCCTTCTTGCGCAGCGACTGCGACAGCACGGTCACCTCGGCGCCGAGCGCGTGCGCCAGCTTGACGGCCATGTGGCCGAGGCCGCCCAGGCCGACGATCGCGACCTTCTTGCCGGGGCCGGCGCCGAAGCGCTTGAGCGGGGAGTAGGTGGTGATGCCCGCGCACAGCAGCGGCGCGGCGACGTCGAGCTCGATCCCGTCGGGGATGCGGACGACGTAGTTCTCGTCGACGACGATCTTCTGCGAGTAGCCGCCGTAGGTGGGCTCGCCGTCCCTGCCGATGCCGTTGTACGTCGGGACGTTGCCCTTCACGCAGTACTGCTCCAGGCCCGCCTTGCAGTTGTCGCACTCGCGGCAGGAGTCGACCATGCAGCCGACGCCCACGCGGTCGCCGACGGCGAACCGGGTCACACCGGAGCCGACCTCCGCCACCACGCCCGCTATCTCGTGGCCGGGGACCATCGGGAAGATCGCCTCGCCCCAGCCCTCCCGGGCCTGGTGGATGTCGGAGTGGCAGATGCCGGCGAACTTGATGTCGATCAGGACGTCGAACTCGCCGACCGGCCGCCGCTCGATGGTGGTGCGCTCCAGCGGAGCCTTGGCGGCGGGTGCGGCGTACGCGGCAACAGTGGTCATGCCGAGGGTTCTCCTAGCGGAAGAGGGTGCGCCCGGCTGCCTTCCGACCGGGCACGGCGTCCAGCCTGCCGGTTGCCCGCGCGTTCACCCAGATCACGGCTTTGCCTACGTTCGCTGTGCCTACTACTGGCGGGGTCAGGCTCGTGTGCGTACGACCATGAATACTGGACGTATGGACGAACTGCCCGATTCCGCACCGCAGGCCGGCTCGGGCCTGGACCGGCGGGCCGAGCTCAGCGAGTTCCTGCGCACCCGGCGGGCCCGGCTGAAGCCGGAGGACGTGGGGCTGCCGGACTACGGGCGGCACCGCCGCGTGCCGGGGCTGCGCCGGGAGGAGCTGGCGCGGCTCGCCGGGGTGTCCGTGGCGTACTACACGCGCCTGGAGCAGGGCAACGGGCGGAACGTGTCGGCGGAGGTCCTGGACTCCATCGCCCGCGCCCTGCGGCTGAGCGACGCCGAGCACGCCCATCTGGTCCACCTGGCGAAGCCGAAGCAGCACCGGAAGAAGCCGGCGGCGCGCACCCAGCAGGTGCGGCCGGCGCTGCGGCACCTGCTGGACTCGATCGACGGCGTCCCCGCGTACGTCACGGGCCGCCGCTCGGACATCCTCGCCTGGAACCGGATGGCCGCGGCCGTCTTCGGCGACTGGGCGGAGCTGCCGGCGCGGGAGCGGAACTGGGCGCGGCTGGTGTTCCTGCGGCCCGAGTACCGCGAGCTGTACGTGGAGTGGGACCAGAAGGCGTCCGACATGGTCAGCTATCTGCGCATGGACGCGGGCCGCCATCCCGACGACCCGCGGCTGTCCGCGCTGGTGGGCGAACTCTCGGTGAAGAGCGAGGAGTTCCGGCGGCTGTGGGCCACGCACGACGTCAAGGAGAAGAGCCACGGCGTCAAGCGGCTGCGGCACCCGCTGGTCGGTGAGCTGACCCTGTTCTTCGAGACGTTCCAGCTCGCCGACGACACCGAGCAGTCCCTGATCACCTACCACGCGGAACCGGGCTCGCCCTCGGCCGACGCGCTGCGGCTGCTGGCGAGCTGGGGGGCGGACGCGACCCGGTCGGCGGCGGGGACGGCGGAGACCTCGGCGCCGTCCCCCTGAGCCCCGGGCGGCCCCGCTCCCCCTCGACGTTTTCGTCCGGGAGGGGTGTGAGGACGGAGGCGAGCGGCAAGACGGTCCGGTGTGAAGTGGCGGGGTGATCACCGCGCACGAGGACGGGCGGCCCGCCGGGAGCTCGGCTCCCGGCGGGCCGCCCGCTCGGCTGTCTCATCCGCCGTTCAGCGGCTCACTTGCCGTAGTAGGCGTTGTAGATCGAGAGCGTCGACTTGTTGCCCTTCTTGTCGGTGATCTTGGCGTGGAAGGAGATCGCCTTGCCCTTCGCCGGGTTCTTGACGGTGACCTTGCCGTTCTTGACGGTGAGCTTCTTCCAGGTCTGGCCGTAGTCGTAGGACACGTACACCGACAGCGACTTCAGGTTGGCGCCCTTGGCGGCGCCCTCGACGGCGACCGGGACGCTCACCGTCTTGCCGGCCGGAACCCTGCTGTCCTGGCCCGTGGCCGCGTTGAAGCGGACCGTGGAGGCGGGCAGCGCGGTGAGGTCGGCGGACGTCCTCCTGGAGCGGAAGGTCCAGCTGGCGTCGATGCGGGTGGAGGCGGCCGCGACCTTGACGCTGCGCTTGACCGAGGTCGTCAGCTTGTACTCGGCGTCGGCGGCCGGGACCTCGAACCCCTTCTCCCCGAACAGCGGGTCGTCGTGGGAGCCGACCTTGGTGCCGTTGCGGTGGAGGGTCGTGGTGACGGAGGTGAAGTCCGACGAGCCGGAGTGGCGGTCGGCGTCGGCGAACAGCGGCAGCGAGCCGTAGATCTCGTCGCCTTCGCGGAACAGGCCGTGGTCCGCGCTCAGGTGCGGGCCGAAGACCGCCCTGTTGAAGGTCTTCGTGTACGCCCGGCCCGCCTTGAAGGCCTGCGGCTCACCTAGCGTGTAGAAGGCCTCCGTGAGCGGAAGGCCCTGCTCGTTCCTGCCCTTGTACTGCTCGAAGTCGAACGACCACTGGATCTTGTCGGACGTGGACAGGTACAGCGTGCGCGTGCCGGGGAGCTTCTGCTCCACGGCGCTGCCGAGGACGACGTCCTCGGGGAACACGCCGATGGCGGTGAGGCCGCCGGTCTTGCCGGACGCCGCGGCGCCGAGGTCGTTCTTCACCGTGGCGAGCTCGCCCGCCTTGAAGTGGCGGACCTTGTCGCCCTGGATCTTCTTCACCCGCGCGGTGGTGGCCACGTCGTACTCGGCGGAGCCGCCCTTGGTCCACTGGCCGCTCCAGGTCTGCTGGAGGCCGCTGGGGATCTCCGGGCCCAGGTGGGCCATGCGCAGGTCCGCGAACGAGTCCAGGCTCAGCCCGATGCCGAGACCCGCGGCGTCGTAGAAGTAGTTCGCCGTCGCGGACAACGGCTCGGCCCGCTTGTCCGGCACCGTGATGTCGGCCGCCTCGGTCCTGCGGGCGTCGACGGTCACCGTCGTGTCCTTGGTGACGCTCAGCTTCGGCTGGACGAGCCAGTCGACGCCGCCCTCGAACTTCTCGAAGTCCTCGGCGATCCACGCGTCCAGCACGTACGTGCCCTTGGGGACGCGCACGGTGGTGCTGCCGGAGGAGACGACCGGGACCCCGAAGCTGCGGTCCTTGCCCGGGCCCGCGTAGCCGAACAGCACGGTCTCGTAGGCGTCCGTCGGCCGGCCGTCCCGGCCGATGTGCTCCACGGTGACGTCGTACGACTCCGCCTCGCGCTGCACCGCCGCGGCCGTACGGACGGTCTGGCCGCCGCCGGTGGCCGTCACGTACGCCGCGTAGGCGCCGTCAAGGGTGCCGCCGAGCCTGGTGTTCACGGTGACGTCGACGGAGGCCCTGCCGCCCGCCGGGACGGTCACCTCGGTCGCGCCGAGCTCGAAGAAGCCGGCCGGAGCCGCCTGGCCCTTGGGATCGGTGGCCGTCGCGGACAGGGTCAGCGTGACGTCCTCCGTCCCGAGGTTGCGGTACGTCAGCTGCTTGGTGACCGGCTCGTCGTCGGTGTGCGGCCACTGCTGGACGCCGAAGCTCACCGACACCGGGTCGGCGATCACCGACTGCTCGACCGCCCTGTCGAGCCGGATGCGGCCCGAGCCCTGCTGGAACGGCGTGTACGCGCCGCCCTTGGCGGAGCCGGTGAGGGCGCCCTTCAGCTCGGTGTACGTCCACTCGGGGTGCTGCTGCTTCAGGATCGCCGCCGCGCCCGCCACGTGCGGGGTCGCCATCGACGTGCCCGAGATGGTCAGGTAGCCGGCGGGCTTCTCGCCGACCTCCTGGGCGAGGACGCCGCCCTCGGCGGAGGCGGCCGTGATGTCCACGCCGGGCGCGGTCACGTCGGGCTTGATCGCGCCGTCGAGGCCGGGGCCGCGGCTGGAGAAGTCGGCGAGTCCGTCCCGGTCGTCGACCGCGCCGACGGTGAGGGCCGCGGCGGCGCTGCCCGGGGAGCCGACGGTCTGCTCGCCGACGTCGCCCTCGTTGCCGGCGGCGATGGCGAACAGGATGCCCTTCTCCGCGGAGAGCTTGTTCACCTGGGCCTCCAGCGGGTCGACCGCCGGGGTGTCGCCGCCGCCCAGGCTGAGGTTGACGACGTCGGCGCCCTGGGCGGCCGCCCACTCCATGCCGGCCAGGATGCCGGAGTCGTCGCCGTAGCCGTCGTCGCTCAGCACCTTGCCGTTGAGCAGCTTCGCGCCGGGCGCGACGCCCTTGTGGACGCCGGACCTGGCGCCCGTGCCGGCCGCGATGGACGCGACGTGCGTGCCGTGGCCGTACTTGTCGGTGGCGTCCGGGGAGGCGGAGAAGTTCTTGGCCGCGATCACCTGGCCCTTCAGGTCCGGGTGCGTGGCGTCGACGCCGGTGTCCAGTACGGCGATCTTCACGCCCTTGCCGTCGTGGCCGGCCGCCCACGCCTTGGGGGCGCCGATCCGCGGCACGGACGTGTCGAGGCTGGCCTTGCGGACGCCGTCGAGCCAGACGTGCGCGACGCCGGAGGCGGTCTCGTCCCCGTCGGTGACCGCGTCCCACAGCTCGGGCGCGTCGTCGTGCGGGGTCTGCACGGCGTCGGCGTTCAGGGACTTCAGGGTGCGGCGGAGCGTGCCCGCGTCGCGGACGTCCTCCTTGGCGGCCGTGGCCGCGCCCCGGTAGCCGACGATGACCTTCAGGCCCTTCTTCTGGGCCTTGCGGGTCGTGGACCTGCTCAGTTCGGTGACGTCGAAGAGGCGCTGGTCGAGCTTGCCGGTGGCGACCAGGCGGGCGGCGTCGGCCGGTGTCACCAGCGTGTGTCCGCCGGCCCGGCGGATCCGGACGGGTATGTCCTCGCGTCCCTCGGCCCGCTCCAGGCCGGTCACCCGGCCCTCGGCGTCGAGGACGACCCGGTCGCCGGTGATCAGGGTGACGCGGTGCTTGGCCGCCTGCGCGGGCCTCGCGGCAGCGGCGGCCCGGTCCCCCTCGGCCGCCGCGGGCCCGGTCGTGCCCGCCGCGAGCGCCACGGCGGCCGCCGTGGCGACCGTGGCCGCGCACGCTCTTTTCACTTGTCTGTGCAACGTTCCCCCTGGAGGAAGTACCGGGTGAATTTCCCGTTCACCCGGCCGGGGGTGGTCTCGCACATATGTGCACCCCCCGGATCGCTCAGTATGCCGGGGGGGGTGATCAGCCGCTCAATGGAGGAGAGAACGGTGAGGAATTCGTCGGCCCACTGTTACGCCGCCGCGCGAACTCCGTTACGCGATCGCCGGATTACGCGGCCGTGTTCTCCTTGACGGTGATCCGGCCCTTGCGGATCGTCGCCAGGCGCGGGGCCTTCCTCGCGATCGCCGAGTCGTGGGTGACCATCACGAAGGTGAGGCCGAGCTCCTTCCACCTGCGCTCGAGCACCTCCATGATCTCGTCCCGCGTCGATTCGTCGAGGTTGCCGGTGGGCTCGTCGGCGAGCAGCACCTTCGGCTCCTTCACCAGCGCCCGGGCGATGGCGACGCGCTGCTGCTGCCCGCCGGACATCTCGCTCGGCAGATGGCCGAGCCGCTCCCCGAGCCCCACCGACTTCAGCGCCTCGGCGGCCCGTTCGCGCCGCTCCTTCGGCTTCACGCCGAGCGGGACGAGGGCGGTCTCGACGTTCTCCTGCGCGGTGAGCGTCGGGATGAGGTTGAACGACTGGAAGACGAAGCCGATGTTCTGGCTGCGCACCGTGGTCAGCCTGGCCTCGGACAGCTTCGCCAGGTCGGTGCCGTCCAGGACGACCTCGCCAAAGGTCGGCCGGTCGAGCCCGCCGAGCATCTGCAGCAGCGTGGACTTGCCGCCGCCGGTGGGGCCCTGGATGACGAGCCGGTCGCCGTCCGGGATGGTCAGGTCGACGCCGTCCAGGGCGTGGACGGTCTCCTTGCCCCGCGTGTAGCGCTTGGTGACGCCTGTGAGTTCGTACATGGTCCGACTCCTGGGATGGGTGAGGGGGCCGGCGCCGGGCCGGCGCCGGCAGGGGCGGCGGCCGGCTACTCGACGCGGCGCAGCGCGTCCGCGGGGCGCAGCCGGGAGGCGCGCCAGCCGCCGAAGGCGCCGGCGACCAGGCCGCCGGCCACGGCGAGGCCCACGGCGAGGGCGATGGTGGTGAGGCTGACGGGCGCGGTCAGAGCGACCTCCAGGGTCTTCGCGGCCTGCCGGCCGGGACCGGCCATGCCTCCGCCGCCGAAGCCGCCGGGCCCGCCCGTGCCGCCGGCGGCGCCACCGCCGAGCGAGGCCTCCAGGGTCGGGCTGACCGCGGTGACGGCGTACGCGCCCGCCAGGCCGAGGGCGATGCCGAGGACGCCGCCGACCAGGCCGTTGACCACGGCCTCGCCGACCACCTGCCGGGTCACCCGGCCCGACCGCCAGCCCAGCGCCTTGAGGGTGCCGAACTCGCGCACCCGGCGGGAGACCGCCGAGGAGGTGAGCAGGCCGGCGACCAGGAACGCGGCCGCCAGCACCACGACCGACAGCCACGTGCCGACACGGGTGGCGAGGGAGGAGGCGGTGGACAGGGAGCCGGAGACGGTGTCCGCGAGGTCGGCGGAGGTGGTGACGGTCGTACCGGAGATGTTCTTCTGGATCTCCGCCTTGACGCTGTCGATCCGCTGCGAGTCGGTCGCCTTGACGTAGATCGTGGTGACCTTGTCCTCGGCGTCGGCGAGCGTCTGCGCCTGCTTCAGCGGGATGTACAGGTGGGCGGCCGCGTCCCCGCTGTCGGCGGTGGCGATGCCGATCACCTCGAACCCGGTGCCCTTGACGGTGACGGTGGAGCCGACCTTCAGCTTCTTCTCCTCGGCGTACGCGGAGTCGGCGACGGCCACCTCGGCGTTCGTCTCCGTCGGCTTGAACGTGCGGCCGCTGGTGATCCTGGAGGAGGTCAGCGGGCCGAGGGCGGGCTCGGTGACGTCGGTGCCGTAGACCGAGTAGGTGTTGACGTCGAAGTCGGCCCCGCCGCCCTGGACCTGGCCCTGCGGGGACGGCTGGGCGGCGTCCGGGCCGCCGCCGGTCCGGCCGCCGCCCTGCTGGAACCGACCGCGCGTGAACTGGCCGCTGACCTTGACGACCTGCAGGCTCAGTCCGCCCACCGCGTCCGCGACGCCGCTCTGCTTCCCGACCTCGGTGACGGTCGAGCTCGCCAGCGTCTGGAAGCCCTGCACCATGACGCGGTCGCTGCTCTGCTCCTCGTCGGAGGAGTCGTCCTGCGCGTCGAAACGGAAGCGGGGCCGCTCCGAGCTGTTCGCGGTCGGCGACGCGGCCTTGGTGACGGTCATGTCCGTGCCCAGCCCGTACAGCGACTGCAGGACCTTCTCCTGGGCCCTGCCCATGCCGGAGGACACGGAGCTGACCACGATGACCAGGGCGATGCCCAGCGCGAGGCCGGAGGCGACGACGAGGGCCGCCTTTCTGCGGCGGCGCAGTTCGCGCCTCAGGTAGGTGAAGAACATGGCGGCAAGCTAGGGACGGACCGTGATGAGGTCATAAGGCCGGGATAAGAGAAGAATGAGAAGCCTGCGGCCGGTCACGGAAGCCGCCGGCGCCGGCGGTCCCGAGAGCCGCCGAAAAGCCGGAATCCGGTGAGGGACCGTCGGAACCGGTGAGGGGACACGGAGTTGAGCGAGAAGTCCTGGCGCCGGAGAAGAAGCGCGGAAGACGGGAAAAGGCCCCGGGACCGGGGAAGAAGGCCGCGAAGCCGGCGAGGAGGCCCTGGAACGGAGGAGGTTTCGAAGGCCGGGGAGGAGTTCGGGCCGGTGGAACACGAATGCCGCCCCGAAGGGCGGCATTCGGACGGTGGCCGACCGGGCGTCAGATCGCCGAGCCCGCCTTCCAGTCGCTCCAGTTCATGTTCCAGCCGTTGAGGCCGTTGTCCGGCGCGACCGTCTTGTCGCCGGTGTTCTGGACGACGACCACGTCACCGATCATCGAGTTGTCGTAGAACCAGGCGCCCGGCGTGTTCGGGTCGTCGGCGCCCTTGGTGTCCGACAGGCCGACGCAGCCGTGGCTGGTGTTGACGCTGCCGAAGATGGACTTCGCACCCCAGTAGTTGCCGTGGATGAAGGTGCCCGAGGTGGTCAGGCGCATGGCGTGCGGCACGTCCTTGATGTCGTACTCGCCCTCGCCGTCGTCGTCGGTGAAGCCGACCGTCGCGCCGTTCATCCGGGTCTCCTTGAACTTCTCGGAGATCACCATCTGGCCCTCGTACGTCTTGTTCTCGGGCGAGCCGGCGGAGATCGGGATGGTCCTGATCACCTTGCCGTCCTGCGTGACCTTCATCTGCTTGGTCTGCGCGTCGACGTAGGAGACCTGGTTGCGGCCGATCTTGAAGGTGACCGTCTTCTGCTGGACGCCGTAGACGCCCTCGGCGCCCTCGACCCCGTCGAGCGCCAGCTTCAGCGTGACGGTGGCGCCTTCCTTCCAGTACTCCTCGGGCCGGCAGTCCATGCGGTTGGCGTTGAACCAGTGGCAGGCGATCTCCTGGCCACTGGTGGTGCTGACCGTGATGCCCTTCTGGACGGCGGCCTTGTTGGTGATCGCCTTGTCGAAGTTGATCGACACGGGCATGCCGACGCCGACGGTGGTGCCGTCGTCCGGCGTGAAGGTGCCGATGAAGCTGTTGGCCGGGGAGACCGTGGTGAAGGAGGCGTTCTCGTGGGCCTCGCGGCCCTCGGAGTCCGTCGCCGTGGCCGTCACCCGGTAGGTGGTGGCGCGCTCCAGCTGGGCGCTGGGCTTCCAGCTCTTCTTGTCGGCGGATATCTGACCGCTCACCGCCGTGCCGTCGGAGGTGGTCATCTTCACGTCCGTGAGCGTGCCCTTGCTCACGGTCACCGTGGCGGAGTTGTTGATGGAGGCGTTGGTCGAGCCGTCCTTGGGCGTGATCTCGATCTGGGCCTCGGACGTCTTCTCGGCTGCCGCCTCGTCGACCTTGGCCTGGGGCGTGTCGCTGTTCCCGCCGCCGGAGGCGCCGTCGCCGCCGCCGGAACAGGCCGAGAGCACCAGCACACCGCCGAGCAGTGCGGACGCGGCCACGAGGCCCCTGCGCCGCTTACTGTTCGTCATCACACGCTTCTCCATCGTTGCCGAATCCGGAAAACCCGAGAGTCCCCGTCAGGAACTTCCAACGCTACGACCGGTTCGTCCCGTTCCACATTCCTTCGACGTGTGGGGCACACCACGTCCGCCGGAGCGGGCGAGGGCGCGGGTGTCGGTCAGTGCGCCCCTTGAGACGACGAAACCCCGTGCGTCGGTTGCCGCCCGAGGTCATGTTCTCCCCGGGCCGCGCCGGCCGGCCGCCGCCTCCGCGTCGTCCTCGTCGTCCTCGTCGTCATCATCCTCGTCGAAGTCCCGGCCGGGCGAGCCGGGGTCGGGGTCGATCCGCCCACCGCTCCGGGAGGCCCGCCGGAGTTCCGCCCCCGGCACCTCGCCGACCGGCCCGAACGGGCCCACGAGGTACGCGAGCGCCTCCGCGGTGTCCTCCGTCACAGCGCTTCGTGCATATACCCGCTCCTCGTGGGGCACATCACGGTCGACGGCCTCTTCGGCGATGCGCCGCGGCGCGGCCCCGGCCACCGCCTCCTCGCCGGTCACCTCGAGAATCAATTCCACGCGAAGCCGCACAAAGCGTGATGTCCGCGGAGTGGTCGTGCCGGGAGCGCACGGTCCTTTCCTCCCGTGACTTTCCTGTGACCCGCGCCTTTCACTAACATCGCCCCACACGGCCAATTCGCCAGCGCCACAAGGGGATCGATATTCCGTGTCATCCGCTCGCCGTCCGTTGCTGACCGCCACCGCCGCGGGCACCCTGCTGGGCGCCCTGTGGTTCGTCCCGTCCGCGAACGCGACGTCGGACGCCCCGGCCCGAACGGCACCCTCGACGGGCTCGTCCGTGCAGGTCACGGTGGAGGCCAGAGCGGCGTCCACGAGCACGGGGACCGCCGCGGAGGAGACCCGGCTCGCCGACACCGGAAGCTTCGACAGCACCCCGTACGTCGTCGGCGGCACCGTCCTCCTCACCCTCGGCGCCGGATTCGTCGCCTATTCGGTTCGCCGGGAACGTCTCGGTTTTTAACCCGACTTGACGCTTCCTTCACACGGCGTTCATGGTCCGCGCATGAAGAGATCATCGGGCGCGCGACTGAGCGCCACGGCTGTCGTGAGCGTTCTCTCGCTCGCCCTTGTCACGGGTTGTTCCGGCTCCGGGCCGGACGACTCGAAGGATTCCGGGAACTCCGGTGCCGCGTCGGCGGCGCTCGGCGCGGCCGAGTTGAAGAAACTGATCATCGCCGACGGCGACGTGAAGGGCTACGAGGTCCGGTCCGCCGACACGGCCGAGCCGTTCGCCGGCTCCAAGGACGCCATGACGGTGACCGACGCCGCGTGCGAGCCGATCGCGTACGTGCTCACCGGGTTCGCGCCCGGCGACGACGAGAGCGCCTACGTCAACCAGTCGGTCGCCGAGAAGCCCGACGCGCAGGCGGGCCCGGGTCTGGACGAGAACTCCTCCGACGCGGAGTTCGAGGAGGCGCTGGAGGCCATCGAGGACTCGCTGAGCTCCACGGTGACGATCGTCTCCCTCTCCTCGTACGAGGGCGACGGCGCCGAGGCGGCCATGAAGTCCGTCTCCTCCGCGGTCGACGGCTGTGCGGGCGGGTTCACGGCCGCGGCGAAGGGCCAGGACACCCAGGAGTTCACGAAGGTCGCCGAGGAGAAGTCCTCCGGCACCGGTGACGAGTCGGTGGCCTTCGCGGTGACCGGCCGGGCGGAGGGCGGCGGGACCACCGCGGTGCACGCCGAGGTCGTGCGCCACGGCACTACCGTCGCCACGTACTACTCGCTCAACCTGGCCGCGCTCGCCGGCGAGAAGCCGGCGTACACCATCCCCGCCGAGGTGATGCAGGCCCAGGCCGCCAAGCTCGGGTGACCGCCCGGGGCCCCGCCCGAAGGCGCCTCCCGGACCTCCGGCTCCGGGACCGGCAGGGCCCCGGCCGTCTCACCGCAGGGGGCCGGTGACCGTCTCCACGGCCGCGACCAGCCGCCCCTCGCGCACGAACGCCTCCGCCGCGGCCAGGTCCGGCGCCAGGTACCGGTCCGGTCCGGGACCGCCGACGCCCGCCTCCCGCAGGGCCTCGACGACCGCCCGCGTCGCGGGCGCCGGGGTCAGCCCCTCGCGCAGTTCGACCGCGCGCGCGGCGGCGTACAGCTCGACGGCGATCACCCGTGTGAGGTTGTCCACGGCCGTACGCAGCTTGCGCGCCGCCGACCAGCCCATCGAGACGTGGTCCTCCTGCATCGCGGAGGACGGGATGGAGTCCGCCGAGGCCGGCACGGCGAGCCGCTTCAGCTCGCTCACCAGGGCGGCCTGCGTGTACTGGGCGATCATCAGCCCCGAGTCGACGCCGGGGTCGTCCGCCAGGAACGGCGGCAGGCCGTGGCTGCGGTTCTTGTCGAGCAGCCGGTCGGTGCGGCGCTCGGCGATGGAGCCGAGGTCGGCGGCGGCGATGGCGAGGAAGTCGAGGACGTAGGCGACCGGGGCGCCGTGGAAGTTGCCGTTGGACTCCACCCGGCCGTCGGGCAGGACCACCGGATTGTCCACGGCGGAGGCCAGTTCCCGCTCGGCGACCAGGCGGGCGTGGGCCAGGGTGTCCCGGCCGGCGCCGGCGACCTGCGGGGCGCAGCGCACCGAGTAGGCGTCCTGGACCCGCGGGGCGTCGTCCTGGTGGTGCCCGGTCAGGCCTGAGCCCTTCAGCACGGCCAGCATGTTGGCGGCGCTGGCGGCCTGTCCCGGGTGCGGCCGGACGGCGTGCAGTTCGGGGGCGAGCACCTTGTCGGTGCCCAGGAGGGCTTCGAGGCTGAGGGCGGCCGTGACGTCGGCGGACTTGTAGAGCGTGTCCAGGTCGGCGAGGGCCATGAGCAGCATGCCGAGCATGCCGTCGGTGCCGTTGAGGAGGGCCAGGCCCTCCTTCTCGCGCAGCTCGACCGGCCGGACGCCGTGCGCGGCGAGCAGTTCGGCGGCGGGCCGCACGGTCCCGTCGGGGCCCTCGGCCTCCCCCTCCCCCATGAGGGTGAGGGCGCAGTGGGAGAGCGGGGCGAGGTCGCCGGAGCAGCCGAGCGAGCCGTACTCGTGCACGACCGGGGTGATCCCGGCGTTCAGCACGTCGGCCATGGTCTGCGCGACCTCGGGCCGGACGCCGGTGTACCCCGAGCAGACGGTCTTCAGGCGCAGGAACATCAGGGCCCGCACGACCTCCCGCTCGACCCGCGGTCCCATGCCCGCGGCGTGCGAGCGGACGATGTTGCGCTGCAGCCGGGTGCGCAGGTCCCGGCCGATGTGCCGGGTGGCCAGGGCGCCGAAGCCGGTGGAGACCCCGTAGACGGGATCGGGCTTGGCCGCCAGCGCGTCCACGGTCCCGCGGGCCGCGGCCAGGGCCGTCACCGCCTCCTGGGAGAGCTCGACCCGGGCGCCGCCGCGCGCCACGGCGAGCACGTCGGACGCGGTCGTCCCGGAGGTCCCCACCACCACAGTATGCATACTCATATTCAGGAGCGTACGCAGTGAATTCCACGGTGTCACCACCGGGGGGCGGGTTCACCCCTTACCGACCAGGCGGCGTCCCGCGCCGGCCGGGGGCGCCCCCGGCCGGCGGGGGACGGCGTCACGGCGAGTGGCGGCCCCGGAAGCGCCGGCGCTCCCCGTCCGTCTCCCGGGACGGCTCGTCCGCGAGCCGCACCACGGGGTCGTCGGGCCCCTCGCGGCCGGCGACGACCGGCCGGGCCGCCCGCTCGGCCTTGGCGCGGTACTGGGCGGCGTCGGCGAGCCGGAACAGCCGGCGGGCGTCGCCGACCGGCCCGATGGGGTCCTCGGTGGAGGCGACCCCGCAGGCGACGCCGTCGCCGAGTTCCAGCTCGGCCGCCCTGCGGCACAGTTCGTCGGCCGCCTTGACCACGTCGTCGGCGGGCGGACCGACCGCGAGCAGGCAGAACTCGTCCCCGCCGAGACGGGCCGCGAGCGCGCCCGGCACCATCGCCCCGCACACCGACAGCACGCTCCCGAAGCGCTCCAGGAGCCGGTCGCCCGCGGCGTGCCCGCGGGTGTCGTTGACCCGCTTGAGCCCGTTCAGGTCGCAGACGACGAGGCTGACGGCGACGCCGTCCCGGTGGTGCCGCTCGATGGCCTCGTCCAGGCGGGCGTCGACGGCACGGCGGTTGGCGAGTCCGGTGAGCGGGTCGGTGTACGCCAGCCGCCGCGCCTCCTCCAGCCGCTCGGTCTGGGCGATGCCGGCGGCGACCACGGCGGCCAGGACGGTGGCGAAGTCGGCGTCGGCCCGCCCGAAGACCGGCGCGCCGACCGGGCGGGCGACGTACAGCTCGCCCCAGGCGCGGCCGTGCAGCACCAGCGGCGCGACCACGCAGCAGCCCCGGCCGCGGCGGCGGAGGGCGACGACGCGCTGGTGGCAGTAGCCGGGCCGGCCGGCCGCGGGCCCCTCGGCGGTCTCCACCCAGGCGCCGGGCTCGCCGCCCCCGGCCCAGCGCTCGTGCAGGAACTCGGTGATCTCCGCGAACCGGTGGACGGGGTAGGACTCGTCGTCCGGGAACTCCTCCTCGCCCTCGACCCGCTCGCCGACGTTCACCAGGACGCGCAGCCGCCCCAGCTCCCGCTCCCACCGCGACAGCGCGGCGAAGCTGCCGCCCAGCGCGCGGCGGGCGCCGGCCGCCGCGGCGCGCCAGGCCTCGCGGGAGCCGTGCGCGGCGGCCATGCCCTGCGCCAGCGCGACGACGGCCGCGAGCCGACGGTCCTCACCCATCACTCCAGGCTAGGTACATTCGGGGCAATCGGGGAGATTATCGGAGCGAACGGGGAGCCGGACCACGGGACCCGCCGGCCCCGGGCGGACCGTCCCTACTCCCCCGGCCACTTGGGCCTGCGCTTCTCGTTGAAGGCCGCCACCCCTTCCGCCCGGTCCCCCGAGAACGCCACCGCCCGCCAGGCCGCGTCCTCGACCTCCAGGCCGGCGCGCAGGTCCAGACCGTGGCCGAGGCGCAGGGCCCGCTTGGCCGAGCGGAGGCCCACGGGGGAGTTCGCGGCGATCCGGGACGCCAGCGCCAGGGCCTCCTCCCGGTCCCGCCCCTCCTCCACCAGCACGTCCACCAGGCCCAGCTCCCGCGCCTCCCCGGCCTCCACCCGCCGCGCCGTGAAGATCAGCTCGGCCGCGCGGGCGGCTCCGACACGGCGCGGCAGCAGCTGCGTCCCGCCGCCGCCCGGGATCACCCCGACCGACACCTCCGGCAGCCCCACCACGGCCGTGCGGTCGGCCACGATCACGTCGCAGGACAGGGCCAGCTCGAAACCGCCGCCCAGCGCGAACCCGTGCACCGCCGCGATCGCCGGCACCGGCAGCTCCAGCACCCCGGTGTAGGCCCCGCGCGACACCGGCCGCTGCCGCAGCAGCTCGGCGTCGCTGAGGGAGTTGCGCTCCTTCAGGTCGGCTCCGACGCAGAAGGCCCGCTCGTGCGTGGAGGTCACCACCACCGCCCGCACGCCCCGGTCCTCGCCCAGCGCCGCGCACGCCACCGCGATGGAGCGGGCCATCCCGGACGAGACGGCGTTCATGGCCTCGGGCCGGTCGAGGGCGAGCTCCGCGACGTGGCCGTCCTCGTGCCGCCGCACCAGCACGAACTCCCCGTACCGCTCCTCGCTCATGACACCCTCCCGGTTAACGTAGGTTAACTTCCGTCGCCGTCCCGATCATCGCAGGCGGGCTCCGGACGGGGAAAGGGCGCACCCGGCCGGTTCCCGTTTCACCCCCCGCTTACCCGTTCGAGTGACATCCCGCCGACCGTGGCTCCCGCCGTCCGGGGAGCGCATAGCGTGCGCTCCGCCGGGCGCATCGGGGGCGCCCGCGCCTCGGGGAGGGGATCGGGATGACGACGACGGACACGACGGCCGAGCCGCGGCAGGGGGCCGGTCCCCCGGCCGGCGCCGCCGGGACCGGTCCCCGCCGCCCCCGCGTCCGGGGCCGCCACCGCAAGCCGCGCCCCCGCAGGGCGCTGTTCGCCGCGGGGGGCCTCGTCCTGGCCATGGGGGCCCTGGGCCTCGTACGGCTGGTGTCCGGCGGGGACACGGGGAGGGTGGACGCCGCCGAGGCGGCGCCGCGCCCGGGGGCGCGCGCGGAGGAGGCGGACCGGGCGTCCGGCGCCGCCACCGCGGGCGCCGCCACGCCCGCGGCGAGCCCGTCGGCCACCGCTCTCCTGGGCCGTACGCACGC
>NZ_BAAATK010000030.1:0-78701 GCF_039533365.1 Streptomyces glaucus
CGTGCCGCGCGCCGGGCTCGCGGAGCTGGGCGCGGCCTGGCGGGAGGCGTCGGCGGCGGCGCGCGCGGCCCTGGCCGAGCCGCGGCTCGGCCCGGTCGCCGAGTGGGCGTCGATCGGCCCGTACCGCCTGCTCACCGCGTTGCCGCCGGGCGCCGCCCGCGATCCGGCCGCGGGCGCCCTGCTGGCCCCCGCCCACCGCGAGCTGGCCCGCACCGCCGAGGCCTACCTCGACTGCGCGGGCCAGGCCGCCCGTACGGCCGCCGCGCTCGGCATCCACCGCCAGACCCTCTACTACCGCCTCTCCCGCGTCGAGCAGCTCACCGGCCTGGACCTGGACGACGGCGAGGACCGGCTGCTGCTGCACATGGCGCTCAAGGCGGCGCGGCTGTGACGGGCGGCCCCCGCCCGGCGTGATCGACACCAACTTATGAAAACGATTGTCATCGTGCTACGGTCGTCGCGCGCTCAACCATTGACCAGCCCTTTACCCGGAGTGTCCCGTGCGCGTCCCCGTCCGCTTCCTCCCCCTGTCCGCGTCCGCCGCGGCCCTCGCGCTGCTCACCGGATGCTTCTCCGCGACGGGTTCCGGTGACGCCGGCGCCGAGGGCGGGCGGATCCGCGTCGCGATGATGCAGCCCCCGCGCTCGGGCCTGTCCCCGCTCTCCGACGACGCCTTCAAACTCTCCCGCTGGTCGACGGCGGAGACGCTGGTGAAGCTGGACGCGCAGGGCGACGCCCGGCCCGCCCTCGCCACCGGGTGGACCCGGTCCGGCCGCAGCTGGACGTTCACGATCCGCGACGGCGTCACCTTCCACGACGGCTCGAAGCTCACCGCCGAGGCCGTGGTGCGCTCCCTCACTAGGGCCGCCACCGCCTCCCCCAAGCCCCGCATCCTCGACGGCGTGGACCTGACCGCGCGGGCCGACGGGAACCGGGTCGTCGTCACCACCGCCGTCGAGGACCCCCTCGTCCCGCAGCGGCTCAGCTCCCCCCAGCTGTCGATCCTCGCGGCGAAGGCGTACCGGGGGAAGACCGTGGACCCGGTCGGCGCGGGCACCGGCCCCTTCGAGCTGACCGAGGTCGACGGCACCTCCTCCGCCTCCCTCGACCGCTACGACGACTACTGGGGCGGCCGGGCCGAGGCCCCCGGCATCGACGTGACGTTCGTGCCGGACGGCACCGCCCGCGCCGCCGCCCTGCGCAGCGGCGAGGCCGACATCGTCGAGGCGGTGCCGGTGTCCCAGGCGGCGCTGCTCGACGAGGACCTGATCACCGAGGTGCCGATGCCGCGCACCAACACCCTCTACCTGAACACCGCGAAGGGCGCCTTCCGGGATCCCGCGCTGCGGGCGGCGGCCCGGGAGGCGATCGACGCGGAGTCGATCGTGAAGGGGGTGTACGAGGGACGCGCCGACGTGGCCGAGGGGCTGCTCGGCCCGGCGCTCCCCTGGGCGGCCGAGCTGCGCGAGCCGGTGTCCCGCGCGAAGGCGGGCCGACCCGCCGGCCGGACCATCACCCTCGGCACCTTCACCGACCGGGCCGAGCTGCCCGAGGTGGCCGCCGCACTGCAACAGCAGCTCCAGAAGGCCGGGTTCCGGGTGAAGCTGGACGTCCGCGAGTACGCCGCCATCGAGTCCGACGCGCTGGCCGGCGAGTTCGACGCGTTCCTCCTGTCCCGGGCCACCGTCCTGGACTCCGGCGACCCGGCCGCCTACCTCTACAGCGACTTCGCCTCCGACGGCTCCTTCAACATCTCCCAGCTCGCCGACGCGTCGGTGGACAAGGCGCTGCGCAAGGCCGGTGAGACGCCGACCGGCGACGACCGCCGCGCGGCGGTCGTCGCCGCCGAAGCCGCCGTGCTGGCCACCGACGCGGCGGTGCCGATGCTCCACGAGCGGGTGATCCAGGGCGACGCCGCCGACGTGGTCGGCGCCGCCCACGACCCGCGCGAGCGGGAGCTCGTCACGGCGGCCACCCACCTCGGGTGAGGCCCACCGCGGCGGGGTCGACCCGCGTCCTCGCACTCGCCGCCGTCCTGGCCGCCGTCGGCCTGCTGCCCTGGCTCTCCGGCCGGGACCCGGCGCTGACCGTGCTGCGGGCCCGCTCCGCCGAGCAGGAGCCGACGCGGGAGGCCCTGGACGCCGTACGGCGGGACCTCGGGCTGGACGCCGGGCCCCTCGCCCTGCTGGGGAGGTGGGCCGGCGGTACGGCGCGCGGCGATCTCGGCACGTCCTGGGTGTCGGGGGCCGAGGTGCTGCCGTCGGTGGTGTCCGGACTGCAGGTCTCGCTGGCCCTGATGGGCGCCTCGCTCGCCGTGGCGGTGCTGCTGGCCTGCGCGCTGGTGGCGCCCGTCCTGGTGCGGGGGCGCGCCTCGGGCGGGGCGTTCGCCGCCATGCTGGCCGCCGTGCCGGAGTTCCTGCTGGCCACGGTCGCGCTGCTGGTGTGCGGGGTGTGGCTGGGGTGGCTGCCGACGTCCGGCTGGCACGGGCCGGAGCACATGGTGCTGCCCGCCGTCGCCCTCGGCGTCCCCGCGGGCGGGCTGCTCGGCCGCCTGGTCGCGGACGCGCTGCCCGCCGTGCTCGGCGAGCGGTGGGTGGAGCTGTGGCGGGGCGCGGGGGTGAGCCGGGCCCGGATCGCGGCCGCCGCGCTGCGCCGCGTACTGCCGCCGCTGGTCCCGCAGTCCGGCATGGTCGCCGTGGGACTGGCGGGCGGCGCGGTCGCGGTGGAGACGGTGTTCGCGGTGCCCGGCATCGGGCGGACGGCGCTGGGGGCGGCCAAGTCGCAGGACCTGCCGCTGCTCCAGGGCGCCGTCCTGGCCCTGCTCGTCCTCGGTCTGGTCACCGGCGCGCTGGCCGCGCTGGCACGGCGCCGGCTGCTGGGGCCGGCCCTGCGCGACGCCGGGCTCGCGCTGCCCCCGGCCCGGCCGGTGCGCGCGCACCCGGCGGTGCCGGTGGTCCTCGCCGCCGTGCTGCTGGCCGCGGTCGGCTGGGGTCTGCTGCGCGACCCGTACGCCGTCGACACCACCGCCCGGCTGGCGGCGCCCTCCTGGGCGTACCCGCTGGGCACCGACGGACTCGGGAGGGACGTGCTGGCGCGGCTCGGACACGGGGCCGCCTCGACGGTCGGCACGGCGGCGGCGGTCTGCCTGCTGAGCCTGCTGGCCGGACTGGCCCTGGGTTTCCTGCCGGGGTTCGCGGCGGGCGCGGCGGACATCGCCAACGCCCTGCCGCCGGTGATCGTCGGCATTCTGGTCGCCGCGGCGGCCGGGCCCGGCACCGGCGGGGCCGCCCTCGCCGTCGCTCTGATCTCCTGGCCGCCCCTGGCCGCGCACGCGGCGGCGCTGGTGCAGGAGGTGCGGGCGTCGGCGTTTCTCACCGCGCAGCGGGCCATCGGCGCGTCGCCGGCCTGGATCCTGACCCGGCACGTCCTGCCGTCGGTGGCCGCGCCGGTCGCCCGGCACGCCCTGCTGCGGCTGCCCGGCATCGCCCTCGCCCTGGCCTCCCTCGGCTTCCTGGGCCTGGGCGCGCAGCCGCCGGCGCCCGAGTGGGGCCTGCTCCTCGACGAGTCCCGCGCCTACGTGGAACGCGCCCCCTGGGCCGCCCTCGCCCCCGCCGTCGCCCTGGCCCTCCTGGCGGGCCTCGCGGTCTCGGCGTCGTCGCTCACCCGCCCCCGCCGCACCTCGGGAGCGGCCGGCCGACGCCCGGTGCGCTCCCCGGCACGCCCCGCTGCGGCCGGCGGACCCTGCCGGCTGCCGTCCCCGGCCGCGCCCGGCGCCCGGCCGGGCGCCGGCCCCGTCCCCGCCCCGGCCCGGAAGGAGCCCGCCGGTGAAGCCTGACGCCCCGGCCCACGAGCCGCGTCCCGCGCCCTTTCCCGGCGAGGATCCCGAGGCGCCCGCCCCCCTCCTCTCCGTGCGGGACCTCCGCGTCTCCTTCGACGGCGTCGAAGTCGTCCGCGGGCTCTCCTTCGACGTCCGCCCCGGCGAGGCGTTCGGCGTCGTCGGGGAGTCCGGCGCCGGCAAGTCGCTCACCGCGCGGGCGCTGCTCGGCATGGTGCCGCGCGGCGCGACGACGAGCGGCGGCGTCCTGCTGCGGGGCTCCACCGACCTCGCCGCCGAGCGCGGACGGCGGATCAGCCTCGTCCCGCAGGACGCCCTGTCCGCGCTCTCCCCCGTCCACCCGGTCGGCGACCAGCTCGCCGCCGCCGTGCGGTCGGTGCGGCGGGTGTCCCGGCGCGAGGCGGCGGCGCGGGCGGTGGCGGCGCTGGAGCGGGTCGGCATCCCGGACGCCGCGCGCCGGGCGCGGGCGTATCCGCACGAGTACTCCGGCGGCATGCGGCAGCGCGCGGTGATCGCCATGGCGACGGTCAACGAGCCCGACGTGGTCGTCGCCGACGAACCGACCACCGCGCTGGACGAGGAGCGCCGCGAACAGGTGCTGCGGGTGCTGGCCGAGCAGCGGGAGGCGGTCGGCGCCGCGCTGGTCCTCGTCACGCACGACCTCGACGTCGTCCGCCGCCACGCCGACCGCGTGCTGGTGATGTACGCCGGCCGGGCGGCCGAGACCGGCCCCGCCGGCCGGGTGCTGGCCCGCCCCCGCGCCCCCTACACCGCGGGCCTGCTGGCCTCGCTCCCCTCATCGGACGGCCCGCCCCGCCGCCGCCTCCCGGCGCTCCCGGGCTCCCCGCCCGCGCCGGGCGCCCTCGGCACCGGCTGCGCCTTCGCCCCGCGCTGCCCGCTGGCCGCGGATCCCTGCCGGACGCGTGAACCGGAGCCGCAGCCGCTGGACGGACGGCTGGTCGCCTGCCACCGGGCGGCCGACGTCCCCGACCCGATCCGGGAGTTCCTGTGACCGAGCCACTGCTGGACGTCCGTGACCTGGTGGTCCGCTACGGCCCGGTGACGGCCGTCGACCACGTCTCCTTCGCGCTGGAGGCCGGCGAGACCCTCGCCCTCGACGGCCCCTCCGGCTGCGGGAAGTCCTCCACCGCGCTGGCGGTGCTCCTGCTGCGCCGCCCCGACGGCGGCGAGGTCCGCTTCGAGGGGCGCGAGCTGACCGGCCTGACGGAACGCGAACTGCGCCCCCTGCGCCCCCGTATGCAGCCCGTCCTCCAGGACCCCTACGGCTCCCTGAGCCCCCGCCACCGCATCCGGGACGCCGTGGCGGAACCGCTGAAGGTGCAGGGCCGCTGGAACGCCGACGACGGCCCCGCCCGCGTCGCGGAACTCCTCGAACGCGTCGGCCTGGACCCGGCGTACGGCGACCGGCGCCCGCACGAGCTGTCCGGCGGCCAGTGCCAGCGGGCCGGCATCGCCCGCGCCCTGGCCTGTGAGCCGCGGCTGCTGGTCCTGGACGAACCGGTGTCGGCGCTGGACGCGTCGGTCCGGGCCGGCGTGCTGAACCTGCTCGCCGACCTCCAGGACGAGCTGGGCCTCGGCTACCTGTTCATCTGCCACGACCGCGCGGTCGTACGGCACTTCGCGGACCGCGTGGTCGAACTGCGCGAGGGACGCGTCACGTCCGAGTGGCGGCCTCGATCACCCGGCGCAGCCCTTCGGTGAGCTGACCGGCCTCGGGCGCGGTCTTCGGGTCGAAGGTCCACTGCGCGATCAGTCCCGTCATCAGCGTCAGATAGAACGCCCCGAGGGTGTCCGTCGTCTCGTCCGAGACGTCCTCCTCGCGCCCGCCCATGAGCAGCGGGACGATCCCCCGCCCGGCCTCCCGCTGGGCCCGCGCGAGATGGTCGCGCACGTCCGGCATCCGGTCGCCCATGGCCAGGATCTCCATGCTGAGCCGCCACACACTGCCGGGTTCCCGCATCGTGTCGATGATGTTCGACCAGACCCGCTGGAAGCGCTCGACCGAGCCGGGTTCGGTGCCGTCCAGCACGGACCGGTCGCCCTCGAAGGCGTCGCCCAGCCCTTCGACCAGCGACACGTACGCCTGCGCGAGGAGCGCGTCCTTCGAGCCGTAGTGGTAGCCGATCGACGCGAGGTTGGTCCCCGACTCCTTGACGATGTCCCGCGCGGTCGTCCGCGCGAACCCCTTCTGCAGCAGGCAGCGCTTGGCGCCCTCGAGCAGATCCTCACGGTGTCCCATGGAGTCACCCTACCCCTCGGTCCATACACCCGTCCCATACGGAGGTCCTATACAGTCGTCATATACAACCGTACTAGACAGCAGTATAAGACGTGCGTACAGTCCCGGACATGACGACGAACCCACCCCGCGCCGGGCGCCGCGAATGGACCGCCCTCGCCGTGCTGATGCTTCCGCTGCTGCTGGTCTCGATGGACGTCTCGGTCCTCTACTTCGCGATTCCGGCCATCAGCGCCGACCTCGAGCCCACCGGCACCCAGCAGCTGTGGATCTTCGACATCTACGCGTTCGTGCTGGCCGGTCTGCTGATGACGATGGGCTCGCTGGGCGACCGCGTCGGCCGCCGCAGGCTTCTGCTGACCGGCGCGGCGGCCTTCGGTGCCGCCTCGCTGGTGGCGGCGTACGCGAACAGCGCCGAGACGCTGATCGTGGCCCGCGCGGTCCTCGGCATCGGCGGCGCGACCCTGATGCCCTCGACGATGGCCCTGGTCCGCACGATGTTCACGGACCCCGGGCAGCGCGCGAAGGCCGTCGGGCTGTGGTCCGGCGTGATGACCGCGGGCATCGCGCTGGGCTCGGTGATGAGCGGTGTCCTGGTCGAGTACTTCTGGTGGGGCTCGGTCTTCCTGGTCAACCTGCCCGCGATGGCCCTGCTCCTGGTCCTCGGCCCGGTCCTGCTGCCGGAGTCGAAGAATCCGCACCCTGGCCGCTTCGACCTGCTGAGCGTGCCGCTGTCGATGGCCGCCGTCCTGCCCCTGGTCTACGGCCTGAAGGAGATCCCGTCCGAGGGCTGGCACGTGCGCTACGTCATGTCGGTGACGGTCGGCCTGCTGTTCGGCGCGCTGTTCGTGCACCGTCAGCGCACCGCGGCGTCCCCGCTGATCCCGCCGGCGCTGTTCCGCGGCCACGGCTTCACCCCGGCGGTCGTCCTCAACCTGGTGTCGGCCTTCGGGCTGATGGGCTCCTCGTACTTCACCACCCAGTACCTCCAGTCCGTCCTGGACAAGAGCGCGCTGGAGGCGGCGCTGTGGGCCCTGCTGCCCTCGGTGTTCATCGGCTTCGCGGCACCGCTGGCCATGCGGCTGGTCCAGCGGGGCGTGGAGCGGGCGTACGTCGTCGCGGGCGGCTTCGTGGTCGCGGCGTGCGGTTACGCGCTGCTGGTCCTGGCGGACACCGGTTCCCTGTGGCTGGTGCTGGCCGCGTGCGGTGTCATGGCCGGCGGCATCGTCGCCGTGATGTCCCAGCTAACCGACCTGGCCCTCGGCGCCGCCCCGGTCGAGAAGGCCGGGACGGCCTCCTCCCTCATGGAGACCGGAACGGAGTTCGGCGGCGCCCTGAGCATGGCGGTCCTCGGCTCCATCGGCACGGCCGTCTACCACCACGAGATGCCGGCCTCGGCACCGGACGCGGCCCGGGAGACCCTGGGCGGCGCACTGGCGGTCGCCGGGCAGCTGCCCCAGTCCGCGGGCCAGGCGCTGGCGACGGCGGCGCGGAAGGCGTTCACGAGCGGGATGCACGGCGCGGCGATCGCCGGAGCGGTGCTGCTGCTGGCCGCGGCGGTACCGGCGGCACGCGCGCTGCGCGGCATCCGGGTGCGCGAGACCGCGGACACGCAGAACGCCGGACGGGCCGATGCGATCAGCCCGTCCGGCGTGTGAGCGTGTGAGGACGAGGCCCGTTCAGGGCCTGAGCGGGGGTCCGGGGACGGCCCCCGCAGGGGCGGTCGCCTCAGACCAGGTTGACCGACCGGGCCGACGTCGCGCCGATCTCGGCCGCGACCTCGGACAGCACGCCCTGCGGCACCGTGTCGTCGACGGTCAGCACCGCCAGCGCCTCGCCGCCGGCGACCGCGCGGGACACCTGCATGCCGGCGATGTTGATGCCGGCCTCGCCGAGGATCCGGCCGACCGTGCCGACGACGCCGGGACGGTCCTCGTACCGCAGCACCACCATGTGGTCGGCGAGCGCCAGGTCGACGTCGTACTCGCCGACCGCGACGATCTTCTGGACGTGCTTGGGGCCGGTCAGCGTGCCGGAGACCGAGATCTCCTCGCCGTCCGCGAGCGTGCCGCGCACGGTGACGACGTTGCGGTGGTCGGCCGACTCCGAGCTGGTGGTCAGCCGCACCTCGACCCCGCGCTCCTGGGCGAACAGCGGCGCGTTGACGTAGGACACCGTCTCGTCGACGACGTCCTCGAACACGCCCTTGAGCGCGGACAGTTCGAGCACCTTCACGTCGTGCTGGGTGATCTCGCCGTACACCTCGACGTCGAGGCGGACCGCGACCTCGCCGGCGAGCGCGGTGAAGATCCGGCCCAGGCGCTCGGCGAGCGGCAGACCCGGCTTGACGTCCTCGGCGATGACCCCGCCCTGGACGTTGACCGCGTCCGGCACCAGCTCCCCGGCGAGGGCGAGCCGCACCGACTTGGCGACGGCGATACCGGCCTTCTCCTGCGCCTCGTCGGTGGAGGCGCCGAGGTGCGGGGTGCACACGACCTGGTCGAACTCGAACAGCGGCGAGTCGGTGCAGGGCTCCTTGGCGTACACGTCGAGGCCCGCGCCGGCGACCCGGCCCTCCTTCAGCGCCGAGTACAGCGCCTCCTCGTCGACGATCCCGCCGCGCGCGGCGTTGACGATGCGCACGCTCGGCTTGACCTTGCGCAGCGCCTCCTCGCCGATCAGGCCGAGCGTCTCGGGGGTCTTCGGCAGGTGGACGGTGATGAAGTCGGAGACCTCCAGCAGCTCGTCCAGCGACAGCACCTTGACGCCCATCTGCGCGGCCCGCGCGGGCTGCACGTAGGGGTCGTAGGCGACGACCTTCATGCCGAAGGCCGACATGCGCTGTGCGACGAGGGCGCCGATCCGGCCCAGACCCACGACGCCCAGGGTCTTCTCGGCCAGCTCGACGCCCGTGTACTTGCTGCGCTTCCACTCGCCGTTCTTCAGCGCGGCGTTGGCCTGCGGGATGTTGCGGGCGGTGGCGATGATCAGGCCGCAGGCGAGCTCGGCGGCGGTCACGATGTTGGAGGTGGGGGCGTTGACGACCATCACGCCGGCCTTGGTGGCGGCGGCGACGTCGACGTTGTCGAGGCCGACGCCGGCTCGTGCGACGACCTTCAGCCTGTTCGCCGCGGCGATCGCCTCGGCGTCGACCTTGGTGGCCGAGCGGATCAGGATCGCGTCCACGTCGGCGATGGCCTGGAGCAGTTCGGCTCGGTCTGCTCCGTTGCAGTGGCGGATCTCGAAGTCCGGCCCAAGCGCGTCGACGGTGGCGGGCGACAGCTCTTCAGCGATGAGTACCGTGGCTTTTCGACTGGGGTACGAGCTCACGTGGGTCCTCACATGTCCAGTGCGGACGGCCGTCCCGACGGCCGCAGGCGGTGGAGGGGTGCTAGCCGCGTGGAAGACGCACGACGCTGTGGGCCTGACGCGTATGTGTGCAGCAGTGTAGTGGCGCCGGTGGCGTCGTCTTACGCCGCTTCGGAAGGTTCACCCGTCCGTGGCCGGACGGATCGGACAACGCCGTACCACCGACGTTACCCGGGGTTCGCCGAAGGGGCCGGAGCGGAACGTCCCGGCCCCTCGGGCGGTCGGCTCACGCCTCCTCGTCGACCCAGCTCATGAGCTTGCGCAGCTCCTTGCCGGTGGTCTCCAGCAGGTGCTCGGAGTCCTGCTGCTTGTACTCGCCGTACTTCTTCAGGCCGCCGTGGTACTCGTCCATCCACTGCCGGGCGAAGGAGCCGTCCTGGATCTCGGCGAGGACCTTCTTCATCTCGGCCTTGGTGGCGTCGGTGATGATCCGCGGGCCGGTGACGTAGTCGCCCCACTCGGCGGTCTCGGAGATCGACCAGCGCATCTTCTCCAGGCCGCCCTCGTACATGAGGTCCACGATCAGCTTCAGCTCGTGCAGGCACTCGAAGTAGGCGATCTCCGGCTGGTAGCCGGCCTCGGTCAGCGTCTCGAAGCCCGCCTTGACCAGCGCGGCCGTGCCACCGCACAGGACGGCCTGCTCACCGAACAGGTCGGTCTCGGTCTCCTCGGTGAAGGTCGTCTTGATGACGCCGGCGCGGGTGCCGCCGATGCCCTTGGCGTACGACAGGGCCAGCGCGAAGGCGCCTCCCGTGGCGTCCTGCTCGACGGCGGCGATGCAGGGGACGCCGCGGCCCTCCTCGTACTGACGGCGCACCAGGTGGCCCGGGCCCTTGGGGGCGACCATGCAGACGTCCACGCCGGCCGGGGGCTTGATGAAGCCGAAGCGGATGTTGAAGCCGTGGCCGAAGAAGAGGGCGTCGCCGTCCTTCAGGTTCGGCGCGATGTGCTCCTCGTAGACCTGGGCCTGGATCGGGTCCGGGACGAGGATCATGATGACGTCGGCCTCGGCGGCGGCCTCGGACGGGGTCACCACGCGCAGGCCCTGCTCCTCGGCCTTCGCCTTGGACTTGGAGCCCTCGTGCAGACCGACACGCACGTCGACGCCCGAGTCGCGCAGCGACAGGGCGTGGGCGTGGCCCTGGCTGCCGTACCCGATGACCGCGACCTTGCGGCCCTGGATGATGGACAGGTCGGCGTCGGCGTCGTAGAACAGCTCGGCCACTTTGGGTTCTCTCCTTGTGTGCAGGTGTCGCGTCCCACCGTATGCCGGTGGGCGGAAGGGAAGTCTTCGGGTCTCGGAATACGGGCGGCCGGTGCGCCGGCCGCCCGTTCCGGGTGCTACGCCGACCGGTCCAGGGCGCGCAGCGACCGGTCCGTGATCGAGCGGGCGCCACGGCCGATCGCGATCGTGCCGGACTGGACCAGCTCCTTGATGCCGTACGGTTCCAGCATCTTGAGCATGGCGGACAGCTTGTCGCTGGATCCGGTGGCCTCGATGGTCACGGCCTCCGGGGAGACGTCGACGGTCTTGGCGCGGAACAGCTGGACGATCTCGACGATCTGCGAGCGCGTCTCGTTGTCGGCGCGCACCTTCACCAGGACCAGTTCGCGCTGCACGGCCTGCGCCGGGTCCAGCTCGACGATCTTGAGCACGTTGACGAGCTTGTTGAGCTGCTTGGTGACCTGCTCCAGCGGCAGGTCCTCGACGTTCACCACGATGGTGATGCGGGAGATGTCGGGGTGCTCGGTGACGCCGACGGCGAGCGAGTCGATGTTGAAGCCGCGGCGGGAGAACAGGGCGGCGATCCGGGCGAGGATGCCCGGCGTGTTCTCCACCAGGACGGAGAGCGTGTGCTTGGACATGTCTGGGGTTCCTCTTCGCTCTTCCTGGCTCAGTCGTCTTCGTTGTCGCCGAAGTCGGGGCGGACGTCCCGGGCGGCCATGATCTCGTCGTTGGAGGTGCCGGCGGCGACCATCGGCCACACCATCGCGTCCTGGTGGACGATGAAGTCGACCACGACCGGGCGGTCGTTGACGGCGTTCGCCTCCTCGATCACCTTGTCGAGGTCGGCCGGGTCCTCGCAGCGGATGGCGTGGCAGCCCATGGCCTCCGCCAGCTTCACGAAGTCCGGGACGCGGGTGCCCCTGGCCTGCGGGTTGATGTCGTCGGGCCCGGAGTGCAGCACCGTGTTGGAGTACCGCTGGTTGTAGAAGAGGGTCTGCCACTGGCGGACCATCCCGAGGGCCCCGTTGTTGATGACGGCGACCTTGATCGGGATGTTGTTCAGGGCGCAGGTGGTGAGCTCCTGGTTGGTCATCTGGAAGCAGCCGTCGCCGTCGATCGCCCAGACGGTCCGGTCGGGCGCGCCGGCCTTGGCGCCCATGGCGGCCGGGACGGCGTAGCCCATGGTTCCGGCGCCGCCGGAGTTCAGCCAGGTGCGCGGCCGGTCGTACTCGATGAAGTGCGCGGCCCACATCTGGTGCTGGCCGACGCCCGCCGAGAAGATCGTGCCCTCGGGGGCGAGCTGCCCGATGCGCTGGATGACCTGCTGCGGGGAGAGCGAGCCGTCGCCGGGCTGGTCGTAGCCGAGCGGGTAGGTCTCGCGCCAGCGGTTCAGGTCGTTCCACCAGGCGGCGTAGTCGCCCCGGTGGCCGTCGGCGTGCTCCTTCTGGACGGCCTGGATCAGGTCGGCGATGACCTCGCGGGCGTCGCCGACGATCGGCACGTCGGCGGCGCGGTTCTTGCCGATCTCGGCCGGGTCGATGTCGGCGTGCACGATCTTGGCGTGCGGGGCGAAGCTGTCCAGCCTGCCGGTGACGCGGTCGTCGAAGCGGGCGCCGAGGGCGACGATCAGGTCCGACTTCTGCAGCGCGGTGACGGCGGCGACGCTGCCGTGCATGCCGGGCATCCCCAGGTGCAGCGGGTGGTTGTCGGGGAACGCGCCGAGCGCCATCAGGGTGGTGGTGACGGGCGCGCCGGTGAGTTCGGCGAGCACCTTCAGCTCGGCGGTGGCGCCGGCCTTGAGGACACCGCCGCCGACGTACAGCACGGGCCGCCGGGCGGAGCCGATCAGCTTGGCCGCCTCGCGGATCTGCTTGGCGTGCGGCTTGGTCACCGGGCGGTAGCCGGGCAGGTCCATGATGGGCGGCCAGGAGAAGGTGGTCTTCGCCTGGAGGGCGTCCTTGGCGATGTCGACCAGGACCGGGCCGGGGCGGCCGGTGGAGGCGATGTGGAACGCCTGGGCGATCACCCGCGGGATGTCCTCGGCCTTGGTGACCAGGAAGTTGTGCTTGGTGATCGGCATGGTGATGCCGACGATGTCCGCCTCCTGGAAGGCGTCCGTGCCGATCGACGACGAGGCGACCTGGCCGGTGATCGCGACCAGCGGCACGGAGTCCATGTGGGCGTTGGCGATCGGGGTGACGAGGTTCGTCGCGCCGGGGCCGGACGTCGCCATGCAGACGCCGACCTTGCCGGTGGCCAGGGCGTAGCCCTCGGCCGCGTGCCCCGCGCCCTGCTCGTGGCGGACCAGGACGTGACGCACCCGGCCGGAGTCCATCAGCGGGTCGTACGCCGGAAGGATCGCACCGCCGGGAATGCCGAATACCGTGTCGGCGCCGACCTCCTCGAGCGAGCGGATGAGGGACTGCGCGCCCGTGACGTGCTCGACGGAGGCGGACTGCTGTCCAGAGGGACGGGGCCGCGGCTGCGGATGGTGAGCCCCGGAGGCCTGCTCGGTCATCGGCAATCTCTTCTCGGTGCTGAGGGCTTGTGCGAAGTTTGTACGGTATTCGGCTGATGCTCGGGCCGAGAGCTGCTCGCGCCCGTGCAACAAAAAACCCCTCGTGCCGTCAGGCAAGCGAGGGGAGCGCGCCGGTGGGGGTCGCTGGGGATTCCGGGTGGTACCGGTGGATCCCAGCTTCAGCCGACGCGCTGTCCAAGTACGAGAATTCGGGTGCGCATGGCATCGACCCTCCCCCCGGCGCGCGCCCACTGTCAAGTGGGTGGGACGGGAGTCTCATCATGTGAGCGAAGGGCCGTGCCGCCGCCGAGGACCGCCGGGATCCCCGTGGCGACGCCACCGGCCATCCCGCTGGAGTACACCCCCGCGCCGCCGCCCGCGAACGCCGGCTCGGCCGGCCCGTGCGGCACCGGATACCGGCCGGCGCCGAGCACCCGGCGCAGCCGGTACTCGTCCAGCGGCCCGGAGAAGGCCATGCCCTGCCCGTGGGTGCAGCCCATCGCGCGCAGGGCGGCGGCCTGCTCCGGCAGGTCCACGCCGTCGGCCACGGACTGCAGCCCGAGGTCGGTGGCGATGCGGAGCAGCCCGCTGGTGATCTTGTGCAGGCGCGCGGACTCGACGACGCCCTCGACCAGGCCGCGGTCGAGTTTCAGCACGTCGACGGGGAGCCGCCGGAGGGCCGTGAGCGACGCGTAGCCGCTGCCGAAGCCGTCGAGCGCGATCCGGACGCCGACCCGCCTGAGGGCGTTCAGCCGGCGCTCCAGGTCGTCCAGGCCGACCCGCGGATCGACGTCGGCCAGCTCGATCAGCAGCGCCCCGGGCGGCAGTCCGTGCCGGGTCAGCAATGCCTCGACGGAGCCGAACGGCATCGAGCGGTCCAGCAGCCGGCGGGCGCTCATGCGGACGGCGACGGGCACGGACAGGCCGGCCGCGGCCCGCTCGGCCGCCTGCTCGACGGCTTTCTGGAGCACCCAGCGGCCCAGCTCGGCGGCCTTGTCGCTGTCCTCGGCCACGCGCAGGAACTCGGCCGGGGTGAACAGCACCCCCTGGGAGGAGCGCCAGCGCGCCTGGGCGCAGACCGACGCGATCCGGCCGTTCTCCAGGCACACCACCGGCTGGTGCAGCAGGGTGAACTCGCCGTCGTGCAGCGCGGCGCGCAGCCGCGTGGCCAGCTCGGCCTTGCGGACCACGTCCTGCTGCATCTGCGGCTTGTACAGCTCGACGCGGCCCTTGCCGCCCGCCTTGGCGCGGTACATGGCGAGGTCGGCGTTGCGCAGCAGCTCGCCCGCGCCGAGGCCGGGTTCGGCGAAGGCCACGCCGATGGAGGCGTTGACCCGGACGTCGTTGCCGTCGATGAGGTACGGCTGCGACAGCGTCACCCTGAGGCGGTCGGCGAGCTCCAGGATGTGCCGTTCCCGGGCGGCCCGGTCGCGGGTGCCGTCCCCGACGATCAGGGCCGCGAACTCGTCGCCGCCCAGCCGGGCGGCGGTGTCGCCCTGCCGGACCGCGTCCTGGAGTCTGCGGGCGGCCTGGACGAGCAGTTCGTCCCCGGCCTGGTGCCCGATCGTGTCGTTGACGGCCTTGAAACCGTCCAGGTCGATGAAGAGCACCGCCGTGTTGCGCAGGGCGACGCCCCGGTCGGAGGCGCGGCGGCCGGACAGGGCCTGCTGGACGCGCTTGGTGAACAGGGCGCGGTTGGGCAGGTCGGTGAGCGGGTCGTGCTCGGCGCTGTGCTGGAGCTGTGCCTGGAGGCGCACTCTCTCGGTCACGTCCCGGCTGTTGAAGATGAGGCCGCCGTGGTGGCGGTTGACGGTGGACTCGACGTTCAGCCAGCCGCCACCGCCGGAGCGGAAGCGGCACTCGATGCGGGTGGTGGGTTCCCGGACCGGGTCGGCGGCGAGGAAACGGCGCACCTCGTGCACGACGCAGCCGAGGTCCTCCGGGTGGATGAGGCCTGCCAGTTCCGTGCCCACGAGCTCCTCCGCGGGGCAGCCGTACACACCGGCGGCGGCCGGGGAGACGTACCGGAGGACGCCGTCGGGCGCGGCGATCATGATGACGTCGCTGGAGCCCTGCACCAGGGAGCGGAAGTGGTTCTCCTTCTGCGCCAGTTCCTGGGTGAGGATGATGTTCTCGAGCAGCATGATGCCCTGGCGCACCACGAGGGCGAGGACGACCGTGCCGCCGGTGATCAGCACCACGCGGTCGACGCTGCGGCCGTTGAGCACGTTGTAGAGGATCCCCAGCGTGCAGACCGCGGCGGCGAGGTAGGGCGTGAGCGCGGCCAGCGACCCGGCGATGGGCCGGGGAGCCGGACAGCGGCCCGGCTCCCCGTCCTGCGCCGGTGCGGGGCGGGGGCCGGCGCCGCGCTGTCCGGGCACGTGCTCGTGGACCACGCGCGTGTACCCCTCGTCCTGCGGCGGCTGCCCGTGCCGGGACGCGGCCCAGGGGGCGTACGCCAGCAGCAGGGAGCCGGCGAACCAGCCCGCGTCGAGCAGCTGACCGGAGCGGTAGCTGTCGTGCAGCAGCGGCGAGGTGAACAGGGCGTCGCACATCACGGTCAGCGCCAGCGCGCCGATCGCGGTGTTGACCGCGGGCCGGTACACCGCCGAGCGCCGGAAGTGCAGCACGAGCACCATGCTGATCAGGACGATGTCGAGCAGTGGGTAGGCCAGCGACAGCGCCGTGTGCGCCACGCTGGTCCCGTCGGCCTTCGCGGCCTGCGCGAGCGCGAGGCTCCAGGACAGCGTCAGCAGGGAGCCGCCGATCAGCCAGGCGTCCAGGGCGAGGCGGACCCAGCCCGCCCTGGAGGCCGGCCGCTTGGCCAGGACCAGCAGACCCACGATGGCGGGCGGCGCGAAGCACAGGAAGAACAGGTCGGCGTACGAGGGCGCGGGCACGGGACGCCCGAGGACGACCTCGTACCACCCCCAGACCCCGTTGCCGAGGGCCGCCATCGCCGAGGAGAGGGCGAACAGCAGCCAGGCGGCCCGGAAGCGGACGCGGCGGCTGCGGGCGTGGAGCAGGCAGGACACGGCCGCGGCGCCGGCCGCGGCGCTCAGTCCGAAGTCGCCCATGATCAGTGCCAGTCGGTCCGAACCCCAGCCGAACGCGGAGCCGACGGCGTAGGCCGCGCAGACCAGGGCCAGGGCGAGCTGGGGGACCAGGCCCGGCCCGCTGTCGGGGGCCGGCGGGCGGGGCAGCGGCGTCCTCGGCGAAGGCCGGGTCCGCAGCGCTCGGTCGAGGGTGGGGGGCGGGGCTGCGTTCACCGGGCCCTCCTGGTGGTCGCCGCTGCCGGGCCCCGAAGGTCCCGGCGCGTGGGGTGGACCTGCCTGTCGCGGCTGCCGTGCCCGCGGTGGTGATGGCCGTGGTGGCCGTGGTGGTCGCCGTGCCGGCCGCGCCTGTGCGTGACCGTGCGCCAGGGTCGCCGTCGGCGGACCCGCCGCGTGGGATCGTTCGTCCATAGGCCGTGCATCGCCCGTCGCCCCCCTCACAGTTCTGACGTGTTCGTCCCCGGCGCCGAACGGTGCGCGGCGCAGCCCCTGTCGGGACGATACACCAGTCTCGTCACTCAGGGACATAGCTTCTCTACTCTCCGTGACTGCCAGCGGATATGCGGGTACCCACCGCATCCGGAGGATCGCGGAGGGTGCCCGAAGTGGATGACGCGGTTGGTGCGACGGAAGTGCCCGCCGCGCGGTTCACACGCCGGCCGGGCCCGTCGTAAGGATCACGTTGCGCAGCGGCTCCCGGTTCACGAAACGCGTCAACTGGTCCACCAGCAGCCGTTCGGCGCGCGGCAGGAACGCGGACGTCGGGCCGCCGGCGTGCGGGCTGATCAGCACGCCCGGCACCCGCCACAGAGGATGGCCGAAAGGCAGCGGTTCGGGATCGGTGACGTCGAGGGCGGCGGCGATCCGGCCGCTCTCCGTCTCGGCGAGCAGCGCCTTGGTGTCGACGACGGGCCCGCGGGCGACGTTGACCAGCAGGGCGCCGTCCTTCATGCGGGCGAGGAAGTCCGCGTCCACCAGGTGGCGGGTGGCCTCGGTGAGCGGGGTGGACAGGACGACGACGTCCGCCTCGGGGAGCAGCCGGGGCAGCTCGGTGAGCGGGTGCACCGGACCGCGCGCCGTGGTGCGCCCGGAGCGCGCGACGCGCACCACCCGCGCCACCTCGAACGGCACGAGCCGGTCCTCGATCGCCGCGCCGATCGAGCCGTAGCCCACGATGAGGACGTTCCGGTCGGCCAGCGCGGGCCGGAACCCGCCGAGCCACTCCTGCCGGTCCTGCGCCCGGACGAAGTCGGGGAGGCCGCGCAGCGACGCCAGGATCAGCGCGAGCGCGAGCTCCGCGGTGCTGGCCTCGTGCACCCCGCGCGCGTTGCACAGGCGTACGCCCGGCCCCAGGTGGCGCAGGCCCGGCTCGATGTGGTCGGTGCCGGCCGACAGGGTCTGGACGACCCGGACACCGCGCATCCGGGGCAGGGGGCGCTGTCCGACCTCGGCGGGCTTCATGTAGGGGACGACGTAGAAGGCGCAGTCGGCCGGGTCCGCGGGGAAATCCTCCTCCCCGTCCCAGAAGCGGTACTCCGGCCCCTCGGGGAGCCCTTCGATCTCGTCCGGCGGTATGGGCAGCCACACGTCTGCAGTCATGGTCCGGAGGCTATGTCAGGCACGCGCCGGCGCAGAGGTTAGGTTGGGGTGGCCAGGAGAGGGAGGGTCACGACCAGGTGGAGCGCAGGACGATCGGCGCGACGGCGCTCGCGGTGGGGGCCGTCGGACTCGGGTGCATGCCGATGAGCTGGGCCTACAGCACCTCGCGGCAGCGCGGCGAGGAGTCGCTCAGGGCGGTGCACCGGGCGCTCGACCTGGGCTCGACGCTGCTGGACACCGCCGACATGTACGGCCCGTTCACCAACGAGCTGCTGGTGGGGCGGGTGCTCAAGGAGCGCCGGGCCGACGCCTTCGTCTCGACCAAGGTCGGCCTGCTGGTGGGCGAGCAGCACATCGTGGCCAACGGCCGCCCGGGATACGTGAAGCGGGCCTGCGACGCGTCGCTCCGGCGCCTGCAGACGGACGTCATCGACCTGTACCAGCTGCACCGGGCGGACCCGGAGGTCCCGGTCGAGGAGACCTGGGGGGCGATGGCGGAGCTCGTCCAGGCCGGAAAGGTGCGGGCGCTGGGGTTGTGCGCGGTGGGCGCGCGGTCGGCGCGGCGGCCGGGGACCGGGCTGCACGACGTGACGATCCGGCAGCTGGAGCGGGTGCAGCAGGTCTTCCCGGTGAGCGCGGTGGAGGCGGAGCTGTCGGTGTGGTCGCCGGAGGCGCTGCGGACGCTGCTGCCGTGGTGCGAGGCGCGCGGCGTCGGCTTCCTCGCCGCGATGCCGCTCGGCAACGGTTTCCTCACCGGCACGCTGACGCCCGGCGAGGGCTTCGAACCGGACGACGTGCGCGCCCGGCACCCGCGTTTCACGGCCGAGATGATGGCCGCGAACCAGCCGATCGTGGTCGGCCTGCGCCGCATCGCGGCCCGGCACGGCGAGCGGGTCACGCCCGCGCAGGTGGCCCTGGCGTGGGTCCTGGCCCAGGGCCGCCACGTGGTCCCGGTGCCGGGCACCAAGCAGGAGCGCTGGGTCGTGGAGAACGCCGGGGCCGCCGGACTGCGGCTGACCCCGCAGGACCTGGCGGAGGTGGCGCTGCTGCCGCCGGCGCGGGGGTCGTGGGACTGAGGCGGCCGGGCGCGGGGGCGTACGGGCGGGCGCGGGCCCGGCGGTTCGGGACGCGGTGCCCGGGAACCTGTGGGACGCCGACGGTGTATGACAGGGAGAACCCGCCGCGTCGAAGGGATCGGGATCGTGCATCATCGAGCCGTGCCGGCCGTGCTGGCCACCGCCGCGCTCCTGCTGACGGCCGGCTGCTCCTCCGGCGACGGAGGGCCGCCGGACGGAGCCGGGAGCGCCGCCTCCCCGAGCCGTACGACCGGGCAGTCGTCGCCCTCCGGGCGGGCCACCGGGGAGACGCCCCCGGCCAAGGGCTCCGCGAAGGTGGTCCGCACGGTCGCCACGGGCCTGGACAGCCCCTGGGGCCTGGCCCCGCTGCCGGACGGGGACCTGCTGGTCTCCTCCCGGGACGAGGGCACGATCACCCAGGTCGACACCGGCACGGGCCGAAAGACCGAGCTGGGCGAGGTGCCGGGGGTGTCGCCGGCCGGCGAGGGCGGTCTGCTCGGCCTGGCGCTCTCCCCCGACTACGCCTCGGACCACATGGTCTACGCGTACTTCACCTCGGCCTCGGACAACCGCGTCGTCCGCATGCTGTACGACGAGGACAAGCCGTCCGGCGAGCAGCTGGGCGCCCCCGACACGATCTTCAAGGGCATCCCCAAGGGCGTGATCCACAACGGTGGCCGGATCGCCTTCGGCCCCGACCGGATGCTGTACGTGGGCACGGGCGAGAGCGGGGACACGGGCCTGTCCCAGGACCGGGAGTCGCTGGGCGGCAAGATCCTCCGGCTGACCCCGGAGGGCGAGCCGGCCCCGGGCAACCCCTTCGCCGGCTCCCCGGTCCACTCCTACGGCCACCGCAATGTGCAGGGCCTGGCCTGGGACTCCCGGCAGCGCCTGTTCGCCTCGGAGTTCGGCCAGGAGACCTGGGACGAGCTGAACGCGATCAAGCCGGGTGACAACTACGGCTGGCCGGAGGCGGAGGGCAGGTCGGACGACTCCGGCTTCCACGACCCGGTCGCCCAGTGGAGCACGGACGAGGCCTCCCCCAGCGGCATCGCCTACGCCAAGGGCTCGATCTGGATGGCGGGCCTGCGCGGCCAACGCCTGTGGCGCATCCCCCTGGAGGGCACTCGGGCCGCGGCCGCCCCGCAGGCCTTCCTGGAGGGCGAGTACGGCCGGCTGCGCACGGTGGTCCCGGCGGGCGGCGACAGGCTGTGGCTGGTCACCAGCAACACGGACGGGCGGGGCGCCCCGAAGGACGGGGACGACCGGATCCTGGAGGTGCGGGTGAGGTGACCGGCCGACGCCGGGCGAGCCGCGGCGTCCGGCGGGCGGCCGGCCCGCGGCGCGGCGTTCAGTCCTCGCCCTCGGCCGTCCCGTCGCCGGCGTCCTGCCCCTCGGCCGGCTTCGGCAGCCGTACGACGACCGTCCCGGACGCGAGGTCCACGGGCCCGCGTCCGGGGTCGCCGTCCCCCACGTCCTGCCGGGTCAGTTCCAGGCGGTTCCGCTCGTCCCGGGTGTGCGTGCGGCCGGGCGCGAACAGTTCCTCGAACACGTTGAACACGCTGCCTCCCACGGCCGACGTCCCTTGCAGCGTAAACCCGCCTCCGTGCGGCGGGGCGCGGTTTCCGGCCGAACGCGCGTCCGGTTCCGGCCGCCCGCCGGGCGCCGCGCCGCTCGTCCCGCCCCGCCGGATCCCGCCACCGGCCGGGCTCGGCGACGGCCGGGCTCGGCGACGGAACACCTTCGTGATCGGCAGACGGCCCGCCGCATCGGGCGGGTTCCGCGTCCTCCGGCGCCCCGGGGCCAAACGCGCGTAAGGGACCCGGGCCTGCCGCGGGACGCTCGCGGCAGGCCCGGGCCCCTCGGGCGCGGCGGTTCAGCCCGTGGACGGCAGTCCGAGCAGGATGCCGGTGTACTTCAGGACGGCCAGCAGCAGGCCGATGACGCCGAGCGCGACACCCGCCCAGGCGACCGACTTGATCCACGGGGCCTGCGGCCTGCCGGGCACGCCGAAGGCGGGCCGGGCGAGCACCACGACACCGACGATCAGCGCGGTCAGCGCGAACAGGCCGGCCCACAGCGCGGTGGTCCGCCAGGCGTCGCCGTAGACCTCCTCGACCTGCTTCGCGACGCTCGCGCCGGAGGAGGTCTCCAGCTGGCCGACGAGGGTCTCGCGGGCGGCGGCGACGGTGCCGATCCAGCCGCCGGTGAGCGAGACCAGGCCGAGCGCGGCGGAGACGACGGCGCCCGCGCCCTGGCCGACGCCGGACGGGCCCTGCGCCGTGCCGTCCGCCGGGTCCGCCGTGCTCCGCGCGGAGTCCTCCGCGGCCTCCGCCGTCCCCGTCACCTCGTCCGCCGTGTCGGTCCTGGTGGCGTCCGCCGTGTCCGCGGCGGTCTTCTTCTCGGTTCCGGTCTCGTCCACTGTCTTCGTTCCCATGTCTCGCACCGTACGGACGCTCTCTGAGAGGTCCCTTAACGATCGTGGCGGGCGGCACCCGCCCGTGCCGCCCGCCACTCGGGGGCCAGCACGGACCAGACCTCCAGGTCCTGCCGTACGCCGTGATGGAGGTAGGCCTCGCGCCGCACGCCGTCGCGGGTCATCCCCAGGCGGCGGGCGACGTTCAGGCTGGGCAGGTTGTCGGCGGCGGCGACCCATTCGACGCGGTGGATGCCGCGCTGCTCGACCAGCCAGTCGATGAGCACCCGCATCGCGCGCGTGACCAGGCCCCGCCCGGTGCCCGCGGGCTCCAGCCAGCAGCCGACCTCGCAGGTGCCGCCCCGGGCGTCGCAGTTCAGCGTGAGCACGCCGCCCACGAGCTTTCCCGCCAGCCACAGGCCGTGCAGGGAGGCGGTGTCGGCGGCGCGCCGGTCGGCGTAGTCCTGGAGCAGCTGCCGCGCGGAGGGCACGTCGGTGGCGCGGGAGCCGAAGGGGACGTACCGGTTGATGAACTCCCGGCCCCGGTCCAGGTGGGCGAGGAACTCCTCGGCGTGCCAGGGCTCCAGGGGGCGCAGTTCGGCTCCGTCGTCACCCAGTGGTATCGCGTACATCCCGCTGCCGGCCCTCCTTCGCCAGGACGTCCGCCACCCCGGCGTCCGTCTTCGTGGCCAGCCTCTCATGAGCGGCGCGGCACTCGGGCGCCTCGATGCTGATCCGCGGCAGCCACCGGTCCAGCCGGCGCGGCAGCCACCAGTTGGCGCCGCCGAGCAGGTGCATCAGGGCGGGGACGAGCAGGGTGCGCAGGACGAACGCGTCCAGGGCGACCGCGGCGGCGAGCGCGATGCCGAACATGGCGATCACCCGGTCGCCGCTGAGCACGAAGGCGAGGAAGACCGAGATCATGATGACCGCGGCGGAATTGATCACCCGGCTGGTCTCGGCGAGGCCGACGCGGACGGCCCGCCGGTTGTCGCCGGTCTCCAGCCACTCCTCGTACATCCGGCTGACCAGGAAGACCTGGTAGTCCATGGAGAGTCCGAAGAGGACCGACACCATGATCACCGGCAGGAAGGGCTCGATCGGGCCGGCGCTGCCCAGGCCGAGCGGTTCGCTGCCCCAGCCCCACTGGAAGATCGCGACGACGACGCCGAAGGCGGCGGCGACGGCGGCCACGTTCATCGCGGCGGCCTTCAGCGGGATGCCGACGGACCGGAAGGCCAGCAGGAGCAGCAGACAGCCCAGGCCGACGACGACGCCGACGAACGCCGGCAGTTTGCCGACGATCACGTCGGCGAAGTCGTCGTAGCCCGCCGTGACACCGCCGACCTGCACGTCGAGCGAGGTGCCCGCCTCGGCGCGGGGCAGCACCTCGGCGCGCAGCCGGTCGACGAGGTCGCTGGTGGCCTGCGCCTGCGGGGCCGACTCGGGGACGAGGGTGAGGTGGGCGGTGTCGCCGCCGGAGCTGTACGTCACCGGCGTCACCGACGCGACGCCCTCGGTGGCGCGCAGGGTGCGGTCGAGGTTGTCCAGCACGAGCCGGTCCTCGGCGCCGCCGACCTCGGTGACCAGGGTGAGCGGGCCGTTCACACCGGGTCCGAAGCCGTCGGCGAGCAGGTCGTAGGCCTGGCGCGTGGTGGAGGTCCGCGGGTCGTTGCCCTGGTCGGAGGTGCCCAGACGCAGCCCGAGGGTGGGCAGCGCGAGGACGGCGACGACGGTCAGGGCGAGCGCGCCGAGCGCCTTGGGGCGGCGCTCGACCAGCGCCGACCAGCGGGCGGCGAGCCCGGTCGGCAGCTCGGGTTCGGGCCCGTGCTGCGCCAGCCGGTGCCGCTCGCGGCGGCTGAGGGCGCGCATACCGATGAGGGACAGCAGGGCGGGCAGCAGGGTCACGGAGGCGGCGACCGTCAGGACGACGGTCAGCGCGGCCGCGACGGCGACGCCGTTGAGGAAGTTCAGCCGCAGGATCAGCATGCCCAGCAGGGCGATGCAGACGGTCGCACCCGCGAAGACGACTGCCCGCCCGGTGGTGGCGACGGCCTCCGCGGCCGCCTCGGTGACCCCGAGGCCGCGCTTCAGGCCGCGCCGGTGCCGGGTGACGATGAACAGCGCGTAGTCGATGCCGACGCCGAGCCCGATCAGCATGCCGAGCATGGGCGCGAAGTCGGCGACGGTCATCGCGTGCCCGAGCAGCGCGATCCCGGCGTACGCGGTGCCGGCGCCGACCAGCGCGGTGGCGATGGGCAGCAGCGAGGCGGCGAGGGAGCCGAAGGCCAGGAAGAGCACGACGGCGGCGACCGCCACGCCGACGGCCTCGGCGAGGTGTCCGCCCGCCGGCTCGGTGAGTCCGACGGCGCCGCCGCCCAGTTCCACCCGGAGCCCGTCGGTCTCGGCGGCCTCGGCGGTGTCGACCAGGGCCCGCGCCTCGGACTCGGTGATGTCCTCGGCCCGGTCGGCGAAGGCGACCGTGGCGTACGCCGTGCGTCCGTCCTCGCTGATCCGGCCCGCGTCCCGGCCGTCGTACGGGCCGGTGACGGAGGCCACGCCGGGCAGGTCCCCGATCCGGTCCAGGGTGCGGGTCATCGTCTGTTCGACGTCGGCCGCGCGGACGGTGCCGGCGGCGGTGTGCCAGACGACGGTGCCGCTGTCGCCGCCGAGGTCCGGAAAGCCGCGCTCGAGCAGCTGGGCGGCGCGGTCGGACTCGGTGCCCGGGACCTCGTAGTCGTTCGAGTACGCGGTCCCGGCGACGGATGCGGCGGCGGCGGCCCCGGCGAGGGTGAGGAGCCAGAACAGGACGGCGATCAGGCGGCGTCGGACACACCAGCGTGCAAGGGCTGCCACGAACGAGCTCCCAGAGGGGTGACTACGGCGGATCTTTGGCCGGGAACAGTTGTCCATGGAGGGAACGACCCGCAAAGAACGCATGAGCAATGCAAGGCGAGGTGATGCGCATGCCACTGTTGCAGGTGAAAGTGATCGTTTGAGGCTTTCGTGGTGCTCTTCCCAAGAGTGGGAGGCAGCTCACACCCCGATCAGGCGAGCCGCCGGGCCCGAGTGGCACCGCTCACGGAACCGGGTGCCGGCCGCGGGAACTTCTCGGCCCCCCGGACGTTCGCCGCCCCCCCCCGCCGAACCGGGCGCCGAGGCGCACAGCCTGCTGTTCGCCGAGGGCGGCCCGGCGGAGCTGCTGCGCGCCGGCGCGGGCCGCAGCCCCGGCTTCGTACGGCCGGCGGGGCGCCGCCCGTGACTCCATGCGCCCGGGGGGACGCACCGCGGCCGGTGCGTCCCCCCGGGATGTGCGCGAACGGGGCTCAGCCCTCGTCGACGCCCAGCTTCTGCAGGATCAGTTCCTTCACGCGGGCCGCGTCGGCCTGGCCCCGGGTGGCCTTCATGACCGCGCCGACCAGGGCGCCGGCCGCGGCCACCTTGCCGCCGCGGATCTTGTCCGCGATGGCCGGGTTGCCGGCGATGGCCTCGTCGACGGCGGCGGTCAGCGCGCCCTCGTCGGAGACGACCTTCAGGCCGCGCCGGTCGACCACCTCGTCCGGGGTGCCCTCGCCCGCGAGGACGCCCTCGATGACCTGGCGGGCCAGCTTGTCGTTCAGGTCGCCGGAGGCCACCAGCTCGGTGACGCGGGCGACCTGCCGCGGCGTGATGGCCAGCTCGTCCAGGGCCTTGCCGGACTCGTTGGCCTGCCGGGCCAGCTCGCCCATCCACCACTTGCGGGCGCTGGCCGCGTCGGCGCCGGCGTCGATCGTGGCGACGATCAGGTCCAGCGCGCCGGCGTTGAGGATCGCCTGCATGTCGGTGGCGGTCACGCCCCACTCCTCGCGGAGCCGGTTGCGGCGCACCAGCGGCAGCTCGGGCAGGGCCGCGCGGATCTCCTCGACCCACTCGCGCGAGGGGGCGACCGGGACGAGGTCGGGCTCCGGGAAGTACCGGTAGTCCTCGGCCTCCTCCTTCACCCGGCCGGAGGTGGTGGTGCCGGTGTCCTCGTGGAAGTGGCGGGTCTCCTGGACGATCGTCCCGCCGCCGCTCAGCACGGCGGCGTGGCGCTGGATCTCGTAGCGGCAGGCGCGCTCGACGGACCGCAGCGAGTTGACGTTCTTGGTCTCGGAGCGGGTGCCGAACTTCTCGGCGCCCTTCGGCATCAGCGACAGGTTCACGTCGCAGCGCATCTGGCCCATCTCCATGCGGGCCTCGGACACGCCGAGCGCCCGGATGAGCTCGCGCAGCTCGCGCACGTACGCCTTCGCCACCTCGGGGGCGCGCTCGCCGGCGCCGGTGATCGGCTTGGTGACGATCTCGATGAGCGGGATGCCGGCGCGGTTGTAGTCCAGCAGGGAGTGCGACGCGCCGTGGATGCGGCCGGTGGCGCCGCCGACGTGGGTCGACTTGCCGGTGTCCTCCTCCATGTGGGCGCGCTCGATCTCCACGCGGAAGATCTCGCCGTCCTCCAGCTGCACGTCGAGCCAGCCGTCGAAGGCGATCGGCTCGTCGTACTGGGAGGTCTGGAAGTTCTTCGGCATGTCCGGATAGAAGTAGTTCTTCCGGGCGAAGCGGCACCACTCGGCGATCTCGCAGTTCAGCGCGAGACCGATCTTGATGGCGGACTCGACGCCGGTCGCGTTGACGACCGGGAGCGAGCCGGGCAGGCCGAGGCAGACGGGGCAGGTCTGGGTGTTCGCCCCGGCGCCCAGCGCGGTCGAACAGCCGCAGAACATCTTGGTCTTGGTGCCGAGTTCGACATGGACCTCGAGGCCCATGACGGGGTCGTACGACGCGAGTGCGTCCTCGTACGACACCAGGTCGGTCGTGGTGGTCACGGTGAAACTTCCCTCTCAGCCCAGCAGGACGTCGTCGTCGCCGAAGCTCTTCAGCTCGCGGTAGAGGATGGCGAGGTTGGTGACGACCGCGGCGCCGGTCACGACGGCGTCGATCAGCCGCAGGGTGTCGTTCTCGGTGCGGGCCTTCTTGATCTGCTTGACCACGCCGATCACGCCGAAGGCCGAGGTGGCCATCGAGACGTAGAGACCGGACTTGGACTTCTTGAAGCCCTTGGCCTTGGACAGTGCGCTCACAGCGACGGTGCCTCCTCCAGCAGCGGGTGTCCCCACTTTTCCACGAAGGCGGCCTCGACGGCGGCGCCCACCTTGTACAGCCGGTCGTCCTGCAGCGCGGGGGCGATGATCTGCAGGCCGACCGGGAGGTTGTCCTCCGGCGCCAGGCCGCAGGGCAGCGACATGGCCGCGTTGCCCGCCAGGTTGGCCGGGATGGTGCACAGGTCGGCGAGGTACATCGCCATCGGGTCGTCGGCGCGCTCGCCGATCGGGAAGGCGGTGGTCGGGGTCGTCGGGGAGACGATCACGTCGACCCGCTCGAAGGCCTGCTCGAACTCCTGCTTGATGAGGGTGCGGACCTTCTGGGCGCTGCCGTAGTAGGCGTCGTAGTAGCCGCTGGACAGGGCGTACGTGCCGAGCATGATGCGGCGCTTGACCTCGGGGCCGAAGCCGGCCTCACGGGTGAGGGAGGTGACCTCCTCGGCCGAGCGGCTGCCGTCGTCGCCGACCCGCAGGCCGTAGCGCAGGCCGTCGAAGCGGGCCAGGTTGGAGGAGCACTCGGAGGGCGCGATCAGGTAGTACGCCGACAGGGCCAGGTCGAAGGACGGGCAGTCCAGCTCGACGATCTCGGCGCCCAGTTCCTTGAGCAGCGCGACGGACTCGTCGAACCGCTGGACGACGCCGGCCTGGTAGCCCTCGCCGCGGAACTGCTTGACGACGCCGACGCGCATGCCCGCCACGCTGCCGTTGCGGGCGGCCTCGACGACCGGCGGGACCGGGGCGTCGATGGAGGTGGAGTCGAGCGGGTCGTGGCCGGCGATCACCTCGTGCAGCAGGGCCGCGTCCAGGACCGTGCGGGCGCAGGGGCCGCCCTGGTCGAGGGAGGAGGAGAACGCCACCATGCCGTAGCGGGAGACGCCGCCGTACGTCGGCTTCACGCCGACCGTGCCGGTGACGGCCGCGGGCTGGCGGATGGAGCCGCCGGTGTCGGTGCCGATGGCGAGCGGGGCCTCGAAGGCGGCCAGGGCCGCGGAGGAGCCGCCGCCGGAGCCGCCGGGGATCCGGGTGAGGTCCCAGGGGTTGCCGGTCGGCCCGAAGGCGCTGTTCTCGGTGGAGGACCCCATGGCGAACTCGTCCATGTTGGTCTTGCCGAGGATGACGACGTCGGCGGCCTTCAGCTTCCGGGTGACCGTCGCGTCGTACGGCGGGATCCAGCCCTCGAGGATCTTCGAGCCGACCGTCGTGGGCACGCCCTCGGTGGTGAAGATGTCCTTGAGCGCGAGGGGGACGCCGGCCAGCGGGCCGAGCTTCTCCCCGCGGGCCCGCTTGTCGTCGACGGCGCGGGCCTGGGCGAGGGCGCCCTCGCGGTCGACGTGCAGGAAGGCGTGCACCTTCTCGTCGACGGCCTCGATCCGGGCGAGGTGGGCCTCGGTGACCTCGACGGCCGTGAGCTCACCGGCGGCGATCTTCTCGGCGATCTCGGCGGCCGTGAGCTTGATGATGGGACTGTCCGTCATGGCGGTTACTCCTCCCCCAGGATCTGCGGCACCTTGAAACGCTGCTGCTCCTGGGCGGGGGCGCCGGAGAGCGCCTGCTCGGGGGTGAGCGACGGGCGGACCTCGTCCGGGCGCATGACGTTCGTCAGCGGGAGCGGGTGCGAGGTCGGCGGTACGTCTCGGTCGGCGACCTCGCTGACGCGGGCCACCGCGCCGATGATGTCGTCCAGCTGGCCGGCGAAGTGATCAAGCTCTTCGGGCTTCAGCTCCAGACGCGCCAGCCGGGCGAGGTGGGCGACCTCCTCGCGCGTGATGCCAGGCATGCAGCGATCCTCTGGGGTGAGTGTGTGCGGTTTGGGCCCAATCCTAGGGGGCGGGGCCGCGTGCCCGTGAAACGGTTCGCCGGGACCGCCGCGCGCCCCGGCCGCGGGGCGCGTCCCCCGGCGGGCCGGTCCCGGCGGTTCACGGGGTCCGGTGGCCGCCGGCGCCGCTGCGCGTCCGGGCGGACGGGCGGGGTGTCCGGGGGCGGGTGTGCGGGGCGGTCACTCGTCGGCGGCCGCCGCGGGCAGCGCGGCGGCGGGGCGCTGCCAGCCGCGTGAGCCGCGGGCCCGCAGCCACGCCGTGGTCTCCTCGGGCGGCATCGCCGCCGCGACCAGCCAGCCCTGGACGGCGTCGCAGCCGAGGTCCCGCAGCCGCTCCCAGGTCTCGTCGTCCTCGACGCCCTCGGCGACGACGAGCAGGCCGAGGGAGTGGGCGAGGTCGACCGTGCAGCGCACGATCTCGGCGTCCTCGGTGTCGACGGCCAGCCGGGCCACGAACGAGCGGTCGATCTTGAGCTCGCTGACCGGCAGCCGCCGCAGGTGCACCAGCGAGGAGTAGCCGGTGCCGAAGTCGTCCAGCGACATCTTCACGCCGTGTCCCGTGAGCCCGGCCAGGGTGTCGGCGGCGCGCTGCGGGTCCTCCAGGAGGACGTGTTCCGTGATCTCCAGCTGCAGCGCTCCCGCGGGCACCCCGTGGCGGGCCAGCCGCGCGGCCACCGAGCCGGCGAAGCCGGGGGTGTGCACGTCGCGCGGGGAGACGTTGACGGCGACCGGCACGAACAGGCCCTGGGCGCGCCACCGGGCGACCTGCCCGAGCGCCGTCTCCAGCACGTACTCCGTCAGCTGGGGCATCAGCCCGGAGGACTCGGCGATCGCTATGAACTCGTCCGGCGGCACCTTGCCGCGCTCCGGGTGCACCCACCGCACCAGGGCCTCCAGGCCGGCGACCTGTCCGTCGAAGCGGACCTTGGGCTGGTAGTGCAGCTGCACCTCGTGGGCGTCGAGCGCCCGGCGCAGGTCGCCCAGCAGGCCGAGCCGGTCCGGTGTGTTGGAGTCCCGCTTGGACTCGTAGACCTCCACGCCCGTGCGGTCGCGCTTGGCCTGGTACATCGCCACGTCCGCCCGCCTGAGCAGCCCCTCGGCGTCCAGGGCGTGGTCGGGGAAGACGGCGACGCCGGCGCTGGCCTCCAGGACGAGGGTGAGGCCGTCGAGGTCGAGGGGGGAGCTGAGGGCCGAGACGAGGCTGCGGGCGATGCGGGTCGCGGACGTGGTGGAGTCGGCGACCGGGAGTAAGACGGCGAACTCGTCGCCGCCGAGCCGGGCGGCCTCCGCTCCGCGCGGCAGCGCCAGCCGCAGCCGGTCGGCTGTCTGCAGCAGCAGCCGGTCGCCGGCCAGATGACCGAGGGTGTCGTTGACCGACCGGAAACGATCGAGGTCGATCAGCATGAGGGCGGCGCGGGCGTTGATGCGTTCGGCGTCGTCCAGCGCGGTCCAGATGCGCTCCAGCAGCCACTGGCGGTTGGGGAGTCCGGTCAGCGGGTCGCGCAACTGCTCCTCCGCCCGGGCGCGGGCTATCCACAGGGTGGAGTCCAGGGCGATCAGCGGGATGGCGAACAGCGGCAGCAGCACGGGCTGCGCGCCGGCGACGACGCAGACCAGCGGGGCGATGCCGAGCAGCGCGACCGCGACCAGGCCCTGTCTGACCAGGGCGGTGCGGGCGACGGTGGGCAGGCCGCCGCGCGGCGCGTGCAGGTACCACAGCAGGGTGCGGGTGACCGCGAGGTAGCCGACGGCCACCAGCACCACCTCGGGCGCGGTGTAGACCGTCCAGGTGTCCGGGTGCGACGGCCGCTCGACGGACGGCACGGAGCCGAAGGCGGCCAGCACCAGCGCTCCGGCGCCGATGCCGAGGATGTCCACCGCGCCGTGCAGCACGCCCTGCCGCCAGCGGCCCCGGCGGGCGACGCCGACCAGGACGACGACGGTGAGGCTGACCATGCCGGCCGGAACCCAGCCGTACAGCAGCAGGACGGCGAGGGTGAGGGCGGCGCCCGAGCCGGTGCCGCCCCACCAGCGGGAGCGGCCGAGCATGACCAGGTGGCCGACGATGATGCCGCTCAGCACGGCCAGGGACCAGCCGACCGCGCCGGACGGGAAGAGGGCGTGGCCGCCGGTGAACGCCCGGTAGAAACCGGCGCCCAGGACGAACCCGCCCGCCGCGACGATCGCCGCGGGCAGCGCGGGCCACGACAGGTGGCGCTCCGGATCGGCGCCCGGCGGCAGTCCGGGGCCGCGCCCGGCACCCGGCCGTGCCGGGCCGCGGCCGTCCGCGGGGGTTGTCCGCGCCCCGGCGCGCCCCCGCGCGCCGCCCTGCTCCGAAGACCGCCCGGCCCACCGGCTCGCGCGCCACACGCCGGCCATACGGCGCAGGCGCAGCCGTGAGTCCGGGGCGGCGCTCTCGGTCGGTTCCATTCCCGTCCCTCTCACAGCCGGCGGTGCCCACGCCCCGCGGCCCGATGCCCGACTGCCGTCAACGGCACCGCGTTGGAAAACCCTTCCCCCCGCTCCAGGAGAGCGCGGGGATGCCCCGACCGCAGCTGGGCACGGCAGGCGCACATCTCAACACTAGGCCGCAGAAGGCTTCCAGGGGCAGCGGTCGCCGACGGTTGCCCGAATGCGCCCCAGCCACCCATATGCATCTGATATGCGCCGATCAGGTGGTCTTCAACCGCTATTCCTCGGCCGAAAGTGCGACGCCGGCCGCGGCCTCGGGCCCTTGTTCGAGCAGAACGCCGAAACCTTCCTCGTTCAGTACCGGAACCTTCAGCTGCATCGCCTTGTCGTATTTCGATCCGGGGTTGTCACCCACAATGACGAACGACGTCTTCTTCGACACCGAACCGGTCACCTTGGCGCCCCGGCTCTGCAGCGCCTCCTTGGCGCCGTCGCGGGTGAAGTGTTCGAGGGTGCCGGTGACGACGACGGTGAGGCCCTCGAGGGGACGCGGCCCCTCGTCCTCCCCGGTGCTCTCCTCCTCCATGCGGACGCCGGCCGCCCGCCACTTGCGGAGGATCTCCTGGTGCCACTCCTCGGCGAACCACTCCTTGAGCGAGGCGGCGATGATCGGCCCGACGCCGTCGGTGTTCGCCAGTTCCTCCTCCGAGGCCTGTTCGATGCGTTCGACCGAGCGGAACTCGCGGGCCAGCGCCTCGGCGGCGACCGGGCCGACGTGACGGATCGACAGGCCGGTGAGGACGCGGGCGAGCGGGCGCTGCTTGGCGGCCTGGATGTTCTCCAGCATGGCGAGGGCGTTCTTCTTGGGCTTGCCCTCCTGGTTGGCGAAGACCGTGACGACCTTCTCCGCACCGGTCTTCGGGTCCCGCTTGGGCAGGCCGCTGTCCTGGTCGAGGACGTACGCCTTGATGGGCAGCAACTGCTCGACGGTGAGGTCGAACAGGTCGCCCTCGTCCTTCAGCGGCGGCTCGCCGGGCTCCAGCGGCTTGGTGAGGGCGGTGGCGGCGACGTAGCCGAAGTGCTCGATGTCCAGCGCCTTGCGGCCCGCGAGGTAGAACAGGCGTTCCCGCAACTGGGCGGGGCAGGTGCGGGCGTTGGGGCAGCGCAGGTCGACGTCGCCCTCCTTCATCGGCCTGAGCGGCGTACCGCACTCGGGGCACTCCGACGGCATCACGAACTCCCGCTCGGTGCCGTCGCGCAGGTCGACGACCGGGCCGAGGATCTCCGGGATGACGTCACCGGCCTTGCGCAGCACGACCGTGTCGCCGATGAGCACGCCCTTGGCCTTGACCACGTCCTGGTTGTGCAGCGTGGCGAACTCGACCTCCGAGCCCGCCACCGTGACCGGCTCGACCTGGGCGAACGGCGTGACCCGGCCCGTACGGCCGACGCCCACGCGGATGTTGACGAGCTTGGTGTTGACCTCCTCCGGCGCGTACTTGTACGCGATCGCCCAGCGCGGGGCGCGGGAGGTGGAGCCCAGCCGGCCCTGGAGCGGGATCTCGTCGAGCTTGACGACCACGCCGTCGATCTCGTGCTCCACGGAGTGGCGGTTCTCGCCGTAGTACGCGATGAACTCGCGCACGCCGTCGAGGCCGTCGACCACCTTGTTGTGCCGGGAGGTGGGCAGGCCCCACGTCCCCAGCAGGTCGTACGCCTGGGAGAGGCGGGTGAGGCCCCGGAAGCCCTCCAGGGCGCCGATGCCGTGGACCACCATGTGCAGCGGACGGGTGGCGGTGACCCGCGGGTCCTTCTGGCGCAGGGAACCGGCGGCCGCGTTGCGCGGGTTGGCGAAGGGCTTGTCGCCGGCCTCGACCAGGCGGCGGTTGAGCTCCTCGAACTTCTCCATCGGGAAGTAGACCTCGCCGCGGATCTCCACGAGGTCGGGGACGCGGTCGCCCTCCAGGCGGTCCGGGATCTCCGCGATCGTCCGGACGTTGGGGGTGATGTCCTCGCCGGTGCGGCCGTCGCCGCGGGTCGCCGCGCGCGTGAGGCGGCCGTGTTCGTAGGTGAGGTTGACGGCGAGGCCGTCGACCTTGAGCTCGCACAGGAAGTGGTAGTCCTGGTCGCCCAGCTCCCGGTGGACGCGCTCGGCCCAGGCGGCGAGTTCGTCGTCGTTGAAGGTGTTGTCGAGCGACAGCATCCGCTGCCGGTGCTCGACGGCGGTGAACTCCGTCGCGTAGGAGCCCGCCACCTTCTGCGTCGGCGAGTCCGGCGTGCGCAGTTCCGGATGCTCCTCCTCCAGCGCCTCCAGGGAGCGCAGGAGCCGGTCGAACTCGGCGTCGCTGATGACGGGAGCGTCCTTCACGTAGTACCGGAAGCGGTGCTCCTCGACCTGTTCGGCGAGCTGCCGGTGCTGCTCCCGCGCCTCGGCGGGCACGTTCGTCGTCTCCGCTTGCTTGTCGCCGGCCACCGTGTCGTCCTCCCGTTACTCTGGGTTGTCCGCGAGTGATCTCGCCGCCCGGACGCAGTGGGCGAGCGCTCTGCGCGCGTACCCCGGGGAAGCGCCCGCGAGTCCGCACGCCGGAGTGAGCGTGACCGTCTCCGCGAGAAGCCCCGGCGGCAGCCCCAGCCTGCGCCACAGCGTCCTGACACCCATGACGCTACCGGCAGGGTCCGACAACGGGCCGTCCGTGCCCGGTACGACGCCGGCGAACAGCCGGGTGCCGCCCTCCACCGCCTCGCCGATCGCCTCGTCGTCACGTTCGGTGAGGAGGGAGAGGTCGAAGGAGACCGCCGCCGCGCCCGCCCGGCGCAGCAGGGCGAACGGGACGTCCGGCGCGCACGAGTGGACCACGACCGGGCCGTCTGCGTGCACCCCGACGACGTCCCGGAGCGTGGCCTCGACGGTCTGCCGGTCCACGGCGCGGTGGGTGCGGTAGCCGCTGGCGGTCCGCACCCGGCCGCGCAGCACGGCGGTGAGGGAGGGCTCGTCGAGCTGGAGGACGAGCCGGGCGCCGGGCACCCGGCGCCGGATCTCGGCCAGGTGCAGGCGCAGCCCCTCGGCGAGGGAGGCGGCGAGGTCGCGGCAGGCGCCGGGGTCGGAGAGGGCGGCCTCGCCGTTCCTCAGCTCCAGGGCGGCGGCGAGCGTCCAGGGGCCGACCGCCTGCACCTTCAGCGGGCCCGCGTAGTCCTGGGTGAACTCCTCCAGGGCGTCGAGGTCCTCCACCAGCCACGAGCGGGCCCGCCGGGTGTCCCGGCCGGGCCGGTCGCCGATCCGCCAGCCGCTGGGCTCCACGCGCGCGTACAGCTCGACGAGCATCCCGGCGGTCCGCCCGATCATGTCGGCGCCGGGCCCGCGGGCGGGCAGCTCGGGCAGGAACGGGAAGTCCTCGAAGGTGCCGGTGACGGTCTTGACGGCCTCACGGGCGTCGCCGCCCGGCATCGACCCGACGCCGGTGGCGGCACCGAACCTGAACTGGCTGTTTTCGCTCACGGAAGGAAGCGTACGGGCAGGGGCGGGGTGGCCGGGGGGCGCGTCCGCCGCGCGGTGCCCGGCGCCGCGGCGGCCGCGCCCCCCGGGGCCGCCCGCCCGGGTCCCCGCCCCGGCCCGGGCGGCCTCGTCCGCGGGGTCCTCCCGTCCCCGGCGCAGGGGGCGCCCCGGACGGGCCCGCGTCCCTCGCCCCCGAGGTCCCCTAGCGTCCCGGCCGTACCGTCAGGTCGTTGACCTCCGCGTCCCTCGGCAGGTCCAGGGCCATGAGGATGGCCGTGGCCACCGACTCGGGGTCGATCCACCGGGACGGGTCGTACTCCCTGCCCTCCTGCTGGTGGACCTTGGCCTGCATGGGGCTGGCGGTGCGGCCGGGGTAGACGGAGGTGACGCGGACGCCGTTCGCGTGCTCCTCGTGGCGCAGGGAGTCGGCCAGGGCCTTCAGGCCGTGCTTGGAGGCGGCGTACGCGGACCAGTCGGCGTGGGCGTTCAGGCCCGCGCCGGAGTTGACGAACACCACGTGGCCCTGGCTGACCCGCAGCTGGGGCAGGAGCAGGCGGGTCAGCTCGGCGGGGGCGATCAGGTTGACGTCGAGCTGGTGGCGCCAGGTCTTCGGGGTCAGCTCGCCGACCGGGCCGAGGTCGACCACCCCGGCGATGTGCAGCAGCGAGTCCACCCGGTCCGGGAGCGACTGGTGCGAGAACGCCCAGGAGAGCCTGTCGGGGTCCGCCAGGTCGCCCACCAGCGTCCTCGCGCCGGGGAACGCGGCCGCCAGCTCCTTCGCGCGGGCCGCGTCGCGCGCGTGCAGGACGAGGTCGTCCCCGCGCGCGTGCAGACGGCGGGCCACGGCGGCGCCGATGCCGGAGCCGGCTCCGGTGATCACATGTGTAGCCATGCCCGCCATGCTCGCACCACGCCGGCTCACACCACGCCCCGGCTCTCCTCCAGGTAGGCCAGCGCCCCCACCGGCTCCTCCGCGAAGAACACCAGCTCGGCCAGCGGGCGGGGCAGGAAGCCCTCGTCCTCCATGCGCCGGAACTGCTCCTTGAGGCCGTCGTAGAAGCCCGCGGTGTTCAGCAGCACCACCGGCTTGTCGGTGTGGCCGTGCTTCTTCAGCTCCAGGATCTCGGTGGCCTCGTCGAGGGTGCCGGTGCCGCCCACCATGATCACCACCGCGTCGGCCTTCTCCAGCAGCAGCCTCTTGCGCTCGGCCAGGTCACGGGCGACCACCATCTCGTCGACGCCCGGGCGCGCCCGGTCCGACAGGAACTCCACCGAGACGCCCACCAGCCGCCCGCCCGCCTCCTGCACCCCGTCGGCGACCACCTTCATCAGCCCGACGTCCGAGCCGCCCCACACGAGCGTGTGCCCGCCCTTGCCCAGCAGCCCGGCGAACTCACGGGCCGGGCGGGTGTAGCGTTCGTCGAGGTCGGCGGCGGAGAGAAAGACGCAGATGTTCATGGGCCCACCGTACGGGCCGCCGGTGACATCGCGGTCACCCGCATCTTGGACTGCCGGTGCGGAAGCTCCTCCCAGTCGTCCATGAGCCGGGCCGACAGGCCGTGCCGCGCGGCCAGCCGGACCAGGGTCTCGGTCCGGTAGTAGAAGTCCTCGTGCAGCACCTGGTGCTCCGCGCCCTCGGTGCGGCCGAAGGTGAAGTCGAAGAAACCGCCGGGCGCGAGCACCCGGCCGACGTGGGCGAAGCACTCCTCGATGACGTGGAGCGGCGAGTGCGAGAAGACGCTGTGCGCGTGGACGACGTCGAAGTAGCCCTCGGGCAGGAAGGCGAGGGTGAGGTCGTCGGCGAGCACCAGGTGGGGCAGCCTGGACTGCAGGCCCTCGCGCACCAGGGTGTCCTGCGCGGCGAGCAGGATGTGCGGGGAGATGTCGATGCCGTAGTAGTTGCCGGGGTTGAGGTAGGCGATGAACAGCCGCCCGGCGCGCAGGTTGCCGCAGCCGATCTCCAGCATCCGGTCCTGCGGCTTCAGCCCGTGCCGCATCAGGTAGTCGAACTGCATCCGGCCGATCCGCTCCCACTGCTCCCGCGACGGGTTGTGGCCCACGGCCGCCTCGGCGCCGCGGGCCGTGTCGGAGGCCATCACGGCCCGGTAGTACGCGATGTGGTCGCGGTGGCGCAGCCGCAGCCAGGCGTCCCGCGCCGCCCGCCGCGCGTGGGCGGGGACGCGCTCCGGGTGGCGCAGGGCGTACCGGACCCGGTGGGCGAGGCTGCTGCGGTTCCTGGCGGGCTGTGCGGCTCCCATGGGGGCCCTCCTGGCGGGGAAGGAAGAACTCCGCTTCAGCGTGCGCTGTATCCGGGGACGCGGCTACCCAAGGAGGGTCGATCGTGACCACAGGGCACCACATCACCATCGAGCGGAGCAGCCGGCACGTGCGCGTGGTGCACGGCGGGCAGGTCCTGGCCGAGAGCGACCGGCCGCTGCTCCTGCGCGAGACGGGCTGTCCCGACCGGTACTACCTCCCCGCCGAGGACGTGCGGCTGGACCTGCTGACGCCCTCCGGGACGCGGACGCACTGCCCCTTCAAGGGGACGGCGTCCTACTGGTCCCTGCCGGACGCGGCGGACCTCGTCTGGGCGTACCCGGACCCGGAGCCGGACGTGGCGCAGATCAAGGACCACCTCTGCTTCTACGACGTGGAAGTGTCGTGAGCGACTAATCCCGTGCCGTAGGGCAGTCTGCTCAGCCATGGACAAGCAGACCCTTTCGCGCGACGGGACCCCCCTCGCGTACCAGAGCACCGGGCGGGGCCCGGCGGTCGTCCTCGTCAGCGGCGCGATGTCGACGGGCGGCACGGTGGCGCCGCTGGCCGCGCCGCTGGCGGAGCGTTTCCGGGTCGTGGTCTACGACCGCCGGGGCCGCGGCCGGAGCGGCGACACGGCGCCCTACGCGGTGGAGCGCGAGGTGGAGGACCTGGCGGCGCTGATCGAGGCGGTGGGCGGCGAGGCGTCGCTGTACGGCGTCTCGTCGGGCGGCGCGCTGGTGCTGCGGGCGGCGGCGAGCGGGCTGCCGGTGCGCCGGGCCGCCGTGTACGAGGTGCCCTACGCCCTGGACGAGAGCGCCGCGCGGGCCTGGGCCGAGTACGCCGAGCGGCTGGCCGAGGCGCTCGCCGGGGGCCGGCGCGGGGACGCGGTGGAGCTGTTCCTGCGCCTCACCGGCCTGGGCGAGGAGATGATCCAGGGGGCCCGCCGGTCCCCCCTGTGGGCCGGCCTGGAGGCGCTCGCGCCGAGCCTGGCCCACGACGCCGCCGTCCTGGGCGACGCCCGGGTCCCCCGCGCGCTGCTGTCCTCGGTCCGCGTCCCCGTCCTGTCCCTGGCGGGCGGCGCGAGCCCCGGCTGGTTCCGCGAGGCGGCCCGGACGGTCGCGCGGACCGTCCCGCAGGGCGCCTACCGGGTCCTGGAGGGCCAGTCCCACGCGGTGGAGCCGGGGGTGCTGGCGCCGGTGCTGGCGGAGTTCCTCGCGGGCTGACCGGGGCGCCGGGCACGCGCGCGTGCGGCGGACGGCGGGCACGCGCGCGTGCGGCGGGTCAGGCCACGTCCGCCGTCGTGCGCGTCGTGGCCGCGATCGTCGCCGAGCCCACCACACGCGTGCCGTCGTACAGCACGATCGCCTGGCCGGGCGCGACCCCGCGGACCGGCTCGGCGAAGGTGACCCGCAGTTCGCCGTCGACGAGTTCGGCCCGCACCTCGGTCTCGCCGCCGTGGGCGCGCAGCTGGGCCGTGTAGGTGCCGGGGCCGGTGGGGGCGGTGCCGCACCAGCGGGGCCTGATCGCCGTCAGGGCGCCGACGTCCAGGGAGGACGCCGGGCCGACCGTCACCGTGTTGGTCACCGGGGAGATGTCGAGGACGTAGCGCGGCTTGCCGTCGGGGGCCGGGGTGCCGATCCGCAGGCCCTTGCGCTGGCCGATGGTGAAGCCGTAGGCGCCCTCGTGCGTGCCCAGCTTGGTGCCGGACTCGTCGACGATGTCGCCCTCGGCCCGGCCGAGCCGCCGGGCCAGGAACCCCTGGGTGTCGCCGTCGGCGATGAAGCAGATGTCGTGGGAGTCGGGCTTCTTGGCCACCGCCAGGCCCCGGCGCTCGGCCTCCGCGCGGATCTCCTCCTTGGTGGTGACCGTGTCGCCGAGCGGGAACATCGCGTGGGCGAGCTGCTTCGCGTCCAGCACGCCGAGCACGTACGACTGGTCCTTGGCCAGGTCGGAGGCGCGGTGCAGTTCGCGGGAGCCGTCGGGGAGGGTCACGATCTTCGCGTAGTGGCCCGTGCAGACGGCGTCGAAGCCGAGGGCGAGCGCCTTGTCCAGCAGGGCGGCGAACTTGATCTTCTCGTTGCAGCGCAGGCAGGGGTTCGGGGTGCGGCCGGCCTCGTACTCGGCGACGAAGTCCTCCACCACGTCCTCGCGGAAGCGGTCGGCAAGGTCCCACACGTAGAACGGGATGCCGATGACGTCCGCGGCGCGGCGGGCGTCGCGGGAGTCCTCGATGGTGCAACAGCCCCGCGCGCCCGTGCGGAAGGACTGCGGGTTCGCGGAGAGCGCCAGGTGGACGCCGGTGACGTCGTGGCCCGCCTCGGCCGCCCGGGCGGCGGCGACGGCGGAGTCGACGCCGCCCGACATGGCGGCGAGGACGCGGAGGGGGCGGGTGCGCTGCGGGGTGTCAGTCATAACTCCTCCAGGGTACGGGGAGGCGGGAACCGGAGCCCGTGCGTATCCGTTGACGATCACGTGGGGGCGAGACGAGCATCCGAGAAGACCGAGAACACCCGAGCCGCCGGGGGTGCCCGGGGCACGGACCGGCGCATCGGGCGGCGGGCCCTGATCGTCGGCGGGGCGGCGGCCGCCGCGGGCACCGCCGTGCTGGCCCGCGACGAGCTGAGCCGCCTGTGGTGGCGGGCGCCCGGCGTCGACAAGCCGCGCAAGGCGGGCGAGGTCGACTACCGGGGCGCCCGGTGGGTCGCGGCCTCGGAGGCGAACTGGCGGCGCGCGGACCGGCCCGACGACTACGGCATAGACATGGTGGTCGTGCATGTCACCCAGGGCAGCTTCGACAGCGCGGTGCGGGTGTTCCAGGACCCGGGGCACGGGGCGGCCTCGCACTACGTCGTCCGCAAGGACGGGCACGTCACGCAGATGATCCGCGAGCTGGACGTGGCGTACCACGCGGGCAACCGCGCCTACAACGAGCGCAGCGTCGGCATCGAGCACGAGGGCTTCGTGGACCGGCCCGAGGACTTCACGGACGCGATGTACGCCGCCTCCGCCCGCCTGACGGCGGGGATCTGCGCGCGGTACGGCATCCCCGTCGACCGCGAGCACATCATCGGCCACGTGGAGGTGCCGGGGACGGACCACACCGATCCGGGGCCGCACTGGGACTGGGACCGGTACATGGAGCTGGTCCGGCGGGCCGGCGCGGCGCGGACGCAGAGGGCCGGAGGGGACGCGCCCCGCCCCTCCTCCGGGTGAGCCGCGCCGCCTACGTCAGGCCCGCCGCCCGGGCCCGCTCCACCGCCGGGCCGATGGCCTTCGCGACCGCTTCGACGTCGGCCCGCGTGGAGGTGTGGCCGAGGGAGAAGCGCAGGGTGCCGCGGGCCAGGTCGGGGTCGGTGCCGGTGGCCAGCAGGACGTGGCTGGGCTGGGCGACGCCCGCGGTGCAGGCGGAGCCGGTGGAGCACTCGATGCCCTGCGCGTCGAGCAGGAGCAGCAGCGAGTCGCCCTCGCAGCCGGGGAAGGCGAAGTGGGCGTTGGCCGGGAGGCGGTCCACCGGATCGCCGCCCAGGACCGCGTCGGGCACCGCCGCGCGGACCGCCTCGACGAGGGCGTCGCGCAGGGCGCCGATCTCCCGGGCGAACCACTCGCGCCGCTCGGCGGCGAGCCGGCCGGCGACCGCGAAGGAGGCGATCGCGGGGACGTCGAGGGTGCCGGAGCGGACGTGCCGCTCCTGACCGCCGCCGTGCAGGACGGGCACGGGGGCGTGCTCGCGGCCGAGGACCAGCGCGCCGATGCCGTACGGGCCGCCGACCTTGTGGCCGGACACCGTCATCGCGGCCAGGCCCGAGGCGGCGAAGTCGACGGGGACCTGGCCGAAGGCCTGGACCGCGTCGGAGTGCAGCGGGATGCCGAACTCGGCGGCGGTCTCGGCGAGTTCGCGGACCGGCAGGACCGTGCCGATCTCGTTGTTCGCCCACATCACCGTGACCAGGGCCACGTCGTCGGGGTTGCGGGCGATGGCCTCGCGCAGCGCCTCGGGGCGGACGCGGCCGTGGGAGTCGACCGGGAGGTACTCGACGGTGGCGCCCTCGTGCTCGCCGAGCCAGTGGACGGCGTCGAGGACGGCGTGGTGCTCGACGGGGCTGGCCAGGACGCGGGTGCGGGCCGGGTCGGCGTCGCGGCGGGCCCAGTACAGGCCCTTGACGGCGAGGTTGTCGGCCTCGGTGCCGCCGGAGGTGAAGACGATCTCGCTGGGGCGGGCGCCGAGGGCTTCGGCGAGGGTCTCGCGGGCCTCCTCGACGGCACGGCGGGCGCGGCGGCCGGACGCGTGGAGGGAGGAGGCGTTGCCGGTGACGCTCAGGTGCGCGGCGAGTGCCTCGACTGCCTCGGGAAGCATCGGGGTGGTCGCGGCGTGGTCGAGGTAAGCCATGGTGACGCCGATTCTACGGGGCCGGGGCGGACGCGGGCCGGGACGCCCCGTCGGCGCCGCCGGCCGGCACCCCCAGCCGGTGCCGGGGCCGTCGGCCGGTGCCGGGCGCGCGCCGGGCGGCCCGGGGGCCGCACGGGCGCCGTGCCGGGTGCGCGTCCGCGGGTTCGCACGCCGGCTCAGAAGCTCCACGACACCGTGTGGTCCGCCTGGACGAGCGCCAGCAGGACCAGCAGGTCGGCCACGCCGAGGGCGAGACCCAGGCGGGCGCGGCCGCGGCGGGCGGTGCCGCGCCGCAGGGCCACGGCCGCCAGCACGATGGCGACGGGGCCGAGGAAGACGTTGAACACGAGCAGGCCGACGAGGCCGAGGACGAAGGACGCGACGGCCATGCCGTCGGTGTCGCGGATGCCGGTGCGGTGGGCGGCCGGCGCGGTGAGGCGCATGCTGATCAGCTCCCGGCGATCGGGGTCGGTCCGGCGTACGGGGGGTCAGTGCGCGGACGTGCCGCGGCGGCGGCCGTGGCGCTCGCGGAGCGCGAAGACGCCGAGCCAGACGGCGATGACGAGGCCGAGGGCGGCGGAGAGGCCGAGCGGGGCGTGGGCCACGGTGCCGAGCAGGACGCCCAGCAGCAGAAGCGCGGCGACGAGGAACAGCATGGCGGGATCCCCCAACCTTTCGGTGAACGCTTGTAGTTACAGTTGTTCACTGAATTTCCAGTCTAACGCGCCGCACGGCTTTCCCATTCCGGCGGACGGCTGTTGACTGCACGGTATGAGTCACACCCTCGGTATCCGGCAGGCCCAGAAGCAGAAGACCCGGCAGGCGCTCCTGGACGCCGCGTTGGGGCTGCTGGAGGAGCAGAGCCTGAGCAGCCTGGGCCTGCGTGAGGTCACGCGCGCCGTCGGCGTCGCGCCGACCGCCTTCTACCGGCACTTCCGCTCCACGGCCGACCTCGGCGTGGCGCTGGTCGAGGAGGCCCTGGGCAGCCTGCACCCGATGATCCGGACGACGGTGTCCGCGGAGGGCGACAGCGACGAACGCGTCGCGCGCGCCGTCGAGCTGATCGCCCGTCACGTGGACGCCCACCCCGCGCACGTCCGGTTCATCGCCCGCGAGCAGCACGGCGGGGTCCAGCCGGTCCGGGAGGCCATACGGGCCCAACTGGACCGGTTCGTCGAGGAGGTGCGGACCGAGCTGGCCAAGGACCCGCAGGCCGAGGGCTGGAACGACGACGACCTGCTGATGCTCGCGGGCCTCTACGTCGACCAGATGCTGGTCACGGCCTCCCAGTTCCTGGAGACGCTGGACGCCCCGGAGGAGGAACGGCGGCGGATCACCCGGCTGGCGACCCGCCGGATGCGGCTGATCACCCTCGGCCGCCGCCACTGGCTCGACTGACCGCCCGGCCGCGCGCGGGGGCGGCACGCCGGGCACCGGACGCGCCGCCCCGGCCGTGTCCGCGCCTGCGGTCCGACGGCCGCGGGCGCCCGCGGCCGCTCAGCCGAGCCGGGCCCGCGCGAGCTGACGGGACTGGGCCACCAGCCGGCCGGCGCCGTCCCAGACCTCGGCGTCCTCCTCCAGGAAGCCGCCGGCCAGGTTGCGCGTGGTGACCGACACCCGCAGCGGGCCCGGCGCCGGACGGCACCGTACGTGCACGGTGAGCTCGACCGTCGGCACCCAGCCGGTCAGCCCCAGCTCGAAGGCGGTCGGGGGCAGCGCGTCCACCGCGAGGAGCAGGGCGAGCGGGTCGGCGTCCCGGCCGTCGGCGAAGCCGAACCAGGCCCGCATCTCGCCCTTGCCCGACGGCTCGCCCAGCGCCCAGCCGAGGGTCGCCGGGTCGAGCTTGAGCATCAGCCGGTCGGTGATGGGCGAGCTGACGGAGCCCGGGGCGGGCGCGTCGTCCGCCCCGAAGCACTGGTCCGGCGGCGGGATGGCGGGGGGTTCGGCGGTCGTGCGGACGTCGTCCGGCAGGGCGTCCAGGTCGCCGTAGGAGGCGAGGACGCGGAGGCGTTCGACCTCGCGGCCCTCCTCGTCGTACTGGAGGAGGGAGGCCTGGCCGGTGGAGAGGGTGCGTCCGGTGCGCACGAGCTCGGTGCGGACGATCGCCGGGCCCGGGCGGGAGGCGGTCAGGTAGTGCGCCGAGAGGGTGAACGGGTCGGGGTGCGGCAGGGCGTCCGTGAGGGCGCGGCCCAGGACGGCCAGCAGGTAGCCGCCGTTGACCGCGCCGAAGACGGTCCAGCCGGCGGAGAGATCGATGTCGTAGACGCCGGGTTCGCGCCGGGTGAGCGCGGTGTCCCGGTCGAACTCGCTGTCGCCGACCGTGGCCCGGGCGGTAGCTGCTTGTGCCATGGGCCGCACAGTACAACAGAAAATTACTAAGCGGTAGCTTGGAGTTGCGGGCAGAAGGGAGAGGCGGGCGCCGCCCGGTGGGCCCGCCGTTCGCCGGCGGCTTCCCTGCCCGGGCGGCGCCCGCGGCGGGCCGGGCCGCGCCTCACACCGGGAGGTGCTCCTCCTCGCGTACCGTCGACCGCCGGTTCCACGCCCGCGGAGCCCGCCAGTGGAACCGCATCGCGAGCAGGCGCAGCACGAAGGCCGTGACGACCGCCAGGCCGCTGGTGAGCGGGGTGAGGGCGTCCCAGCGGATGCACAGGGCGACCATGGCGGCGCCGACCGTCGCCGGGACCGCGTACAGGTCGCGGTCCCAGCGCAGCAGCGACGGCACCTCGTTGGCGAGCACGTCCCGCAGCACACCGCCGCCCACCGCGGTCGCCAGGCCGAGGCAGGCGGAGGCGGTCAGGCCGAGCCCGTACTCGTACGCCTTCGTCGTCCCGGTGACGCAGAACAGGCCGAGGCCGGCCGCGTCGAAGACGTTGACGCCGGTCTGGATGCGCTCCACCTGGGGGTGGAGGAAGAAGACCAGGAGGGCGGCGAGCAGCGGGGTGACGAAGTAGCCCAGGTCCGTGAAGGCCGCGGGCGGCACGGCCCCGATGATCAGGTCCCGGATCAGTCCTCCGCCCAGCGCGGTGACCTCGGCGAGGACGGCGATGCCGAAGACGTCGAAGTTCTTGCGGACGGCCAGCAGGGCGCCGGAGATCGCGAAGACGAAGATCCCGACCAGGTCGAGCGTGTGCTGGACGGAGGGGCTGAAGAGTTGCTGGAGCACCCTTACATTCTTACGCAGCGGCGGGCCCCCGCCTTCCGTTGGAAGGCAGGGGCCCGATCCGGTCTTCAGGTGCTACTTGTCGGTGGAGCCTGCGGGGTCCTCGGAGGCCCCGGAGCCCTTCGAGTCCCCGGAGTCCTCGGAGACCTTGGAGACCTCGGAGACTCCCGAGGTCTTGGAGACTGCCGAGGTCTTGGAGACCCCGGACGTCTTGGAGACCTCCGGGCTCTCGGGAGCCCCGGCGGCCTCCGCGGAATCCTTGGCGATCTCCGCCGCCACCGCCGCCGACGTCTCCGCCGACTCCGCGAGGACCTCCTCGGCCACCAGCTCCGCCGCCTCCTTGGCGGCGGACAGCAGCACCGTGTCCTGCGGCTGCTGGTCCTCGAAGTTCTCCGGGTGGTGGCAGGCGACCCGCTGGCCGGGCCGCAGCTCCGCCAGCGGCGGCTCCGTGGTCCGGCAGATCTCGGTCGCCTTCCAGCACCGGGTGTGGAACCGGCACCCGCTCGGCGGGGAGATCGGCGAGGGCACGTCGCCCTTGAGCAGGATCCGCTCGCTCTTGGCCGTACGGCGCCGGGGGTCCGGGATCGGCACCGCCGACATCAGCGCCTTGGTGTACGGGTGCATCGGCGTCCGGTAGAGCTGGTCGCGGTCGGCCAGCTCCACGATCTTGCCGAGGTACATCACCGCGATCCGGTCCGAGACGTGCCGGACGACCGAGAGGTCGTGCGCGATGATCACGTACGTCAGGCCCAGCTCCGCCTGGAGGTCGTCCAGCAGGTTGACCACCTGCGCCTGGATCGACACGTCCAGCGCGGAGACCGGCTCGTCGGCCACCACCAGCTTGGGGTTCAGCGCGAGCGCGCGGGCGATGCCGATGCGCTGGCGCTGGCCGCCGGAGAACTCGTGCGGGTAGCGGTTGTAGTGCTCGGGGTTGAGCCCGACCACCGACAGCAGCCGCTGGACCTCCTTCTTGACGCCGCCCTCGGGCTCGACGCCCTGGAGCCGGAAGGGGGCCCCGATGATCGTGCCGATGGTGTGGCGCGGGTTCAGCGACGAGTACGGGTCCTGGAAGATCATCTGCACGTCGCGGCGCAGCGGGCGCATCCCGCTCACGCCGAGGTGCGTGATGTCCTTGCCCTCGAACTCGATCTTGCCCGCGGTCGGTTCGAGCAGCCGGGTGATCAGCCGGCCCATCGTCGACTTGCCGCAGCCGGACTCGCCCACCACGCCCAGGGTCTCGCCGGAGCGGACCTCGAAGTCGAGGCCGTCGACCGCGCGCACCGCGCCGACCTGCCGCTGGAGCAGGCCCTTCTTGATCGGGAAGTGCTTCTGCAGCCCGGTCACCTTCAGCAGGACCTCGCCGGGGGCGGCGTCCTCGGTGAGGGTGGCGCCGGCGCTCTGCGCAGGGACGTTCACCGCTTTTTCCTCGCTCACAGCTTCGGCGCAATCTCTTCGGCCCAGATCCGCTCCCGCTGTTCCTGCGTCATGTGGCAGGCGGCCCAGTGCCGGCTGCCGACCTCGGTCAGCTCGGGGCGGACCGTGCGGGTGACGTTGTCCTTGGGCACATCGGCGTACGGGCAGCGCGGGTTGAAGGCGCAGCCGGACGGGAGGTTGATCAGGGAGGGCGGGGAGCCCTTGACCGGGATGAGGCGGTCCTGCTGCTCACGGTCCAGGCGGGGCATCGAGCCGAGCAGACCCCAGGTGTAGGGGTGGCGGGGCTCGTAGAACACCTCCTGCGCCGGGCCGCGCTCCACGCAGCGGCCGCCGTACATCACCAGGAGGTCGTCGGCGAGCTCGGCGACCACGCCCAGGTCGTGGGTGATGATGACGACCGCCGAGCCGAACTCCTTCTGCAGGTCCCGGATCAGGTCGAGGATCTGCGCCTGGACGGTCACGTCCAGGGCGGTCGTCGGCTCGTCCGCGATGAGCAGTTCGGGGTTGTTGACCAGCGCCATCGCGATCATCGCGCGCTGGCGCATACCGCCGGAGAACTCGTGCGGGTAGTTGTCGACCCGCTTGTCCGGCTGCGGGATGCCCACCCGGTCGAGCATCTCGACCGCCCGTCGGCGGGCGGTCTTCTTGTCGACGTCGTGGTGGGTGCGGTACGCCTCCACGATCTGCTGGCCGATCGTGTAGTACGGGTGCAGCGCGGACAGCGGGTCCTGGAAGATCATCGCCATTTTCCGGCCGCGCAGCCTGCGCACGTGGTCGGGGTCGGCGGACAGCAGCTCGGTGCCGTCCAGCCAGATCTCGCCGGAGATCTGCGCCTTGCGCTTGCCGTACTGTCCGGCGGTGTGCAGGCCCATGATGCCGAGCGAGGTCACCGACTTGCCGGAGCCGGACTCGCCCACGATGCCGAGGGTCTTGCCCTTCTCCAGCTGGAAGCTGAGCCCGTCGACGGACTTGACCAGGCCGTCGTCGGTCGGGAAGTGCACCTTCAGGTCGCGCACTTCCAGGAAGGCGGTCGGGGCGGGCGACGCGGGCGAGGCGGAGATGGGCTCTCCCAGGGCCGCGTCGCTCTTGCTGACTTCGGTCATGCGAGCCTCACTCGGGGGTCGATCACGGCGTACAGGACGTCCACCACGAGGTTGGCGATGAGCACGGCGATGGAGGTGATCAGGGTGACGCCGAGGATGACGGGCAGGTCCTGGGTCTTGATGGCGTTGAGCACCTCACGGCCGAGGCCGGGCAGGTTGAACGTCGACTCGGTGAGGATCGCGCCGCCGATCAGGGCGCCGAGGTCCATGCCGAGCATGGTGAGGATGGGCGTCATCGTGGAGCGCATGGCGTGCTTGCCGATGACGGTCTGCTCGCGCAGGCCCTTGGCGCGGGCGGTGCGGATGTAGTCCTCGCCGAGGATCTCCAGCATGGTGGCGCGGGTGATCCGGGCGTACATCGCCGCGTAGAGGAAGGCGAGGGTGATCCACGGCAGGATCATGCCGCCGAGCCAGCCGGCGAAGCTGTCGCCCACGGGCACGTACTGCGCGTCGAGCCAGCCCAGTCCGTAGGAGAAGATCGCGAGGCTGAGCAGGCCGGTGAAGTAGATGGGCAGGGAGACACCGGCGAGGGCGACGAGCATCGCGCCGCGGTCCCACAGGGTGCCCCGCTTGAGCGCGGAGAGCACGCCGGCGGCGACACCGAACAGCAGCCACAGCACCGCGGCGCCCAGCGCGAGGCTCAGGGTGACCGGGAACCGGTCGGTGAGCACCGGCCAGATGGCCTGTTCGCTGCGGAAGGAGTACCCGAAGCACGGGGCGGAGCAGTGGGTGACGTCGCCCCCGCCCACGTACGTACGGCCCGCGAAGAGTCCCTTGAAGAACTCCCAGACCTGGACGTAGATCGGGTCGCCCAGCCCCAGCTTCTGCCGCACGCCCTCAACGGCGGCGGGGTCCGCCTGCTTGCCGACGAAACTCGCGGCGATGTCGACGCCCGCCCACTTCGGGACGAGGAAGAAGATGCTGAAGACCACCATGACGATGACCACGAGCATCACTGCGGCGGCGAGCAGCCGCCTGATGAGGTAAGCGAGCACAGCTACGGCCCGCCGCGGTACCGCGGGCCACCGGAGGTCTCCCCCACTGCCCCAAGGGCGTGGGAGGCGCCTCCACGGTGGCCCGCGGTCACGCCGCGCCGGCCTTCACCTGCCTTTCGTGCCGTACGGCGGGTGTGCCGGGTTTACTTCGAGGACTTCAGGCCGAGGTTGACGAAGTCGTACGTGCCGTTGTACGCGTCCGTGGAGTAGACGTTCGCCAGCCGGCTGGAACGCCAGTTGACGAACTTCTCGAAGACGAAGGGCAGGTAGTACGCGCCTTCCATGACCTTGTGGTTGATCTGCTTGGAGATCTCGGTCTTCTTGGAGTCGTCGAGGGTGGTGACGTACTCGTCGAAGAGGCCGTCGATCTCCTTGTCCTTGATCAGGGCGTAGTTGTTGTTGCCGCTCTCGAGGATGTAGTTGCTGTCCCACAGCGGCATGCCGTAGCCCTGGACGGACGCGAAGTCCGGGCCCCAGCCCATGATGATGATGCCGTAGCCCTTCTTCTTCACGTTCGAGGGGCTGCCGATGATGCCGGGGGACTGCGAGCCGTCGTACTGGTCGATCTCGGCGGTGATGCCGACCTTCTTCAGCGAGGCCTGCAGGGACTGGGCGGTGGCCACCTCGGCCGGCTTGTTGTTGCGGACGGCGATGGTGGTCTTGAAGCCGTTCGGCTGGCCGCAGGCCTTCAGCTCTTCCTTGGCCTTGGCGACGTTGCCCTTCTTGTTGGCGCCGGCGAGCTCGTACGGGTCGTACTTCTGGCCCTCGGCGCCCGGGACGGACGGCGGCAGCATGTTGGTGCCGATGTCACCGCCGGCGATGGGGCCGCCGCGCGCGGTCTGCAGCGAGACGTGGTCGGCGCCGTAGATCACGGCCTTGCGGCAGTGGATGTTGTCGAACGGCTTCACGCTCTGCGGGAAGACCGCGTAGCGGATGTAGCCGGAGACCGGGTTGTCCAGGTTGTCCTTGTGCTGCTTCAGGGCGGTGGCGCGGCCCTGCGGCGACATGCCGGTCTGGTTGATGTCCAGGTCGTAGTCGCCCGCGATCAGACGGGCGTCCAGGTCGTTGGCGTTGGAGAAGAAGTTGATCGTGATCTTGTCCGGGTACGCCTTGCGGACCGGGTCGGAGGACTGCTTCCACTCCGTGTTGCGCACCAGCGTCAGGGACTTGCCCGGCTCGTACGACTGGAACTTGTACGGGCCGGAGGAGAACGGCCGCAGACCGTACTTGGCCTTGGTGTCCTTGTCCTGGCGGACCGGGGAGGCCGAGGTGAGCGCCAGCATCGACTCGAAGTCCGAGTTGGGCTTCGGCAGCTTGAAGACGATGGTCTTGTCGTCCGGCGTCTCGATCGCCTTCAGGCCCAGCTTGTCCTTGGACTTGTCCTTGTACGGGCCCGGGTACTCGCCCTTGGGGTCGAGCACGTCCTTGAGGTAGACCGGGCCGCCGGACAGCACGTCCTGCGCCCAGACGCGCTCGATGCCGTACTTGATGTCCTTGGAGGTGATCGGCTTGCCGTCCTCCCAGGTGATGCCGTCCCGCAGGGTGTACGTGTAGGTCTTGCCGTCGTCGGAGACCTTGGCGAGCCCGGTGGCGAGGTCCGGCGTCACCTCGGCGCCGGCCTTGCCCGGCTCCGTCTTGTTCGTGACGAGCTGGCGGCTGTAGTAGCGCGAGAAGTTCCACATGAAGCCGTAGTAGCCGCGCGTGGTGTCCCACGAGTCGGCGTCCTGGGTACCGGCGAACTTCAGCGTGCCGCCCTTCTTGGCCAGCGAGGCCTGGGCGACCTTGTTGTTCGCCGCGTCGAAACCGGCCGCGCCGTTCTTCGAGCCCTCGTCGCCGCCGCCGTCGCCGCCACCGCACGCCGCCGTGGTCAGCAGCGCGGCGACCACGGCGGCAGCGGCCAAAGCCTGCTTGCGCCGCCCTGAGGTGCGTTGGGTAGTCACGATTCTCGGATCCTCCGGATTAGATGAGAGACCCCGTGCAGGTGCCACGGGACGCTTGTGCGGTACGGCAGGTCAGCGGGAGCCCTTCGGGTCCAGCGCGTCACGCACGCCGTCGCCGAAGAGGTTGAAGGCAAGAACGGTGATGAAGATCGCCAGACCCGGGACGACCATGTACATGGGGTCCGACTCGTAGTAGTCGATCGCGTTCGAGAGCATCTGCCCCCAGGAGGCCGTGGGCGGCTTGACGCCCACGCCCAGGAAGCTGAGTGCCGCCTCGGTGAGGATGTTGGTGGGGATCATCATCGTCGTGTAGACGATGACCGGCGCGACCAGGTTGGGCAGCAGTTCCTTGAAGAGGATGTAGAACCGCCCGGCACCGAGCGAGCGCGCCGCCTCGACGTACTCCCGCTCGCGCAGCGAGAGCGTCTGGCCGCGTACCACGCGTCCGATGTAGGGCCAGCCGAAGAAGCCGATGACCAGGATCATCACGAACACGCGCACGCCCGTGCCGGTCAGCCCCAGCATCTGGTTCGGCATCACGGAGACCAGCGCGATGGTGAAGAGCAGCTGCGGGAAGGCCAGCAGGCCGTCCATGACGCGGCTGATGACGGAGTCGACCCAGCCGCCGAAGAAGCCGGCCAGGATGCCCAGGACGGTGCCGAGGACGACGGCGACCACCGCGGAGAGGAAACCGACCAGCAGGGAGATCTGGGCGCCGTAGACGATGCGGGCGAAGATGTCGCGGCCGTTGACCGGCTCCACGCCCAGCCAGTGCTCGCCGCTCATGCCGCCCAGGGAGCCCGTGGGCGTGCCGAACAGCGGGTCGATCAGGTCCTCGTGGTAGGCGTTGGGGTCCTGCCCGTACAGCTTCGTGATCACCGGCGCGAGCACCGCGACCAGGATGAGGAAGAGCACCACGACACCGCCCGCCAGGGCGAGCTTGTCCCGTTTCAGGCGCTCCCAGGCGATGCGCCCCAGGGAACGGCCCTGGACGGCCTTCGCCTCGGCTCCGATGACCGCCGCTTCCTCGGCCGCACTGGGGGCCGTCTCCGCGGTCGGCTCGTGCAATGGTGCCGTCATCTGGCAGAGACCCCTCTCAACCGGCGGTCGCCGGCCCGCACTTGCCGCTGTGGCGGCGTGATCCGTCCGTCGTACACAGGGGCGAACCACCCCCTGCTGCGGGAGTCTTCAACGCTTCGGCGATCTGTTGCCAGACTTCATGGAGAAAGGATGCGTAAACGTGATGCTGTCTGGGGAGATCCGTTATCCGGACAGCGGGTAACAGGGTTCGGACGCAAACGAGTTGGGGCATTGAGGGCGCATCAGGACCATCCGGCCCTCTCTACGCGCGAAGAACCGCCCGGACGGACGGCGGACGGCGGATGTGTGAGACGCCGTCAGTACCGGCCGGACGCCGCCGGAGGGAAGCCGTACCCGGCCCCGGGAGCCTGGGCGGGGGCGGCGTGGGCCTCGCGGTCGTAGAAGGGGCGGGCGTTGGCGCGCAGCCACATCGCGACCGGGTCGTGCTCGTCGGACATCGCCACGGTCGACACCGGCAGTCCGTCCGGGACCGCGCCGATGGACTGCTGCATCATCGCGCGCACCGAGTCGACGGCGGGCGGAGAGGTGTCGTACACGTCGAGACCGATGGCGAGGTACGGCGCCCCGAGCGCGGGCTGCACCCAGGCGCGGCGCAGGGAGCGCACGGCCGGCGTGCGGTGGGCGTTCTGCGTGAGCAGGGCGTAGAACTGCGGGATCTCGATGGCCGGTTCGGACAGCCGGAGCGGCCCGGCGGGCTGGCGGTCGAGGCCGGTGGCGATGCGCCGCAGGTCGAGCCAGGGGATGCCGACGCCGCCGCCGGGGGCGTGCGGGTTGAGCCAGAGCCCGTAGTGGTCGGGGTACAGGGCGCGGGCCACCTCCAGGCCGTCGACCACCTCGTACGACCGGTTCCAGCCGCTGGCCGAGAGTTCCTGGGCGGAGGTGACGCAGGGGGCGTAGCCGTGGCCGTCGACCTCCATCGTCCCGTACTGGGCGTCCGGGGAGCCGGCCTGGCCGTGCCACAGCAGCATCCAGACCTGGCCGGAGGACGGGGTCGCGAGGGCGCGCAGGAGCGCCTCGTAGGCGTCGTAGCGCCCGGGCGTGACCTGGCGCAGCATGTGCTCGACCTGCCCGGTCGCGGCGGTGCCGCTCGCGCTCACCTCTTACCGCCCCTTCACGAAACGTGCCTGTGGACGTCCAGCTTAAGCCCGGCCGGGAGCCGGGGACTTGCCGTGGCCGGGCGTGCGGTCCCCGCGCCCCTTTGGCGGCTCACCGGGCCCGCGTGTAGAAGGGCCGCACCCGCTCGCGCAGCCAGTCGGCCACCGGGTCCTGGGCGATGTCCATGAGGATCAGGTTGACCTGCCACCGGACCGGCACCCGGCCCAGGGCGCGGCCGAGCGCGTCCAGGGGGCGCTCCCGCAGGTCGCCCTGCCAGTCGGAGAGCTCGACGCCCACGAACATCACCGGATCGGCGGTCTCGATCGCGGCCAGGCAGCGGCGGGCGGTCAGCACCACGCCGGCCCCGTCGAACTCGGCGGAGGCGGCGGAGAGGAAGTCCACCGGGTCGTCCTGCCAGTCGGGCTCGAACAGCCGGACCCGGCCACCGCTCGCCGGGCCCTCCAGCGGGCCGCGGCCGGCCCTGCACAGCTCCGCCACGGCGGGCGGCGGCAGCGGCACGCCGACGACGCCGTCCGGGTTGACGGCGATGCCGACCTGCGGGGGCAGGCCGCGGGCGAACTCCACGGCCGGGGCGACGGTGTACGACATGTGGGAGCCGACGACCTGGCGGAACTGCTCCTCGGAGCTGAAGACCGGCACGTACGCCTGGCCCTCGATCTCCAGCGCCGGCAGGTCGAGGGGGCCGCTGTGCGGGCCGCCGCCGTTGGGCAGCGGGACCCACACGAAGCTCCGGCCCAGCACCTCGATGATCCGGCCGCCCGCCGCCGGGCCGGCGCCGAGGGAGGCCGACAGCACCTCCTCCAGCTCGTTGCCGGGCCATCCCCCGTGCGGGTGAGGGTGCGCCTGCGCCGGGAAGTCCGCGGAGAAGCCCGCCGGGAAGTCCATCTGCCACCGCCTGCCTGGAACCACTGCTGGGGCTGAAAAGGCTACCCGTGCGGCCGCGCGGCCGGCTCAGCCCGTGAACCCGATGCGGCGCAGCGTGTCCGCCGCGTCCCGGTCGGCGAGGATCGCCGAGGCGCAGCCGGCGGGCAGCCGGCCCTCCTGGGCGGCGCTCAGCAGACGGGCGGTGGCCGTGCGGTGACGCCGGAAGGCGTACCGCGACACGCCGCGGCCGCGGTCGCGCTGGCCGGCCAGCGCCTGCTCGGGCGTGACGTCGAGCAGCAGCAGGTGCAGCGCGCCGCCCCGGCGGCGGGCCGCGCGGGCCAGCCAGCCGCGCACCCAGGCCTGCGTACCGCAGTCGTGGACGACGACGCCCTCGCCGGAGCGCAGTGCCCGGCGCAGTCCGGCGTAGTGGGAGAGGCGGACCAGGGGGCGGTAGACCGCGTACGGCACGAAGCGGGGCATGCGGCGGTCCCAGCGGTCGCGGGTGTCCTGGGAGTCGACGCGCGGGCCGCGCACCGTGCGCCGCATCAGCGTCGACTTGCCGCTGCCGGGCAGACCGGTGACCGCGACGATGTCGCGGGGCCCGAACAGCAGGGCGTGCGGGCTGCGGCCGGCGCGGTCGCGCAGATCGCGGACGACGGGTGCCGGCGACGGGCCACACGCCTCCCCGGCCAGGGCGGCGTGCCGCCCGGCCCGCACGCTGCCCGCGATGGTGGCGTACGCCGTGGTCCTGTTCACCGTGATCGTCCTCCCCTGGAGCCGGGTACGGAGTCCCCATCCCCGCCGAGTGTAAAGAGAAGGTAATGCCGGATGTCTCGTGTTTTCGTGCGTTTCCCGCAACAAGCCTGCTACAGGGTGCTGTGTCCGCCTGTGGACACAGCGCGCCCCCTGGGAAAGGTCCCCCTGCCGTGCCGGTCCGATGCGTGCAATGATGTGCGCGCCAACTGCATACCGGCCGTTTGAATCCGCGCGGGAGAGTTCCCGGCACCGCGAATGCCGGGGCGCCGAAGGAGCAAGTCCCTCCCTTGAATCTCTCAGGCCCCGTTACCGCGCGGGCGAGGCACATCTGAAAAGCGGGCCGCCGCGGCGGCCCCACCCAAGGTGCAAGCCAGGACCCCGCGGGGTCATGGCGAACCTCTCAGGTTCCGATGACAGATGGGGAGGACCTTTCCTCGCCCTTTCCCGCGCCCGGCGCCGCCCGTGCGCGGGGGCCCCATCGCCCTGGGAGACGACCGTCCGATGAGCAGTACCGAATCCCCCCGCCGTACCGCGCTCGACGCCGTGCACCGCGAGCTCGGCGCGACGATGACCGACTTCGCCGGCTGGGACATGCCCCTGCGCTACGGCTCCGAGCGCGACGAGCACCAGGCCGTGCGCACCCGGGCCGGCCTGTTCGACCTGTCCCACATGGGCGAGATCACCGTCACCGGCCCGCAGGCGGCCGCGCTGCTGGACTACGCCCTGGTGGGCGACCTCGGGGGCGTCGGGGCGGGCCGCGCCCGCTACACCATGATCTGCCAGGAGAACGGCGGCATCCTCGACGACCTGATCGTCTACCGGCTGGCCGAGGCGGAGTACCTGGTCGTCGCCAACGCCGCCAACGCCCAGGTGGTGCTGGACGCGCTCACGGAGCGTTCGGCCGGCTTCGACGCCGAGGTGCGCGACGACCGCGACGCCTACGCGCTGATCGCCGTCCAGGGCCCCGAATCGCCGGGCGTCCTCAAGGCCCTCACCGACGCCGACCTCGACGGCCTGAAGTACTACGCCGGCCTGCCGGGCACCGTCGCCGGCGTCCCGGCGCTGATCGCGCGCACCGGCTACACCGGCGAGGACGGCTTCGAGCTGTTCGTGAGCCCGGAGCACGCCGTGCGGCTGTGGCGGGCGCTGACCGAGGCGGGCGCGGGCGCCGGACTCGTGCCCTGCGGGCTGTCCTGCCGGGACACCCTGCGCCTGGAGGCGGGCATGCCGCTGTACGGGCACGAGCTGACCGCCTCGCTGACGCCCTTCGACGCCGGGCTCGGCCGGGTGGTGAAGTTCGGCAAGGAGGGCGACTTCGTGGGGCGGGCCGCGCTGGAGCGGGCCGCCGCCCGCTCCCGGGAGAACCCCCCGCGCGTCCTGGTCGGCCTGGTCGCCGAGGGCCGCCGCGTCCCGCGCGCCGGGTACCCGGTGGTCGCCGGCGGCGAGGTGATCGGCGAGGTCACCTCGGGCGCCCCCTCCCCCACCCTCGGCAGGCCGATCGCGATGGCCTACGTCGACGCGGCGCACGCGGCCCCCGGCACGCCCGGCGTCGGCGTGGACATCCGGGGCACCCACGAGCCGTACGAGGTCGTGGCGCTGCCGTTCTACAAGCGGCGCGCGTGACGCGCCGGTGACACCGCCGTAAGCGCCCGGGACACCGTCCCGGAGGTGATGTCGGGCACATCGTCCCTGTTCATGTGCGCTTTTTGCAGCCCTCCATTCACCATCACTCCCTCGCGTACAGGAGAATTCAGGCCATGAGCAACCCCCAGCAGCTGCGCTACAGCAAGGAGCACGAGTGGCTGTCGGCCGCCGAGGACGGCGTCGCGACGGTCGGCATCACGGAGCACGCGGCCAACGCGCTCGGTGACGTCGTCTTCGTCCAGCTCCCGGAGGTCGGTGACACCGTGACCGCGGGCGAGACCTGCGGCGAGCTGGAGTCGACCAAGTCCGTCTCCGACCTGTACTCCCCCGTCTCCGGCGAGGTCACCGAGATCAACGAGGCCGTGGTCGACGACCCGTCGCTGGTGAACTCGGCGCCCTTCGAGGGCGGCTGGCTGTTCAAGGTGCGCGTCACCGACGAGCCGGCCGACCTGCTCTCCGCCGACGAGTACGCCGCCCACACCGCCGGCTGAGGAGCCCGCCCCGATGACTGTCCTCGACACGCCCCTGCACGCGCTCGACCCGGAGGTCGCCGCCGCCGTCGACGCCGAGCTGCGCCGCCAGCAGTCCACCCTGGAGATGATCGCCTCGGAGAACTTCGCCCCGGTCGCGGTCATGCAGGCGCAGGGCTCGGTCCTGACCAACAAGTACGCCGAGGGCTACCCGGGCCGCCGCTACTACGGCGGCTGCGAGCACGTCGACGTGGTCGAGCAGATCGCCGTCGACCGGGTCAAGGAGCTCTTCGGCGCCGAGCACGCCAACGTCCAGCCGCACTCGGGCGCCCAGGCCAACGCGGCCGCGATGTTCGCGCTGCTGAAGCCCGGCGACACGATCATGGGTCTGGACCTCGCGCACGGCGGGCACCTGACCCACGGCATGAAGATCAACTTCTCCGGCAGGCTGTACGACGTCGTCGCCTACCACGTGGGCGAGGACGGCCTGGTCGACATGGCCGAGGTCGAGCGGCTGGCGAAGGAGAACAGGCCGAAGCTGATCGTCGCCGGCTGGTCGGCCTACCCGCGGCAGCTGGACTTCGCCGCGTTCCGCCGGATCGCGGACGAGGTCGGCGCGTACCTCATGGTCGACATGGCGCACTTCGCGGGCCTGGTGGCGGCCGGGCTGCACCCGAACCCGGTCCCGCACGCCCACGTGGTCACCACGACCACCCACAAGACGCTGGGCGGCCCGCGCGGCGGGGTGATCCTGTCCACGGCCGACCTGGCCAAGAAGATCAACTCCGCGGTCTTCCCCGGCCAGCAGGGCGGCCCGCTGGAGCACGTGATCGCCGCCAAGGCGGTCGCCTTCAAGGTCGCGGCGGGCGAGGACTTCAAGGAGCGGCAGCGCCGTACCCTGGAGGGCGCGCGCATCCTCGCCGAGCGCCTGGTGCGCGACGACGTCGCCGGGCACGGCGTGTCCGTCCTGTCCGGCGGCACGGACGTCCACCTGGTCCTGGTCGACCTGCGCCGCTCCGAGCTGGACGGGCAGCAGGCCGAGGACCGCCTGCACGAGGTCGGCATCACCGTCAACCGCAACGCCGTCCCGAACGACCCGCGGCCGCCGATGGTGACGTCGGGCCTCAGGATCGGCACGCCCGCCCTGGCGACCCGCGGCTTCACCGCCGAGGACTTCGCCGAGGTCGCGGACGTCATCGCCGAGGCGCTGAAGCCGTCCTACGACGCCGAGGCGCTCGGGGCCCGGGTGAAGGCGCTGGCCGACCGGCACCCGCTGTACCCCGGCCTGTCCAAGTAAGTCCCCGACGGGGCGCCCGGCCCGCGTTCCGGCCGGGCGCCCCGCCACCCCCCGTCCCCAGGAGTCCACCGTGGCCCTCTCGGTCTTCGACCTGTTCTCGATCGGCATCGGCCCGTCCAGCTCCCACACGGTGGGCCCGATGCGGGCGGCCCGCATGTTCGCCCGCCGGCTGCGGGGTGCGGGGCTCCTGGACTCCGTCGCCTCGGTGCGGTCCGAGCTGTACGGATCCCTCGGCGCGACCGGCCACGGCCACGGCACCCCCAAGGCCGTCCTGCTCGGCCTGGAGGGGGACTCGCCGCGCACGGTGGACGTGGAGACGGCGGACGAACGGGTGGAGGCGATCAAGGCCCGGGGCCGTCTGCGGCTCCTCGGCGAGCACGAGATCGCGTTCGACTTCGACGCCGACCTGGTGCTGCACCGCCGCAAGGCCCTCCCCTACCACGCGAACGGCATGACCCTGGGGGCGTACGACGCCTCGGGCGCGGAACTGCTGTCGAAGACGTACTACTCGGTGGGCGGCGGCTTCGTCGTCGACGAGGACGCGGTGGGCGCCGACCGCATCCGGCTCGACGACACGGTCCTGAAGTACCCCTTCCGCACCGGTGACGAGCTGCTGCGCCTGACGAAGGAGACCGGCCTGTCCATCTCCTCGCTGATGCTGGAGAACGAGCGGGCCTGGCGCACCGAGGAGGAGATCCGCGCGGGCCTGCTGGAGATCTGGCGGGTGATGCGGGCGTGCGTGGCGCGCGGCATGTCCCGCGAGGGCATCCTGCCGGGCGGCCTGCGGGTGCGCCGCCGCGCCGCCGTCACCGCCCGCCAGCTGCGCGCGGAGGGCGACCCGGCGGCCCGCGCGATGGAGTGGATCACGCTCTACGCGATGGCGGTGAACGAGGAGAACGCGGCCGGCGGCCGGGTCGTCACCGCCCCCACCAACGGCGCGGCCGGCATCATCCCGGCCGTCCTGCACTACTACATGAACTTCGTGCCCGGCGCCGACGAGGACGGCGTGGTCCGCTTCCTGCTCGCCGCGGGCGCCATCGGCATGCTCTTCAAGGAGAACGCCTCCATCTCCGGCGCCGAGGTCGGCTGCCAGGGCGAGGTCGGCTCCGCCTGCTCGATGGCGGCGGGCGCGCTCGCCGAGGTGCTGGGCGGCACGCCCGAGCAGGTCGAGAACGCCGCGGAGATCGGCATGGAGCACAACCTCGGCCTGACCTGCGACCCGGTCGGCGGTCTCGTCCAGATCCCGTGCATCGAGCGCAACGGCATGGCCGCGGTCAAGGCGGTCACCGCCGCCCGCATGGCCATGCGCGGCGACGGCTCGCACAAGGTGTCCCTCGACAAGGTCATCAAGACGATGAAGGACACCGGCGCCGACATGTCGGTGAAGTACAAGGAGACCGCGCGGGGCGGGCTGGCCGTCAACATCATCGAGTGCTGAGCCGGCGCCGTATCGCCTCGACGGATGCGGGGAATAACCAACTCCTGTTCCCTCGCAGCCACTTCAGGGAGGCCCCGCATGCTGCGCGGCATCGATGTCAGCTCCTACCAGTCCTCCTCCTACGACACGGACGGCCTCTCCTTCGTCTTCATCAAGGCGACGGAGGGCCGTTCGTACGTCAATCCCAAGCTCGCCGCCCAGACCGAGCGGGCCCGTGCGGCCGGACTCGTGGTCGGCTTCTACCACTTCCTGTGGCCGGGCAACCTGACGGCCCAGGCCGAGTACTTCGTCGGCAGGGCCCCCGAGCGGGCCGGTGACATCCTCGCCGTCGACTGGGAGACCACCGGCGACGGGACCCACGCGACCAACGCCGAGAAGGACCGCTTCATCCGCAAGGTGAAGGAGCTGCGGCCGGACAACCGGGTCATCCTGTACTGCAACCGGAACTACTGGCTCAACGTCGACACCACGTCCTACGCCGGCGACGGCCTGTGGATCGCCGACTACGTCACCGCCGGCAAGCCCCGGATCAAGGCCAGGTGGCGCTTCCACCAGTACACCGACGATCCACTGGACCAGAACGTCGCCGACTTCGCCGACGAGGCGGCGCTGCGGGACTGGGCTACGCCCTGAAGTCCGCCGGACGCTCGGGGGAGGCCTCCGTCAGGGCCTTGCCGACCTCCGCGACGCCGCCCCGCAGGCCGTAGACCGGGGTGCCCGGCTGCTGGCGCCAGGAGTCGTCCAGGCCGCCCGCGTCCACGGTGTCGAAGCCGAGCTCGTCGATCAGGGCGCGGACCTTCGCCTTGGCCGCCTCGTCGTCGCCCGCGACCGGGAGGGCCAGGCGGTCGGGGGCGCCCGCCGGGCGGGGGCGGTCCAGGATGTCCTGGGCGTAGGTGCCGTTGAACGCCTTGATCACGGGGTGGCCGATCCGGCGTTCGGTCCAGCGGCTCTCGGTGAGGCCCTCGTCCTCGATCTCCGCGATCCTGCCGTCCCGCTCCTTGGGGTAGTAGTTGCCGGTGTCGATGACGGCGACGCCGTCCGCGGCCTCGTCGAGCAGCCCGGCGGGCAGGTCCGGGACCGCCTTCACGGGGACCGCGACGACCACCACCTCGGCGCCGCGCGCCGCCTCCTCCACCGGCACGGGCCGCGCGCCGGTCTCCTCGGCCAGCGCCGTGAGCGTGTGCGGACCGCGGGAGTTGGCGACGAAGACGTCGTGGCCGAGGGCGGTGAGCCGCCGGGTGAGGTTGCCGCCGATGTTGCCCGCTCCGATGATGCCGATCCTCATGTCCCGCTTACCTGGCCTTTCCGGGTCCGGTGTACGGCGGAGCCGGACGGCTCCGTCTCTGCCGGGGCCAACCCCGGGGCCGGGCGGGCTATTCCGGTGCCCGGCGAACGGGTGACGGCGCCCTCGGGGCCCGCGGGACGCGCCGGCCGGCCCCCGTCAGGCGGGGGGCGTCCCGGGTGCGGCCGAGGCCGCCGGGGACCCCGGCGGGCTTCCCTCCCGGCCGCCGAACGGATCCTCCAGCTCCCGGCGCAGCACCTGCTCCGCCGTCTCCGCGTCCCCGTCCTCGACGGCCCGGGCCAGGGCCTCGTGGGCGGCGTCGGCGACGTCGGGGTCGGCGGCGCGCAGGCCGGTCAGGGCCAGCAGCTCGATCAGGCCCTCGCGCAGCACGGGGACGAACCCGGTGAACAGGTCGGCGAGCACGGGGTTGTGGGCGGCGGCGACCACGGCCGTGTGGAAGGCGATGTCGGCGTCGACGAAGGCCGCGTCGTCCAGGGCGGCGGCGGCGCGGCGGCCCGCCAGGGCGGCCCGTATCGCGGCGACGTCCTCGTCGGTGCGGCGCAGCGCGGCCAGCCGGCCCGCGTGCACCTCGACCGCCATGCGGACCTCGTAGACGTCGGTCACCGCGGCCCGGCGCAGCCGGGCGGGCCAGTCCTCGGCGGGCTCGGTGGCGACGACGAAGACGCCGGCGCCCTGGCGGGCCCGCACCAGGCCGGCGCCCGCGAGGGCGCGCAGCGCCTCCCGGACGGTGGAGCGGCCCACTCCGAGCTCCTTGGCCAGGGTGGTCTCGCCGGGCAGCCGGGTGCCGACCGGCCAGTGGCCGCCGGTGATCTGCTCGCGCAGCCGGGCGGCGGCCTGTTCGACCAGGGGGCTGGGGCGGACGGCACCGAGGGGCATGGGGGTCACCTGTCGACGGGGGCTGCTGCGGGCTCGCCGGGAGGAGCTCACTTGTCTGAGGACCTGAGGGGTGGATAGCGTACCGGGCATGATGCCCCACGCTCCCCTTCCGGCGGCACGGCGATGACCGAGGTCCTGCGCGCCGAGGACGTGCACGTCGTCCGCGACGGCCGGCCGATCCTGCGGGAGGTCTCCCTCACCGTGCGCGCCGGCGAGCACTGGGCGCTGCTCGGCGCCAACGGCGCGGGCAAGTCCACGCTGCTCAGCCTGCTCGGCGCCCTGGTCCATCCCACCCGCGGCACGGTGGAGGTGCTCGGCCGCCGCCTGGGCCGCGTCGACCTGCGCGAGCTGCGCGCGTACGTCGGCCATGTCGACCCCCGCCATCCGCTCGTCTCGCCGCTGCGGGTCCGGGACGTCGTCCTGACCGGGCTGACCAACTCCGTGGAGCCGCTTCCCCGCTGGCGGCCGACCCCCGGGCAGCGGGAGCGGGCCGAGCGGCTGATCGGCACCCTGGGGCTCGCCGGGCTGGCCGAGGCGCGCTGGCCCACGCTCTCCCAGGGCCAGCGCGGCCGGACCCTGATCGCGCGCGCCCTCATGCCCGAGCCCCGGCTGCTGCTGCTCGACGAACCGGCCACCGGGCTCGATCTGCCGGGCCGGGAACAGCTGCTCGGCGCACTGGAGGAGCTGCGCCGGGACCATCCGCGCCTGGCGACGGTCCTGGTCACCCATCACCTGGAGGAGCTGCCCGCCGGCACCACCCACGCCCTGCTGCTGCGCGACGGCATGCCCCTCGCGCAGGGCCCGGTGGCCGACGTGCTCACCAGCGACCAGGTCGGCAAGTGCTTCGACCTCCCGCTGGTCCTGGACCGGCACGACGGCCGCTGGAGCGTGCGGGTCCGGCGCCGGACGTGACGGAAGGGGCGCCCGCCGCCGGCCGGCCGGGCGCCCCTTCCGCGCGCCCCACGTGGCCGAGCCACGCGAGGCGGGGTCGCGTCACTTGTTCAGGTACGTCCAGAACTCGTCGAACGACAGCAGCTTGTCGCCGTCGAGGTCGCGGCTGGCGATGATCGCCTCGGCCACCGTCTCGGTGACGTTCCAGTCGCCGCCCTGGGCCAGGGCGGCCTTGAACTCGGCGGCGGTGACGAATCCGTCCCCGTCCGTGTCGATCCGCTCGAACTGCTTGCGTGCTTCCTCGATGTCCGCCACCGGTCCGCCCCTCGTGTCGTGCTGTGCGTTGCGCTCTGACGCAGGTCAGATTAACTGCCCGCCCGGGGCTCCGGTGCGGCGGCCACCCGGGCGGACTCCTCGCGGTGCGGCGCCGGTTCCCGGCCGCCGGGCGTGCGCGCCGGGCGCCGCGCCGCCCCGGAGATCCGTCCGAGGGCCCCTAACGGTCCGTCACCTTCATCTCGAACCAGGTGGTCTTGCCCCGCGGCAGCAGGTCGACCCCCCACCGGTCGGACAGCCGGTCGACGAGGAAGAGCCCCCGCCCGCTGAGGTCCGTCTCCTGCACCGGCATCAGACAGGGCAGTCCCCGGGAGGGGTCGCGGACCTCGACGCGGACCCGGCCGCGGAAGCGGCGCATACGGAGGCCGAAGACACGGGCTCCGGTGTGGCGTACGGCGTTGCCCACCAGCTCGGAGACGAGGAGGACGACGTCCTCCGTGATCCTGGGACCGAGCCCCCACTGGCGCAGGACCACCATCTGGGCCAGTCTGCGGGCGACGGCCGCGGACTCGGGGCGGGACGGCAGCGGAACTTCGCCTTCCGTCGGGTTGCCGAACAACTCCAGCGCTTCCAGGGCGCATTCGTCCTCGATCGCCGGCGACCAGCGCGCCGTGGTGGCACGGCCGTGTCCCCTCGGCTGTTCCCTACCCTCCAGCCCCGCCATGCCCCCCATCATGGCCGTCCGGCCCGTCCTCCGGGGCCGTTCCCGGGGAATACCTCCGGGGCGGCCGCCCCCTCCCGCACCGCCGACGGCACGTCCCGCCGGCGGCGCGGCACCGGCCGGACCCTGCCCCCACCTGCCGGAACGACCCGCCCGGCGGCAACCGGCGGGTCCCCTCGGCAAGGCGGGCCCAGGACCGCTCGACGCTGCCGCGAACCGCCCCTTCGAGGGAACCGGACGGGGCGGTCAGAGGAACTCGGCCTTCCCCGGCCCCTCCGTCACGAAGCTGCGCATGCCGCGCTCGCGGTCCTCCGTGGCGAACAGCCCGGCGAACCAGTTCCGTTCGACGGCGAGACCGGTGTCGATGTCCGTCTCCAGCCCGGTGTCGACGGCCTCCTTCGCCGCGCGCAGCGCGATCGCCGGTCCCCGCGCGAGTCTCGCGGCCCAGGCGTGCGCCTCGGCGTACACCTCGGCGGCCGGGACGACCCGGTCCACCAGGCCCAGCGCCAGCGCCTCGTCGGCCTTCACCTGACGGCCCGTGAAGATCAGGTCCTTGGCCCTGGAGGGGCCGATCAGGCGGGCCAGGCGCTGGGTGCCGCCCGCGCCCGGGATCAGACCGAGCAGGATCTCCGGCTGGCCCAGCCTGGCGTTGTCGGCGGCGATGCGGTAGTCGGCGCACAGGGCGAGCTCGCAGCCGCCGCCGAGGGCGTAGCCGGTGACGGCTGCCGCGACCGGCTTGGGGATGCGGGCGACCGCCGTGAACGCGTCCTGCAGGGCGCGGGCGCGCAGCACCATGGCCGTGTGGTCCATGGTCTGCATCTCCTTGATGTCCGCGCCCGCGGCGAACACCTTCTCGCCGCCGTAGATCACCACGGCGCGCACGTCCGCGCGGCGCGCGGCCTCCTCGGCGAGCTCCTTGAGCCGGTCCTGCGTGGCGATGTCCAGCGCGTTCATGGGCGGGCGGTCCAGACGCAGGGTGCCGACGCCGTCCGCGACTTCGAGATTCACGGTCATGCAGGCAGGTTAACGGGCACTAACGGCAACGGGCCCGGTGTGGTGGATCACACCGGGCCCGTACGTCACGCGGGGGATCGCGCCCGCGCCGGACGGCCTACGCCTTCCACTTCTCCCAGGACATGTTCCAGCCGTTGAGCCCGTTGTCCGGGTCGACGGTCCGGTCGTCCGAGTTCTTGACGATCACCACGTCGCCGATCATGGAGTTGTCGAAGAACCAGGCGCCCGGCGCGCTCTTGTCGTAGCCGCCGCGCACGTCGCGCAGGCCGATGCAGCCGTGGCTGGCGTTGTAGTTGCCGAAGGCGCCGCCGCCCCAGTAGTTGCCGTGCAGGAAGGTGCCGGAGGTGGTCAGGCGCATGGCGTGCGGGACGTCCTTGATGTCGTACTCGCCGCCGTAGCCGACCGTCTCGCCGTTCATCCGGGTCACCGCGAGCTTCTCGCTGATGACCATCTGGCCGTTCCAGGTCTCCATGCCGGGCTTGCCGGTGGTGACGGGGATGGTCCTGATCACCTTGCCGTCCCGCGTGACCTTCATCGTGAGCTTCTCGGCGTCGACCACGGAGACCTGGCTGCGGCCGATGGTGAAGGAGACGGTCCTGGACTGCTTGCCGTAGACGCCGTCGCGGCCCTCGACGCCGTCGAGGGCGAGGTCGACGGTGACCTTGGTGCCGGGCTTCCAGTACTTCTCGGGGCGGAAGTCGAGGCGGTCGTTGCCGAACCAGTGGCCCTCGACCTCGACGGCCGGCTCGGTCCTGACGGTGATGGCCTTCTCGACCTCCTCGGGGCGGGTGATGCCCCGGCTGAAGCGGAGGGAGAACGGCATGCCCACCCCGACGGTGGAGCCGTCCTCGGGGGTGAAGGTGCCGATGAAGGTGTTCTTCGGGGTGAGCGTCGTGAAGCGGGAGTCCTCGGCGGCCGTACGGCCCTCGGCGTCCTCGGCGACCGCGTGCACCGTGTACGTGGTGGAGGCGGCCAGGTGGGTGGACGGCGTCCAGGTGGTGCCGTCGCCGGACATCCTCCCGGCGACCTCGCGGCCCTCGCCGTCCTTGACCTCCACCTCGGTCAGCCTGCCCCTGGCGGCGCTGACCTCGAGGGCGCCGCTGGTGTCGACGGAACGGGCGCCGTCCTTCGGGGCGATGCTGACGACGGCCTCGGACTGCTTGCTCCGCACCGCGCCCGGGTTCTCGCCCCTGCCGTCACCGGATCCCGGACCGGGCTCCGGGTTCCCCCCGCCGCAGGCGGTGCCGGCCAGCAGCAGGACGCCGAGCATCAGCGCCAGCGGTCCCCTGCGCCCCCGCCCCCGCACGCCGGCCGGCGTCCTCGATATCGGTCGCACGTTCAAGTCGTCTCCCCTCCCCGGCCCTGACCGGGCCCGCGCCCCGGCGCGTCCCGCGCGCGCACCGGCGCATAGTAACCACAAGATCAGGAGCGTCGGCGGTCCACGACTGTCACCGTTCCGTACCGGCTTCGCCGGGGAGGCGGGCCGCCCCGCCCCCCCTGCCGGGTCACTTCACCGCGCTGCCCGCCTTCCACGCCCTCCAGCTCATGTTCCAGCCTCCGAGCCCGTTGTCGGGGGCGACCTTCCCGTCCTTGCTGCGGACGACCTCGACGACGTCCCCGACGAGGCTGCGGTCGAAGAACCAGCCCGCCGGGGTGTCCGAGCCGCCGCCCTTCACATCGCGCAGGCCCACGCAGCCGTGGCTGACGTTGGACCGGCCGAAGACGTCGGCGGGCGCCCAGTAGTTGCCGTGCAGGAAGGTGCCGGAGGTGGTCAGGCGCATGGCGTGCGGGACGTCCGGGATGTCGTACTCGCCCTTGCCGTCGGCCTTCTTGAAGCCGACCGTGGCGCCGTTCATCCGGGTCAGTTCGAGCATCTCGGTGACCACCATCTTGCCGTTGTAGGTGGCGGTCCCCGGGGCGCCGGCGGTGATCGGCACCGTGGCGAGCAGCTCGCCGTCCCGGTGGACCCGCATGGTGTGCTCGGCCGCGTCGACCACGGAGACCTGGCTGCGGCCGACGGTGAAGGAGTACGTCCGGTACTGCAGCCCGTACACCCCGGGCGCTCCCTCGACGTCGCGGAAGCGCAGGCGGACGGTGACCCTGGTGCCGGGCTTCCAGTACTTCTCGGGGCGGAAGTCCAGGCGGTCGTCGCCGAACCAGTGGGGGCGGATCTCGACGGCCGGGTCCGCCGTCACCCGGACGGCGCGCTCGACGGCGGCGCGGCGGGTGATCCTCCGGTTGAACTCCACGGAGACGATCATTCCGGTGCCGACCGTGGCGCGGTTCTCGGGGGTGACGTACCCGATGAAGCGCTCCCGGGGGACCTGGGTGGTGAAGGTGGCGTGCCGGGCGGAGCGGTGGCCGTGCCGGTCCACGGCCACCGCGTCGACCGTGTACGCGGCGGCCGGCGCCAGCCGCCCGTCGGCGGGCTCCCAGCGCCGGCCGTCGGCGGTGATCCGTCCGGGGACCGGCGTCTCCCGGGCGTCCTGGGACCTGACGACCCTCACCGACTCCAGCCGCCCGCCGGACACCCGCACCGAGAGCCGTTCGTCCCGTCCCACCCCCTTGCTGCCGTCGTCCGGCGTGATGCGGATGACCTCCTCGGGCGCCGGGGGCGCGCCGCGCCCGTCCACGCGTTCCGAAGTGCAGCCGGCGGTCCCCGCCAGCAGTCCTGCCCATGTCAGTACGGCGGCCAGCGCGGCCCCCGCGCGCCGCGCGCGCCCTTGTACGTGCCTCACGTCCACCCCAACGACCGGGCCCGCCCCGGGGAAACGTGAGTGCGAGGCAAGCTCTGGGCAGAACAGGGGGGAGGACGGCGCGAGGGGGTGCCGCGGACGGACGCCGTACGGCATCCTTCGCACGTCGTCCCATGAGCCGTGGGAGGCTGACAGGTGTCCAGCGCAGCCGAGCAGGAGGCGGTGGCCGGCCAGGGCCCCGCCGGGGGCCCGCGCCCCGCCGCCGTCGTGAACGGCACGCCGCGCAGGGCGCCGGACGCGCCCGCGTGGCCGGGTGCGCCGACGCCGCTGGGCGCCCGGTTCCGGACCGGCCCGGACGGCGTGGCGGGGACCAACTTCGCGTTGTGGGCGGGCGGGGCGGAGGCGGTCGACCTGTGCCTGTTCGACGCCCGCGGGGTGGAGAGCCGGGTGCGGCTGACCGAGCTGACGCACGAGATCTGGCACGGCTTCGTGCCGGGCGTGCTGCCGGGCCAGCGCTACGGCTACCGGGTGCACGGCCGCTGGGACCCGTGGACCGGCGCCCGCTGGAACCCGGCGAAGCTGCTGCTCGACCCGTACGCGCGCGCGGTGGACGGCGACTACGCCCCGTCCGGGCTGGCGCCGGAGCTGTACGGGCACGTGCGGGACTGGCCGGAGCAGCACGTCGCGGACACCGTGCGCGACGACCGGGACTCGGCGCCGTACGTGCCCAAGGGCGTCGTCGTCCAGGACCACGACGACTGGTCGGACGACCGCCGCCCCAGGACGCCGTGGGCGGACTCGGTCATCTACGAGCTGCACGTCAAGGGCTTCACCCGGCTGCACCCCGGCGTCCCCGAGGAGCTGCGCGGCACCTACGCGGGCCTGGCGCACCCGGCGGCGGTCGAGCACCTGGTGAAGCTGGGCGTGACGGCGGTGGAGCTGCTGCCGGTGCACCAGTTCGCGCACGAGGACCACCTGCTGCGGCGGGGCCTGCGCAACTACTGGGGCTACAACTCCATCGGCTACTTCGCCCCGCACGCCGCCTACGCGGCGTCCGGCACCGCCGGCCAGCAGGTCGGCGAGTTCAAACGGATGGTGCGCGCGCTGCACGCGGCGGGCATCGAGGTCATCCTCGACGTGGTCTACAACCACACCGCGGAGGCCGGCGAGTACGGCCCCACCCTGTCCCTGAAGGGCATCGACAACCGCCGCTACTACCGCCTCCAGCCCGACGCCCGCCGGTACGCCGACTACACCGGCTGCGGCAACACCCTGCACGTGGTCCAGCCGCACGTGCTGCGCCTGATCACCGACTCGCTGCGCTACTGGGTGACGGAGATGGGCGTGGACGGCTTCCGCTTCGACCTGGCGGCGGCGCTGGCCCGCTCGATGCACGACGTCGACATGCTCTCCCCGTTCCTCGCGGTGATCGCCCAGGACCCGGTGCTGCGGCGGGCGAAATTGATCGCCGAGCCGTGGGACGTGGGGTCGGGCGGCTACCAGGTGGGCGCGTTCCCGCCGCTGTGGACGGAGTGGAACGACCGCTACCGCAACGCCGTGCGGGACTTCTGGCGGCACGCGCTGCCGGACGTGCGGGAGATGGGCTACCGGCTGTCGGGCTCCAGCGACCTGTACGCCTGGGGCGGGCGGCGCCCGTACGCCTCGGTCAACTTCGTCACCGCGCACGACGGGTTCACCCTGCGGGACCTGGTCAGCTACGAGCGCAAGCACAACGAGGCCAACGGCGAGGGCAACCGGGACGGCAGCGACGACAACCGCGCCTTCAACTGCGGCGCCGAGGGGGAGACGGACGACGAGGGGATACGCGCGCTCCGGCGGCGGCAGCTGCGGAACCTGCTGACCACGCTGCTGCTGTCGACGGGCGTGCCGATGCTGGTCGCGGGCGACGAGCTGGGGCGGACCCAGCGCGGCAACAACAACGCCTACTGCCAGGACAACGAGATCGGCTGGGTGGACTGGAGCCTGCTGGACGACCCCGGCTGGCGGGCCCTGTTCGACCTGACCTCCCGGCTGATCGGGCTGCGCCACCGGCACCCGGTGCTGCGCCGCCGCGCCTTCTTCTCCGGCCGGGCGCACTCCGCGGACGGCCTGCGCGACCTGGCCTGGTTCACCTCCCGGGGCACGGAGATGACGCAGGGGGACTGGTACGCGCCCGCCGCCACGCTCGGCATGTACCTGTCCGGGCGGGACATCCCGGGCCGGGACGAGCGCGGCGAGGCGATCGTCGACGACAGCTTCCTGGCCGTGCTGCACGCCGGGGAGCGGCCGGTGGAGTTCGTCCTGCCGGGACCGCCGTGGGCGGAGCGGTACGAGGTGGTCGTCGACACCGGCCGGGAGGAGCAGGCCGGGGCGCCGGGCGTGGAGCACCCGGCGGGCACGGCGATCACGGTGCCGGCGCGGACGGTGCTGCTGCTGCGGGTGGCGGGGTGAGGGCCGCCGGCCGGAGGCGGCCCGGCAGGGGGCGGCGGGCGGGCCGCAGCCCGGTCCCGGTTGGCCCGGACGGGCGGTCCGGCGGCGGAGCGGGACCTGCCGGTCCGGCCGGTGCGGGCGCCGAACCGGCAGGTCGCGGGGTCGGCGGCGGACCGGGGCCCGGCCGAAACCCGGTGGGCAGCGTCGGCGGCGGTCCGTAGGCTCGCTGCTGATGCCCACGACACACGCACCCGCCCAGGAAGCCCAGGACCGTTCCGGCCGTTCCGCCGTGCGCTCGCTGCTGCGGCTGTGGCCGTACGTGCGGCCCGTGCGGGCGCGGCTGTTCACCGCGGCGTTCGTCGCGGTCGTCGCCTCCTGCGTGGGGCTGGTGATCCCGTTCGTCCTGAAGTGGATGGTGGACGGGCCGATCGCCGACCGGGACCCGGCGGGCGTGTGGCTCGGGGCGCTGTACCTGCTGCTGCTCGGCTTCGCGGAGGCGCTGCTGTTCGGGCTGCGGCGGTGGCTGGTGGCCCGGCCGCTGTCGCGCGTCGAGGCGGAGATGCGGGCGGAGCTGTACCGGCATCTGCAGCGGCTGCCGGTCGCCTTCCACGACCGGTGGCCGTCGGGGCAGCTGCTGTCGCGCGGCACGACGGATCTGATGCTGCTGCGGATGTTCCTCGCCTTCCCGCTGACGTTCCTGCTGGTCAACGGCGTGACCATCCTGATCGGCGTGATCATCATGCTGGTGCAGGACTGGCTGCTGGGACTGGTGATCCTCGGGCCCGCCGTCCCGGTGGTCGTCACCTGCGCGATCTTCGAGCGGCGGTACGCCCGGGTGGCGCGGCTCGCGCAGGACCAGGTCGGCGACCTGACGACGGTGGTCGAGGAGAGCGTGCTCGGCATCCGGATCATCAAGGGGTTCGGACGCCACCGCAGCCAGGCGCGGGCCTTCGCGCAGCTGTCGCGGACGCTGCGCGGGACCGAGCTGCGCAAGGCGCGGCTGCTCGCCTCGATCTGGGGCGTCATCGTGACGCTGCCGGAGGTGGCGATCGGGGCGGCGCTGGTGCTGGGCGCGGTGCGGGTCGCCGACGGGGAGCTGTCGGCGGGGACGCTGGTGGCCTTCCTGTCGACCGCGCTGGCGCTGCGCTGGCCCGTGGACTCCATCGGGTTCCTGCTGGCGATGAGCCAGGAGGCGGCGACGGCGACGGAGCGGTACTTCGAGGTGATGGACGCGGAGCCGGAGCCCCCGGGGCGGCCGGCCGCGCCCTCCCCCGCCGTCCCGGCCCGGCGGGACGGCCTGCGCTTCCACGCCGTCCGGTTCCGCTACCCCGACGCCCCGCCCGGCTCCCCGCCCGTCCTCGACCGCGTCGACCTGCACATCCGCCCCGGCGAGTCCCTGGCCCTGGTGGGCGCCACCGGCAGCGGCAAGACCACGCTCACCGCGCTCGTCCCCCGCCTGCACGAGGTGACGTCGGGGCGGATCACGCTCGACGGCGTGGACATCCGGGACATGCCCCGCGAGGAACTGCGCGCGAAGGTCGCCGTCGCCTTCGAGGAACCCACCCTGTTCTCCGCCAGCGTCGCGGAGAACGTGCTGATGGGCGCGGGCGACGGCGCGGGCCCGGCGGAGCTGGAGCGGGCGCTGGCGGTGGCGCAGGCCGACTTCGTCCACGCCCTCCCGCAGGGCGCCGGCACCCAGGTCGGCGAGCAGGGCCTGAGCCTGTCCGGCGGGCAGCGGCAGCGGCTGGCGCTGGCCCGGGCGGTCGTCGGGCGGCCCGCGTTCCTGGTGCTCGACGACCCGCTGTCCGCGCTGGACGTGCACACCGAGGCCGCCGTGGAGGCCGCGCTGCGGCAGGTGCTGGCGGACACCACGGCGCTGATCGTGGCGCACCGCCCGTCCACCGTGCTGCTCGCCGACCGGGTCGCCCTGCTCTCCGGCGGCCGGATCGCCGCCGTCGGCACCCACCACGACCTGCTGCGCGACAACGCCGAGTACGCCCATCTGATGGCCGGGACCGAGGAGGCCGACCGATGACGGCGCCGACGACGACCGCACCGGAGCAGGAGCAGCCGGCCGAGGAGGCGCGGCACGCCGACGCCTTCGACCGGGACGTGCTGCCCTCTCCCCCGGGCGCCACCGCCGCCCTGCTGCGCTCCCTGCTCGCCCCGATGAAGGCCCGCGTCGCCCTGACGGCCCTGCTGCTGCTGCTCCAGCAGGCGGCCGTGCAGGCGGGCCCGCTGCTGGTGGCGTACGCCATCGACCACGCCGTGCCCGCGCTGCGCGACCACGACCACGGGCCGCTGGTCGCGGTGGCGGCGGGCTACCTGCTGTGCGCGGTGGCCTCCGGCGGACTGCAGTACGCGTTCATCGCCGTCTCCGCCCGCGTCAACCAGGACGTGCTGCTCGACCTGCGCGGCCGGATCTTCCGCCACGCGCAGGCCCTCAGCGTCGACTTCCACGAGCGCTACACCTCGGGCCGGCTGATCTCCCGCTCCACCACGGACGTGGAGTCGCTGCGCGAGCTGCTCGAAGAGGGCCTGCAGGAGCTGGTCACCGTCGTGCTGTCCTTCGTCTCCATCTCGGCGATGCTGCTCTGGCTCGACCTGGGCCTGGGCGCCGTCGCGGTGGCGTCCTTCGGACCGCTGTACGCGCTGGTGCGGAGCTACCGGCGGCGGGCGGGCCGGGTGTACCGGAAGCGGTCGACGGCCATCGCCGCGGTGATCGTGAAGTTCGTGGAGACGATGAACGGCATCCGGCCGGTGCGCGCCTTCCGCCGCGAGGCCGCCAACGACGCCGCCTTCCGCGACCTCAACCGGCGGCACGAGCGCGCCAACGGCGACGCGCTGCTGGAGATGGCCCGCTACGTCACCGGTTCGCGGCTGGTCGCCAACACGGCCGTCGCGGCGATCGTGCTGTGGGGCGCCCACCGGGTCGCGGACGGCACGCTGGCCCTCGGGGTGCTGGCGGCGGCGGTGCTGTACCTGCGCCGGCTGTACGACCCCATCGACCGGCTCGGCATGTTCCTGAACTCTTACCAGTCGGCGGCGGCCTCGCTGGAGAAGATCGCGGGGCTGCTGGCGCAGACGCCGTCCGTGCCCGAGCCGTCGGCGCCGAAGCGGCTGCCGCCGCCGAGGTCGCAGCAGCCCGGCCGGGAGGTCGTCTTCGACGGCGTCCGCTTCGCCTACCGCACCGGCGGCGAGGTGCTGCCCCGCTTCGACCTCACCCTCCCGGCCGGGCAGACGGTCGCGGTCGTCGGCACCACCGGCGCGGGCAAGTCGACCCTGGCCAAGCTGCTCGCCCGCTTCTACGACCCCTCCGCGGGGCGGGTGCTGCTCGACGGCGTCGACCTGCGCGACCTGGCCGTGCCCGAGCTGCGGCGCGGGGTGGTGATGGTGACGCAGGAGGCGTTCCTGTTCTCCGGCACGGTCGCCGAGAACATCGCCATCGGCCGCCCGGACGCCTCCCGCGCGGAGATCGAGCGGGCCGCGAAGGCGATCGGCGCGCACGACTTCATCAGCGCGCTGCCCGACGGCTACGACACCGACGTGCGCAAGCGGGGCGGCCGCATCTCCGCCGGGCAGCGCCAGCTGGTGGCGTTCGCGCGGGCGTTGCTCGCCGACCCCGCCGTGCTGATCCTCGACGAGGCGACCAGCTCGCTGGACGTCCCCGGCGAGAGGGCCGTGCAGCGGGCCATGGCGACCGTGCTGCGGGGGCGCACGGCGGTCGTCATCGCGCACCGGCTGTCGACCGTGGAGATCGCGGACCGGGTGCTGGTCATGGAGCGGGGCCGGATCGTCGAGGACGGCAGCCCGGCCGAACTGATCGCCGGCACGGGCCGGTTCGCCCAGCTGCACCGGGCCTGGCGGGACAGTCTGGCGTAGGCCGGCGGGGGCCCGGAGCGGCCGGCGCCCGCGGCCGCGCGTCCGCGCGCCGACCGTGGGCTTCCGGGCGGCGGACCGCTTCCGGCGTTTCCCGACGCGCTCCTGACGCTTTCCAACACGCCCCGCCGGCCGGGAACGCCGCCGCTCGCGGGCGGCGCCGCCGCCGGCCCGCCGGGCGCTCCGGGGGGTTCACCGTTCGGTCAACTTTTGGTCAACATCATCGGCGCGATCCTGACATGGACACGCCCTGAGTGCCAGGCTTCCCCCACCCGCCGCACCAGCACCGCACCTCCCCCACGAAGGAGCTCGTGTGTCCTCCCTCTACGCGCGTCATCAGCGCACCGTCCTGGCCGTCGCCACCGCCGTCGCCGCCGGGGCCCTGCTCACCACCGGCCTGACCACCACCAGCAGCGCCGCCGACGCCGCCACCCCGAAGCCGGCGCTGCCCGGCGCGCCCGTCCTGCTCTCCGCCCCCGCCCGCACCGCCCTCATCCAGGAGCAGCAGCGGACCGCCCCCGGCACCGCCCGCGAGATCGGCCTCGGCGCCAAGGAGAAGCTGGTCGTCAAGGACGTCGTCAAGGACGCCGACGGCACCGTCCACACCCGCTACGAGCGCACCTACGACGGCCTGCCCGTCCTCGGCGGCGACCTCGTCGTGCACGAGTCGGAGTCGGGCGAGACCACCGGCGTGACCAGAGCCACCGCGGCCGCCGTCGAGGTCGCGTCCGTGACGCCGAAGGTCGCCGCGGCCAGGGCCGAGCGGCAGGCGCTGGCCGCGGCGAAGGCCGCCGGCTCGGAGAGGACCGCGGCCGACTCCGCGCCCCGCAAGGTGATCTGGGCGGCGGACGGCAGGCCCACGCTGGCGTACGAGACCGTCGTCGGCGGCCTGCAGGACGACGGCACCCCGAACGAGCTGCACGTCGTCACCGACGCCGCCACCGGCGAGAAGCTCCACGAGTGGCAGGGCGTCGAGACCGGCACCGGCAAGGGCCTGTACTCGGGCACGGTCACCCTGGGCACCTACAAGTCGGGGACCACGTACCAGCTGTACGACACCGCCCGCGGCGGCCACAGGACGTACAACCTCGCCCGCGGCACCTCCGGCACCGGCACCCTGTTCACCGACGCGGACGACGTGTGGGGCACCGGAACGGCCTCCAGCTCCTCCACCGACCAGACCGCGGCCGTGGACGCCGCCTACGGCGCCCAGGTGACCTGGGACTTCTACAAGAACACCTTCGGCCGCAACGGCATCGGGAACGACGGCAAGGCCGCCTACTCCCGCGTCCACTACGGCAGCAACTACGTCAACGCCTTCTGGTCCGACAGCTGCTTCTGCATGACCTACGGCGACGGCTCGGGCAACACCCACCCGCTGACCTCGCTGGACGTGGCCGGCCACGAGATGAGCCACGGCGTCACCTCCCACACCGCGGGCCTGAACTACAGCGGCGAGTCCGGCGGCCTGAACGAGGCGACGTCCGACATCTTCGGCACGGGCGCGGAGTTCTACGCGGGCAACTCCGCCGACGCCGGCGACTACCTGATCGGCGAGAAGATCGACATCAACGGCGACGGCACCCCGCTGCGCTACATGGACAAGCCCAGCAAGGACGGCGCCTCCAGGGACTACTGGTCCTCCGGCCTCGGCGGCGTCGACGTGCACTACTCCTCCGGCCCCGCGAACCACTTCTTCTACCTGCTGGCCGAGGGCAGCGGCACCAAGACGATCAACGGCGTCACCTACAGCTCCCCGACGTACAACGGCTCCTCGGTCACCGGCATCGGCCGCGCCAAGGCGCTGCAGATCTGGTACAAGGCGCTGACCACGTACATGACGTCCACCACGAACTACAAGGGCGCCCGCACCGCGACCCTGAACGCGGCGGCGGCGCTGTACGGCTCCGGCAGCGCCGAGTACGGCGCGGTCGCCGCGGCCTGGTCCGCGGTCAACGTCAGCTGACGGGCGCCGGAACACCGGCGGCACCGCAGCCGACGGGCGGCGCCCGGGAGGACGGCCTCCCGGGCGCCGCCCCAGGGCCTGTCCGGTCCGTCCCCGCCGCCCGCCCGAGGGGCGGCGGGAACGGACCGGGCAGGCCCTACGCTTGGTGCCCATGTCTTCGGAGGACTTCACGTACGACGACGTCGGCGCGACCCGGGAGCCCGGCTTCTGCCCGCCCGGCTTCCGCCCCCTGCAGGTGCGCGCACGTCTGGGGGAGGGCGATGACGTCTTCCGCCGGGCGTCCGAGGCGGTCCTCACCTGGGAGATGCACCGGACGCTGGGCGTCGGCATCGACGCGGGCGCCCAGCGGGCCGCGCCCGGCGTCGACGTCACCGTCACCCTCGCCGGCATGATCAAGGCCCCGTGCCGGGTGGTGTGGACGGTGGAGGAGCCCCGCCGCGCCGGGTGGGCGTACGGCACGCTGCCCGGCCACCCGGAGTGCGGCGAGGAGGCGTTCGTGGTGAACCGCACCGGGGACGGCACGGTCTGGCTGACGGTGACCGCGTTCAGCCGCCCGGCGAAGTGGTACGCGCGGGCGGGCGGCCCGGCCACCCGGGGGCTCCAGCACGCCTACGCACGACGGTGCGGGGCCGTCCTGCGGCAGCTGAGCACCCGGGGGCCGGAGAGCTGACGCTCACCGCATCAGCACCCCCGCCGCCTCCGCCAGTTCCTCCGAGGGCACGGCCACCAGCCCCGTCTCCGCGGCCGACGCCAGCAGGGGGTGGGCGGGCAGGATGCGGACCGTGTAGCCGTAGGGGCCGGTGCGGTCCAGGGAGAGCGGGCCCTCGTACACCCAGCGGCCCTCCGGGTCGGGGCCGCCGGACGGCTTGAGCGGGACGGCCGTCGCGTCGGTGATGCGGTCCTCGGAGTCGACGCGGCCGGAGACCGCCTGGACCTCGACGTCGTCCGGGCCGAGGTCGCCGAGGCCGACCCGCACCCGCAGCCCGAGCGTGGTGCCGAGCTCGGCGGTGGCCGTGGCGGCGGACGTCTCGACATGGTCGACGCTCACCCCGGGCCAGGCCGCGCGCACCCGGGCCTTCCACTCGGCGAGGCCGCGGGCGGCGTCCGGGTCCATCGCGCGGTGCGCCTCGGCGGCCGGGGCGTAGAGGCGTTCGACGTACTCGCGGACCATGCGGCCGGCCAGCACCTTGGGGCCGAGCCGGCCCAGGGTCTGGCGGACCATCTCGATCCAGCGGCCGGGCAGCCCGTCCGGGCCGCGCTCGTAGAAGCGCGGGGCCACCCGCTGCTCCAGCAGCTCGTACAGGGCGGCGGCCTCGACCGCGTCGCGGTGGTCGGGGTCGGTGCCCACGCCGTCGGCGGTGGGGATCGCCCAGCCGAAGTCCGGCTGGAACCACTCGTCCCACCAGCCGTCCAGCACGGACAGGTTCAGGCAGCCGTTCAGCGCGGCCTTCATGCCGCTGGTGCCGCACGCCTCCAGCGGGCGCAGCGGGTTGTTCAGCCACACGTCGCAGCCGTGGTAGAGCTTCTGCGCCATGGCCATGCCGTAGTCCGGCAGGAAGACGATCCGGTGCCGCACCCGCGGGTCGTCGGCGAACCGCACCAGCTCCTGGATGAGCCGCTTGCCCCCGTCGTCGGCCGGGTGGGCCTTGCCCGCGACGACGATCTGCACCGGCCGCTCGGGGTGCAGCAGCAGCCGGGTCAGCCGCTCCCGGTCGCGCAGCATCAGCGTCAGCCGCTTGTACGACGGGACGCGCCGCGCGAACCCGATGGTGAGGACGCCGGGGTCGAGCACGCCGTCGATCCAGCCGAGCTCGGCCTCGCCCGCGCCGCGCTGCCGCCAGGAGGCGCGCAGCCGCTCGCGCACCTCGGCCACGAGCTGTTCCCGCAAGGTCCGGCGGAGTTCCCACAGGTCCTGGGCGGGGATGTCCGCGACCGCGTCCCAGCGCTCGGAGCCGCCGACGGTCAGCGCGTCCTCGGTGCGCTGGGCGCCGGCCTGCCGGGCGGCGAGCCGGAGCACCTCCGGGGCGACCCAGGTCGGGGCGTGCACCCCGTTCGTCACCGACGTGATGGGCACCTCGTCGGGGTCGAAGCCGGGCCACAGTCCGGCGAACATCTCCCGGCTGACGTCGCCGTGCAGCAGCGACACCCCGTTGGCGCGCTGGGCCAGGCGCAGGCCCATCACGGCCATGTTGAACAGGCCGGGCTCGCCGCCCGGGTAGGTCTCCCGGCCGAGCCGCAGGATCCGCTCGACGTCGATGCGGGGCAGCTCGGCCCCGGGGCCGAAGTGACGGGCCACCAGCTCCCGGTCGAAGCGGTCGATGCCGGCCGGGACGGGGGTGTGGGTGGTGAACACGGTCCCGGCCCGCACCGCCTCCAGCGCCGAGTCGAACTCCAGTCCCTCGGCGCAGAGTTCGGCGATGCGTTCCAGGCCGAGGAAGCCGGCGTGCCCCTCGTTGGTGTGGAACACCTCCGGCTCCGGGTGCCCGGTCAGCCGGCAGTACGCGCGCACCGCCCGCACCCCTCCTATCCCCAGCAGCATCTCCTGGAGCAGCCGGTGCTCGCTGCCGCCGCCGTAGAGCCGGTCGGTCACCCCGCGTTCGCCGGGGTCGTTCTCCTCCACGTCGGAGTCCAGCAGCAGCAGCGGGACGCGGCCGACCCGGGCCAGCCAGATCCGGGCGTGCAGCTCCCTGCCGCCGGGCAGGGCGAGGCCGACCCGGGCGGGGCTGCCGTCGGGCTCCTCCAGCAGGGCCAGGGGCAGCTCGTGGGGGTCGAGCACCGGGTAGTGCTCCTGCTGCCAGCCGTCGCGGGAGAGGGTCTGGCGGAAGTAGCCGTGCCGGTAGAGCAGGCCGACGCCGATGAGCGGGACGCCGAGGTCGCTGGCCGCCTTCAGATGGTCGCCGGCCAGGATGCCGAGGCCGCCGGAGTACTGGGGCAGGGCGGCGGTGATGCCGAACTCGGGGGAGAAGTAGGCGACGGCGGCCGGGAGCCCGGCCTGCTGGGCCTGGTACCAGCGGTCGCCGGTCAGGTAGTCGTCGAGGTCGTCGGCGACCGCGGTGAGGCGGCGCAGGAAACGGCGGTCCCCGGCCAGCTCGGCCAGGCGTGCCGGGCGGACGGTGCCGAGCAGGCGCACGGGGTCGCCGCCCGAGGCGGCCCAGCACTCCGGGTCGACGGACTGGAAGAGGTCACGGGTCTCGGCGTGCCAGGACCAGCGCAGGTTGCGGGCCAGGTCGCTGAGGGGCCCGAGGGGGTCGGGGAGAACGGGTCGGACGGTGAATCGACGGATCGCCTTCACATTCCACCTCGGCGCGTTCGCTCGAGACGCAGGGTGCGTCTCGTCGTCCCTCCCGACAGTACCGGCGCGGGTGTCGCCCCCGCCGGTACCTCCGGTTCCCGGTCCCGGTTCCCGTCCGGGCCGGGACGGACGCCGCCCCGCGTCCGGCCCGGAAACCGCCGCGCTCCTCCCGCCCGGCCCGGGCGACATGGCCGATTCCACCCCCGCGGGCGTTCTTGTGATGCCTCGCGCGACACGAGAGGCTGCCCGGGGGCGCACGGTCCGCGGCGGCCGGGTCCGGCCAACCGCCGCTGCCGCGCGCCGAGTCGAGGAGGGGACTCATCAGCATGGCACGGACGCGCAGCCGGCGTCTGCGCCGGGCGGGTGGGCCGGTCGCGGTGGCCTCGGCCACGGCCCCGCCGGCCGTCCCCCCGCCCGCGCACGCCGCGCCGAGAGAGCGGACGTCCGGCGCCGGTGGCGGAGGCCACCCGGCGACGCCCGGAGCGGGGCCGGAGTCCGCAGGCAGGGGGGCGCCGGCGCCCCCGTCCGCCCCACCTGGGCCAGGCACCCCGGCCGCCCGCACGGGCGGCGCCGCGGGGACGGCGTACCGCGGTGCGTCCGCGGCGCCGCCGCACGCCGCGGGCGCCGTCGCGCCGTGTCCGGCGGACCCTTCCGGGGACATGCCCGCACAGGTGTCCCAAGCGCTGATTGCGGGCGCCGCATCAGGGAAGGTGTCGAGGCGGGGAACCGGTTCGCCGAACGCACTTGTGCAGGTACCGCACGTGCAGGCGCAGCGTGCGGAGGGCCGGCCCTGTCCGTCGTGGAAAGGGCCGGCCCTGTGGGGGAGACGAACGCGTGAGTAGTTAACAAAGCGCCGGATTGCCCACCCGAGAAGTGTGGGAAGGCTCCTCCGGTACACCCCTCCGGTAGACCCGCAGGACCCACCTCCCCACAGTCATCCGCCCATTCACGTTGACGCGGACAGGAGCGGTCATGCCCGCCACGCACCACTCGTCATCACCCCCGGCCTCCAGCACCGGGGAAGTTCCCGTGCCCCCCGCCGTCGGCGAGCCGGCCCCGGAGCCGCCCTCCGCGGGCGGGACCACCGCCGTCGGGCGCATACCCGTCCTCGACGTCCGTCCCCTCGTGCTGGACGGACGCAGGCCCGCCAAGGCGGTGGTGGGTGAGTCGTTCGAGGTGTCGGCCACCGTGTTCCGTGAGGGGC
>NZ_BAAATK010000031.1:0-75873 GCF_039533365.1 Streptomyces glaucus
CCGCGCCGTGCTGCTGGGCGGACCGCCGCCCGGCGCGGCCCCGCGGCCGCACGCCGTCGCCGGCGGCGGCGCGGCCGCCCTCGACGAGCCGGCGCCCCTGACGCTGTCGGCGTACCTCGTCGACCCCGAGGGCGGGTCGGCTCCCGTGTTCCTCGCCGGTGAGCGCGGCGCGGCCACCCTGCGCGTGTGCGACCTCAGCCGGGACGGCCGGCTGGCCCTGCTGCGGCGGGGGCCGCGCGGCCGCCGCGAGGCCCTCGTCGTGCGCCTCCCCGACCTGCGGGTCACCTGCGCGGTGCCGGTCGCCGACGGCGATCCCTGGATCGGCGGCTTCGCACCGGACGGCCGGACCCTGTGGCTGCGCAGCGACCACGGCCGGGAGCACGCCGCCCTGTACGCGGTCCGGCTCGACGCGCGGGGACGGCGGCTCGGGCTCACCGTGGCCGCCGAGCGCGCGGACTGCGGCCTGGAACTGCTGGCCCTGGACCCCACCGGGCGCGGCGCCGTGCTGGCGTGGAACGTGCGCGGCGTCAGCGAACTGCAGATCGCCGAGGTGCGCACCCCCGCCGAGGCCGGAACCGGAGGGGTTCCCGCCCCGGTCGCGGAGTTCGCGCCGCCCCCCGCCGCGCTCGGGTCCTGCCGTACCGTGCCGCTCCCCCACGAGGTGGTCACCCGCGCCGTGCCCACCGCGGACCCGGACGCCCCCGTCGTGGCGCTGTCCGGGTCGCAGCGCCGTCCCGGCGTGTGGTGGCTGCCCCGGGGACGGGCCCTGCGCACCCCGTGGTCCTCCCGCGACGAGGACGCGGTGCACGGGGGCCGCCCGCCCGTGCGGCCCGTGCCGATGCGGCCCGTCGCCCGGGACGGGCTCGCCCTGGGCGGCTGGTACTACCGCGCACCGGGCCGCTCCCCCGGCGAGCCCGCGCCCTGCGTCGTCCACCTGCACGGCGGCCCCGAGGAGCAGGAACGCCCGGTGTTCCACCCCCTCTACCACGAACTCCTCGGCCGGGGCCTGGACGTCTTCGCCCCCGACGTGCGCGGTTCCTCCGGCTACGGGCGCTCCTTCGTCGACGCGGACCTGGGCACGGGGCGGTTCGCCGCCATCGACGACGTCGCCGACTGCGCGGCCCACGTGGTCCTGGCCGGGCTGGCCGACCCCCGGCGGCTGGCCGTCATGGGCCGCTCGTACGGCGGTTACCTGACGATGGCCTCCCTGGTGTGGCATCCGGACCTGTTCCGCACCGGCGTGGCGGTGTGCGGCATGTCGGACTTCGCCACGTTCTTCGCCGGCACCGAGCCGTGGATCGCCCGGTCGGCGGCCCACAAGTACGGGCATCCGGAACGCGACCGGGACCTGCTGCGCGCGCTGTCGCCGATGAGCCGGATCGACGCCCTGCGCGTCCCGGTGCTGGCCGTCCACGGCGAGCACGACACCAACGTGCCGCCGGGCGAGTCCGAGCAGTTCGTCCGCGCCGCCAGGGAGCGCGGGCTGGAGGCCGAGCTGCTCGTCCTGCACCACGAGGGGCACGACTTCCAGCGCGCCGACAACCGCCGCCTGTTCCGCCGGGCCGCGGCGGACTGGATCCAGCGCCATCTGACGGCCTGACCCCGGCGCCGCCCCGGCCGGCTCGAAGCGCGCCGGGGAGCCGGACCGGGACGCGGGCGGGGCGCGGCCCGCCGGCGTCGCCGCGGCCGGAGCGGGTACTCCATCGGCATGGCTCCTCATCAGCACACGGTGGCGCCGGCCCGCCCGCGTACCGCGCTCCGCGTACCCGCGACCGGCTTCGGACCTCTCGGCTCGTCCCCGTCGGGGCTGCGGAGGGCCGGATGACCGCCGATGCCACGAAGGCGGCGAGGATGGTCGCGGAGGCCGCGGCGGACGTCCCCGCCGAGGAGGTCCCACGGCGGGTGTGCGCGGCGGTGTGCGAAGGGCTCGGCATGGACGGCGCCACGTTGTCGCTGCTCACCGACACCCCCTCCCGCCAGCTGCTCGCCGCGTCGGACGACGCCGCCCTGCTGCTGGAGGAGATCCAGTTCACGGTGCTGGAGGGCCCCTGCATCGGCGCCGCGCGCACCGGCGAGCCCGTGGCCGTGGACGACCTGGACGGCGGACTGACGCCCTGGCCCCTGTTCGGGGCGACGATGCGCGAACGGCTGCCGCAGGTGCGGTCGGTGTACGCGCTCCCCCTCTTCTTCGGCGACTACGTCCTCGGGACGGTTGACCTGCTGGCCCTTCGCCCGCACGCGCTCGACGCGGACGCCCTGCGGGAGGCGTCCCGGGTGGCCGACGCGGTGACGGCCGCTCTCCTGCCGACCCGCGAGATGCTCCTCACCGGGACCCGGGCCCCGGCCTGGGAGCCGGAACAGGTCGTCCGCGCCCACTGGTTCGACACGGCGCGCGCCATCGGAGCGCTGGTCTCCCGGCGGGGGGTCACCCCGGAGGACGCGCTGGCCCTCATGCGCGCCGCGGCCTTCCGCACCGGCAGGTCGCTGGCGGACATCACCGCGGACGTCCTGCGTGATCCGCCCCGCGACCCGTAGGGCGCGCGGGGCGGATCACGCCGGGCCGCGGCGGCCCGCCCTTCAGCCGGCCGGCGGGTGGCCGGGCGGGGCGGCCGGGCCTTCCGCAGGCGCGCCGGGGCCGGCGCCGGTCCGCCAGAACTCGCGCAGGGCGGTGACGAGCGCCTCGGGCGCCTCCTCGGCGATGTGGTGGCCGGAGTCGATCGGGCCGCCGGTCAGCCGGTCCCCCGCCCAGTCCCGCCACACGCCCAGCACGTCGCCGTACAGGTCGGCCATGTCGTCCCGGGTGGCCCACAGCACCTGCAGCGGGCAGCCGACGCGCCGGCCGGCCCGCCGGTCGGCGTCGTCGTGCTCCCGGTCGACGCCCAGTCCGGCCCGGTAGTCCTCGCACATGGCGTGCACGGTGGCCGGGTCGTGGACGGCGCGCCGGTAGTCCTCGTAGGCCTCGGCGCCCATCTGCTCGGGGGTGCCCCGGTACCAGGCGTCGGGGTCGGCGTCGATGACCCTCTCGGCGGGCTTGTCGGTCTGGCCCAGGAAGAACCAGTGCCACCAGCTCGCGGCGAACCCCGCGTCGCAGCGTCGCAGCGCCTCCCCGATGGGGACGGCGTCCAGCACGCTCAGGGCGGTGACCGCCTCCGGGTGGTCCAGGGCCAGCCGGGTGGCCACGTACGCCCCCCGGTCGTGGCCGACGACGGCGAACCGCTCGTGGCCCAGGCCCCGCATCACCGCCAGGCAGTCCGCGGCCATGGCCCGCTTGGCGTACGGACGGTGTTCGGGGTCGGTGGGCGGCTTCTCGGACCGGCCGTAGCCGCGCAGGTCGGGGCAGACCACCGCATGGCCGGCGGCGACCAGCAGCGGGGCGACCCGGTGCCAGGTCGCGTGCGTGCGCGGATGGCCGTGCAGGAGCAGCACGGCCGGGCCGGTGCCGCCGTGGCGCACCCGTAACCGGGCCCCGTCCCCCTCGCACTGCCTCAGCTCGAATCCGTCGAACATCTGACCTCCCCGTGCCTCGGCCGGTGCCGCTCGTCTGCCCCGGACCGCCTCGCCCACACGGCCGCCGTCCCGCTCCGGCCGGGCGGCCGCCGGTTCAGGACGGGCGGGGCTGCGGCGGCGGGGTCATCGCCCAGCGGATCGTCCGGGTCAGGGCCTGGCCGGCGGGCCGTACGGCGATGTCCTCGACGACGGGCAGGCGGGGCAGCCACAGCACGCCGCGCGCCCACGGCGGCAGCAGGGCCACGGCGTTGGCGGCCAGCCCGGCGTAGAAGGGCCGGGCCGGCAGGGGCAGGGGCGGCTGGAGCAGCAGGAAGCGCGCGGCCGCCCGCGCCTGCGCGGTGACCCGCAGCTCGGGGCGGTAGGCGTCCAGGACCTCGGTCAGCTCCCGGCGGTCGCGCGGGGGGTCGGTCACGCCCAGCGCCTCGGCGACCCGTGCGGTGTCGGCGACGTAGGCGTCGTAGCCGGCGGCGTCCAGCGGGCGGGCGCCGAAGCGTTCGTGGGCCCGCAGGAAGCTGTCCGTCTCGGCGGCGTGCACCCAGCCGAGCAGGTGCGGATCGGCCGCGTGGTAGGCGATGCCCTCGGGCGTCGTCCCGCGGACCCTCTGGTGGATGCGGCGGACGTGGTCGACCGCCTGCTGGGCGTCCGCCGCGGTGCCGTAGGTCGTCACGGCCAGGAAGGTGCTGGTGCGCTGCAGCCGTCCCCAGGGGTCGCCGCGGTAACCGGAGTGCGCGGCCACGGCCGCCATGGCCAGCGGGTGCAGGGACTGCAGCAGCAGCGCGCTCAGCCCGCCGATGAACATCGACGCGTCGCCGTGCACCGTGCGGATGGGACGGTCGGGTCCGAACCAGCGCGGACCGGGGGTGTGGTGGATGCGGACGCGTGTGGCCGGCCCGTCCGGTCCGGCCACACGGTGGAACAGGGCCTTGCCCAGCTGTGCGCGTACGTGGGTCAGCATGGTCGCCTCCCGTCTCCCTCCAGTGTCCGGCATGTCCGCGGCCCTCACGGCACCCGGCCGGGGCGCCCGGGCGCCCCCCCGCCCCCCCCGCCCGCCGCGCTGCCGGTGCGTCCCCCGCGCGGGGGCGGCGGTCGTGGCCGTCCGGTCCGCAGGGGGCCGTCCCCGGGTGCGCGCCGACGGTCCGCCCGCCCCGCTCCCGGCCGCGGGCCCCGCCTCCGGTGCCGCCGGGGCGCTCCGCCCCCTCCGCGCGGCATCCCGGGCACCGCCGCCGGTCCGTGCGGTCGCCGGGTCCGCGCTCGGACCCCGGTCCAGCCGCCCTTCCTCGAGGCCGGGGAAGCCGTTCTCCCCGTCCGCACGTCCGAGCCGCTCCGGCCGCACAGGTCACGGAATTGACCGAAAACCGCTCACGTTTCGGGAAGGGAGGCGCCGGCGGCTCGGGAGAGTCCGGCGGGCCGGCGCCTGAAGAAGGTACGTTGCCGGACATTCACCGTGGCCGGCAGCGGCCGGTTCACCCCCTGCCCTTTACCACTCCCAGCCGCCCGGGCAGTGGGTTCGCGACGAAATCGCCTGCCCGGCCAACTGCGCGTTTCCGTGGATCACTTCACCCGGAAGGGTGACTAGCATGAGCCCGTACCTGGTCCGGAAGATCACGTCCTTCTGACGCTCTCATCCTGGCCCGCGGCCGCCGTGCGCCGGCCGCGACTCGTCCCCCCCCTCAGCAAGGACCGAGGAACCGCGGAATGTCAGAGCCTGCACCGGCCGGTCAGCACCGGCCGGTCACCACGCGCCCCGCCTCGCCGGCCGTGCCCGCGGCCGTGCTGCTGGTGAGCGCGGCAGCCGCCGGCGCGGCGATGGCGGCGGCGCCCGCGGGCGCCCGCTCCTGGACGGTGGCCACAGCCCTGGCCGCCTGGTCCGGCGTGGCGGTCACCGTCGTCGTCAGCGCCCTGCTGATCCGGCGCGCCCGCCGCTCCTCCACCGCGCGGAGCGACGAGGTCAGCCGCCTCGGCGCCCGGTTGGCGCAGCAGAAGGCGGAGTCGGCGCACCTGGTGAACGTCACTCTGCCCGCCGTCGCGAAGCGGCTGCGGGACGGGGACGGCGCGAGCGGCGCCCTGGCGAGGGTGACGCCGCCCGACGATCCGCAACTGCGCCGGATCCTGCACACCTTCACCTCCTCGGTGGAAGAGGCCGTGCAGTACGCCACCGCCCTCGACACCGAACTGCGGCACGCCCGGCAGGAACTGGCCCGGGCCGCCGAGGAGACGGAGCGGCTGACGCGCGAGGTCCTGCCCGCCGCGGTCGCCAGGCTGCGGGAGGGCACCTCGGCCGACACCGTGCTCGCCGAGGCGGAGCTGCCGCGGTCCCCGCTGCTGCGGCCCCCGGCGGAGTCGTTCGTCCGGGAACTCGCCCGGAGCGAGCGGCGGGCCGCCGCCGCGCAGGCCGCCTCCGCGAAGGCCCTCAGCCGCGTCCAGGCCAAGGCCGTGAGCATGCTGGCCGACCTGCGGGAGATGCAGGAGCGGCACGGCGAGGAGGTCTTCGGCGACCTGCTGAGACTGGACCACAGCACCTCGCAGCTCGGCCTCATGACCGACCGGCTGGCGCTCCTGATGGGCGGCCGGTCCAGCCGCGCCTGGAACAAGCCGATCGTGATGGAGAGCATCCTGCGCGGCGCGGTCGGCCGGATCGCGGCCTACCAGCGCGTGCGGCTGCACTGCTCCACCGACGCCGCGATCTCCGGCTTCGCCGCGGAGGGCGTCATGCATCTGCTCGCCGAGCTGATGGACAACGCCACCACCTTCTCGCCGCCCGTCGACGAGGTGCACGTGTACGTCGAGGAGCGCAGCGCCGGACTCGTCGTCACGATCGAGGACAGCGGCCTGAAGATGGCCGACGCGGCCATGCGCCGCGCCGAGGAGGCGGTGGCCGGGCGCATGACGGACCTGGCCTCGCTGCAGGGCACCCGGCTCGGCCTGGCCGTGGTCGGGCGGCTGGCCGTCAAGTACGGCATCAGCGTCAACTACCGGCCGTCGTCGCGCGGCGGCACCGGCGTCGTCGTCCTGCTGCCCCCGCAGCTGCTGGCCCAGAAGCGCGAGCCCGCGCCGAACGGGGCCACGCGACGTCCCTCCGTCACGGCCCCCGCCCCCGTCGCGCGGCCCGCGGCGCCGGAGCTGCCGCACCCCGCCGCACGGCCGGCCGTCACGGCGCGGCCCGAGCGTCCCGCACCGGACGCGCCCCACCGCCCCGCGCCGGCCACGCCGAACGGCCTGCCCGTGCGGGCGCCCGGCCGCACCATGGCCGAGGCCGAGCGCGAGCGCCGGCAGCGCAGGGCGGCCGAGACCCCCGCGCGGGACGACGCGCGGGGGGAGGCACACCGCGACGCGGGCTCCCGCTTCGGCGCCTTCCACCGCGGGCGCCGGACCGGCGGCGAGTCCGGGGCCGGCCCCGGATCCGGGCCGTCGGCCGCCGAGTAGGTCCACGCCCTTCCCGTACGGCGCCCGGGGCCCCGGCGCCCACTTCCCCGCCCGAGTTCGTGAGATAGGAGGAACGGGCCGGTGACCGGGACACCCGGACACCGGCCCCATCACCTGCCATGCAGACCACCGACAACAGCCTCACCTGGCTTCTGCAGGGCCTTCTGGAGCGCACCCCGGGCACGCGGCACGCGCTGGTCCTGTCCCGGGACGGCCTGAAGCTCTGCTGGACCGAACACCTGACGCTCGACCAGGCCGACCAGCTGGCGGCGATCTGCTCGGGCATGCAGGCCCTCGCCCAGGGCGCGTCCGTGGAGTTCGGGGACGGGAGCGGCGGGGTCCGCCACTCCATGACCGAGTTCCACGGCGGCCTGCTCTTCATCGTGGAGGCCGGGGAGGGCGCGCATCTGGCGGTCCTCGCCGAGGAGGACGCCGACCCCGGGGTGGTGGGCCACCGGATGACCGAGCTGGTCGAGCAGATCGGCGAGCATCTGCGGGCCGAGCCCCGCCAGGGCGCCCGGGGGAGCGCCTCGTCGTGACGCGCAGGCCCGTGGACACCGGTGATCCCGACCGGCTCTACACGGTCACGGGCGGACGCAGCCGCGCGGACGACACGTTCGACCTGGTCACCCTGGTGGTCAGCGAGTGCGAGCCCACCTCCGGGATGCAGTCGGAGCACGTCCGGATCCTGGAGCTGTGCCGTCGTCCGACGGCCGTCGTCGAGATCGCCGCGGAGCTCAGGCTGCCGATCACCGTGGTGCGCATCCTGCTGGGCGACCTCCTCGCCATGGGCCGCGTCACCGCCCGTCATCCGCGCGCGGCCCGGTCCGCCGCGTCGCTTCCCGATTCCGCCCTTCTCAAGGAGGTGCTGCATGGGCTCCGCAACCTCTGAGCTGCCTTCCCGGCGTACTCCCCTGTCCCGCACCGCGGAGACCGGCCTGAAGATCGTCGTCGTGGGCGGGTTCGGTGTCGGCAAGACGACCCTGGTCCGCTCGGTCAGCGAGATCCGGCCGCTCAACACCGAGGAGGTGATGACCGAGGCCGGCGTCGGGGTCGACGAGACCCATCCGGTGGCGGCGAAGACCACCACGACGGTGGCGTTCGACTTCGGCCGGATCAGCCTCAACGAGCGCATGGTCCTGTACCTGTTCGGCGCTCCGGGCCAGGAACGTTTCTGGTTCCTGTGGGACCGGCTCTTCTCCGGCACGCTCGGCGCGGTCGTGCTGGTCGACACGCGCCGGATGGACGACTCCTGGTACGCGATCGACCGGCTGGAGCACCACAGGACGCCGTTCGTGGTGGCCGTCAACCGGTTCGACGACGATCCGCGCCGGTACTCCCTGGACGAGATCCGCCAGGCGCTGTCCCTGCCCGCGCACGTGCCGCTGGTCGACTGCGACGCACGGGTCAGGTCGTCGGGCAAGGACGTTCTGATCACCCTCGTGGACCACCTCCACGACATGGCCGTGGCGCAGGAGACGACACCGTGACCGACACCGGATCCCCTTCCCCGGACACGGCCGCCCCGGGCTGCCCCGCCCACGCGGGCGCGGTGCGCCTGGCCGGTCTGGAGTACCAGCAGACCCCGTCGCAGCTGTACCGCGCCCTGCGCCGGGAGCACGGGACGGTCGCGCCCGTGCTGCTCGACGGGGACATCCCCGCCTGGCTGGTCCTCGGCTACTCCGAGGTCACCTATGTGACCTCCCACGACGAGCTGTTCGCGCGCGACTCCCGGCGCTGGAACCGGTGGGAGGACATCCCGCCGGACTGGCCGCTGCTGCCGTTCGTCGGCTACCAGCCGTCGGTGCTGTTCACCGAGGGCGACGAGCACCGGCGGCGGGCCGGGGTGATCACGCAGGCGCTGGAGGGCGTCGACCAGTTCGAACTGGCCCGCGCGTGCGAGGGGATCGCCGACCAGCTCATCGCCGCGTTCGCCGGGAGCGGCCAGGCCGAGCTGATGAGCGCCTACGCGCACGCCCTGCCGATGCGCGCGGTGGTCCAGATGTGCGGGATGCCGCACAGCGGGACGGACACCCAGCAGCTCGTGGACGACCTGCGGATCTCCCTCGACGCGGCCGAGGGCGACGATCCGGTGGCCGCGTACGCGCGGGTGGGCGAGCGGATCCGGCAGCTGGTGAAGGAGAAGCGGGAGCGGCCCGGCCCGGACGTCACCTCGCGGATGCTGCTGCATCCGGCCGGGCTGACCGACGAGGAGGTGGTCCAGGACCTGATCTCCGTCATCGCCGCGGCGCAGCAGCCGACGGCCAACTGGATCTGCAACACGCTGCGGCTGCTGCTCACCGACGAGCGTTTCGCCCTGAACGTCTCGGGGGGCCGGCTCAGCGTGGGCGAGGCGCTGAACGAGGTGCTGTGGCTGGACACGCCGACGCAGAACTTCATCGGCCGCTGGGCGGTGCGCGACACCCAGCTCGGCGGGCGGCGGATCCGGGCGGGCGACTGTCTCGTGCTGGGCCTGGCCGCGGCCAACACCGATCCGCAGATCTGGCCCGAGGGGCACGTCGGGGCGGAGAACGCCGCGCACCTGTCGTTCAGCAACGGGGAGCACCGCTGCCCCTACCCGGCCCCGCTGCTGGCCGACGTCATGGCCCGTACGGCGGTCGAGACGCTGCTGGAGCGGCTGCCCGACCTGGTCCTGGCGGTGGAGCCGGAGGAGCTGACCTGGCGCCCGTCCATCTGGATGCGCGGCCTGACCGCCCTGCCGGTGGAGTTCACGCCGGTGGTGCAGTAGCGCACCGGACCGGGGCGGCCGGCCCCGGCCGCGGGAGCGCCGCCGTCCGGGACGCGGTACGGGGCCCGGCGGGCGGCCGCCCGCCGGGCCCGCGGGCTCAGGCCGCCGCGGGGGTGAACCGCACCGGCAGGGACTGCGGTCCCCGGGTGAAGACGCCCTGTTCGACGGGGTCGAAGCCGTCGGCGAGCCGCAGGCCGGGCATGGCGTCCAGGAGCTGGGAGACCCCGGTCTCGACCTCGGCCTTGGCGAGCAGGGCGCCCACGCAGAAGTGCCGGCCGAGCGCGAAGGCGAGGTGGTCCGCGGCGGCAGAGAAGGCGGTGGTGACCGTGAGGTCGTCGCGGAAGATGTCGAACCGGTCGGGGTCGCGGTACCGGCTCTCGTCCCGGTTGGCGGCGCCGATCAGGCAGGTGACGGTGGCCCCGGCCGGGACGGTGCCGCCGCTGAGCGTGACCTCGGTGGCCGACTGCCGCATGATCATGTGGACCGGGGGCGTGTAGCGCAGCGTCTCGGCGAAGGCGCGGGGGATCAGGCCGTGGTCCTCCCGTACGGCCGCCAGCTGCTCGGGGTGGAGCAGGAGGTTGGCGAAGATGCCGGCGATCGCCTTGTCCGTGGTCTCGCCGCCCGCGGCGAGCAGCAGGCTGCAGAAGGCCTTGATGTCCTCGTCGCTCATCCGCACGCCGTCGACCTCGGCGGCGCACAGGGTGGACAGCAGGTCGTCGCCGAGGTTCTCGCGGCGCTCCCTGATGATCGGGAACATGTACTCGGCGAACTCCGCGCGGGTCCGCTCCCCGGCCGCGGTCACCTCGGGGTCGCCCGAGAGGTTGCCGAGGAAGGCGATGACCGAGGTGTACCAGCGGTGGAAGCGCGCGTGGTCGGCCTTGTCCAGGCCCAGCATGTCCGCGATCACGTTGACGGGGAAGCGGGTCGCGTAGTCGGCCACCAGGTCGGCGGATCCGGTGTGCCGGAACGCGTCGATCAGTTCGCGGGAGTTGCGCTCGATCACGGGCAGGAACTTCTCCTGCAGGTCGCTGCCGCGGAAGGCCGGGGCGACGAGCGCGCGCCGCACCGCGTGCTCGCGCCCGCTGAGCTGGAGGATCGTCTTGCCGTGCACGGGCTCGAGCTGCCAGGTGTAGTTGTCGGTGGTGAACTCGCCGTTCCGGTCCTTGAAGACCCGCTCCACGTCCTCGTAGCGCGAGATGATGTAGCTCCGGGTGGCCTCGTGCCAGAAGAGGGGAGCGCTCTCCCGCATCACGCGGTAGGCCGGGTAGGGGTCCGCGGCGAACTCGGGCGAGAGGATGTTGGGGACCTGCTGCGCGGTGGACATGGAGCTCCCTGGGCTCGGTGACGGGCGTTCCGCGCAAGGCTATTGATCATCGATCGGCCCGAACAGCGGAGTCCTGGCCGACTGGTGCGCGAGGAACGGCCGATGGCCGGAAACCGCCCCTGGGCCGTACCGCGTGGCTCCCGGCTCGGTCACACCTGCCGGTGGTCGATGCCGAGCAGGCTCGCGGCGGCGCGGAAGTCGGCCGCGTGGTGGCCGACGGCGAGGGACCAGTGGTGGCCGACGCCGGTGGCGCTCCAGGCGTCGACCCACTCCCCGGGGTCGCGGCCGAAGTCCACCCGGCTGGTGGTGTTGCCGATCTCCAGCAGCGGACCGGGGACGACGGTCCCCTCGGAGGTGACGAAGGAGAGGGCGCCGCCGGGGTCCTGGCCGAGGCCGAGGAGGGTGACGGGGCCGTGCCGGACGTCGAACTCCACGCTCACGCCCCAGCCGCGCTTGCCGTGGTAGACGCCGAGCCCGCGCAGCAGCGGGTCGCGGGAGCTGACGGCGAGGTGGCCCGGCCCGTCGTGGCCCATCTCCACCACGCCGTCCTGGAAGTCCAGGGCCTGGATCTCGGTGAAGGACCCCCCGGCGCCGACGCACTGGGTGGCCAGCTGGGCGACGCTGGTGCGCAGTTCGTACTCACCGGCCGCGGGCACGCCCCGGGCGGTGAGCAGGGAGGCGCCCAGGATCATGCCGGCGCCGAGCCGCTCGTGCAGTTCGCCGTCGAGCCCGCGGTGGTAGTACGCCAGGGTGTCGAGCCCGAAGTCCTCGACGAGCCGGTCGAGCGCGACCGACACGGTCGCGCCCCAGGCGAAGTCCTCGTCCACGACGCTGTCGTCGAGGGTGAAGACGCGCCGGGCGAGCGCCATGCGCTCCCGGGTCTGCGCCTCGGTGACCTGCTCCACCCGGTGCCGCAGGTCGTCGAACTCCAGCACCTCCACGTGCGAGCCGAACGTGGCCGCCAGCAGCGTCGGATCGGTCGACACGTCCAGCATCCCCGGATACAGGTGCCCCATGAGGCCGTGCCGGGCGTGCCGCAGCGCGGCGCGGACGTGCGCGGCGCGGATCCACTGCTCGATGCGCCGCCAGGCGGACTCCTGGCGCAGCCAGCCCGAGACCGACCGGAAGGGGATGCCGGCCCGGCGGAAGACGTTGCCGGTCTCGGGCACCGGGCACTGCCCGCAGTAGGCCAGCCAGGCGCCGGTGTCGAAGGACGCGTGGTCCATCCGCTCGGTCGGCTGGAGGTCGACGACGAGGACGGGGGCGTGCGCGCGCTGCGCGATCGGCAGCACCATCGACGAGGTCAGGTAGGTGGCCAGGAACAGCACGATCAGGTCGCAGTCGGTCCGGCGCAGCGTCTCGGCGGCGGCCGCCGCCTCCTCGGCGTCGGAGACGAATCCGGCGTCGGTCACCTCCGCGTCCATGCGCCCGAGGCGCTCGGCGACATAGCGGGCCGACTCGCGCAGTCGCGGGAGGAGACCGGGGAACTGCGGCCAGTAGGCGCCCAGTCCGCCGGCGACCAGTCCGATCCGGGTGCGGCGGCGGACGGCCGGCGGGAGCAGGTCGCGCAGGACGGCGGTCCGTGCGGCGGCACGGTCCTCGGCCGTGCCCGTCCGGGGTTCGGTCGTTGCCATGGTCGGTGCTCCTTGTGTGGTCCGGTGAGGGCCGGCCCGGTCCGGGCGGCCCTCGGCTCCGGGCGGCCCTCAGGTGCGGGCGGCTTCAGGTGCGGGCGGCCTTCAGGTGCGGGCGGGCGGCGGCGCCGGGGGCGCGCGGGACGAGGACGCGGATGACGAAGACGCCCGCGAACGCCGCCAGCGCCATGCAGGCGGTGATCGACCAGAGGAGGACGGCCGCGCTGTACTCGGCCAGCGCCGGGGTGAAGAACGCGGCGACCGCGAAGACCCCGCGCGACAGGGCGTAGGTGAGGCCCTGGGTGGTGCCGCGGGTCTCCGCGGGCAGCGTGAGCTGCGACCAGACCTTGTAGTTGGCCTCGCCCGCGAAGGGGTTGGAGAGCTGGTAGAGGACGAAGAAGACGAGCATGCCGGCCAGGGCGCCGGCGGTGAGCGCGGCGACGACGAAGGCGAGCACCTGCACGGCGGCGGCCACGTGGAACAGCCGGTCGCGCCAGGGGCTGTCGGCGACGCGGACGAAGGCGAGGGTGAGCGCCACGCCGATCGGGATGAAGGCCAGGTTGATCCCGGTGGCCAGGCTCTGCGAGGCGTCGCTGACGGTCACCAGCAGATAGGTGCCGAACTGGCCGAAGGTGTTGGCGCCCAGGCCCCAGGTGACGTAGAAGACGAACGTCGCCGTCATCGGCAGCAGGGCGGCACGCGTCCAGACGTCCTTCGCCCTGACGCCGTGCGGGGCGGCCGCGTCCTCCGCCTCCCGGCCGGCGGCCCGCCCCTGCTGCGCGTCGTGCCCGGCGGGCGGCTTCAGCCGGGCGCGCAGCAGCCAGGTGACGAGGGCGGCGAGGGCCAGCTGGCCGGTGATCAGCCGCGCCCCGGTTATGCCCGCGGTCGACAGGACGAAGCCGAGGAGGGCGGCGACGGCGATGCCCAGCATCCACATGACCTGGGTGAAGGCCACGAGCCGCCCCCGCGCCCAGGCCGGGGCGGCGTCCGAGACCACGGCCAGGGAGGTCGGCAGGTCGGCGCCGGCCGCGAGTCCCGCGACGAGGACGCCGGCCAGCAGCACGATGTCGTTCGGCGCCAGGGTGACGACCACCGCCCCCAGCGCGAAGCAGAAGATGTCCCAGTTGTAGACGCGGCGCCGGCCGAACAGGTCCGCGAGCCATCCGCCGACGAGGGATCCGACGGCGATGCAGACGGTGACGATCGCGCTGATCGCCCCGGCCATCCACACGCCCATGCCGTAACCGTCCCGGTAGACGGCCAGGTTGACGGAGATGCTGACGATCAGTCCGGCGTCGAGGTACGAGGCCATGCCCGACAGGGCCGCCGCCCGCCACAGATGTCTCGGGATCGGCCGCCGGGCGGGATCCGGGGCGGCCGGGCCGGGGACGGGCGGTGTGCGGGCCATGATGCGACTCCGTCGTCTGGGGACCTCGCGGCTCCGGGCCGGGTCGCAGCGAATATAGGGGTGGAAAAACGTGGCAACAAGGTGTCGGGCACGCATCCGCCGCATGACGCCGCTTTTCCGCCCCTGTTGCGGGATATGGCGCGAACGCCCCGGGCCGCCTAAGGTGAGGGGACGTCAGAAACGTTTCAGGGGAAGGAACGCAGCCGTGCTCTCCCCCTCGCTGCAGCGGCTCTTCGACGCTCCGCCCCGGGACTTCGGCCCCACTCCCCTGTGGTGGTGGTCGGGCGCGGAAGTCACCCGCGAGCGTCTGAGGTGGCAGATGCGCCGGTTCACGGACGGCGGCGTCCACAACCTCGTGGTGATCAACCTGGCGCCGGCCGGCCCGGGGTTCGGCGCCCGGGCCGACGAACCGGCGTGGTTCGGCGAGGAGTGGTGGGCCCGCTTCACCGACGCCTGCGAGACCGCCGCGGAGCTCGGTATGCGCCTGTGGTTCTACGACCAGATCGGATTCTCCGGCGCCAATGTGCAGGGCGGCGTCACCCGGCGGCACCCCGAAGCCGCCGGCCGGGCCCTGCGCTCGCGTACCGCGGCCGTCTCCCGGGGCACGGTCGCCCTGCGGGACGCCGAGACGCTGGTGGGCGCGTACGACGCCGACGGCCGGCGGCTGCCGGTCACCGGGCCCGCGCGGGTCGCGGCCGCCGACGGCACCCGCGTACGGCTCGTCACCGCCGTCCCCACGGCGTTCGACTACCTGGACCCGCATGCCGTCGGGCTGCTGATGGACGCGGTCCACCACGAGTACGACCGGCGCGTGCCCCGGTACCTGGGCGGGGTCGTCGCGGGCAGCTTCCAGGACGAACTGCCGCCCACGAACGCCTGGACCGGCCGCTTCCCGGCGGAGTTCCGCGCCCGGCGCGGCTACGACCTGCTCGACCACCTGCCGGCCCTGTTCGGCGCCGGCGCCGGCGGGCAAGCGGCGAAGGTCCGTGCCGACTACTACGCCGTCCGCGCGCAGCTCACCGAGGAGGCCCTCTTCCGGCCGCTCGCCGCCTGGCACCGCGAGCGCGGCATGCTGCTGGGCTGCGACCAGGCGCATCCCGCCCGCGCGGGCCACCCGGTCCAGTCGACGCAGCTGTACACCGACTACTTCCGCACCCACCGCTGGTACGGGGCCGCCGGCACCGACCACCACGGCGACGCCAAGGTCCACTCCTCCCTGGCCCATCTCTACGGCCACGAACGCGTGTGGATCGAGGCGTTCCACTCCTCCGGCTGGGGCGGCACCCTGGAGGACACCTACGACTGGCTGCTGCCGTTCCTGCGCAGCGGCGCCAACCTGTACAACCCGCACGCGAGTTACTTCGGCACGGCGGGCGGCTGGTTCGAGTGGGCGCCGCCGTCCACCGACTGGCGCCAGCCCTACTGGCGGCAGTACCCGGCGTTCGCGCGGGCCGTGGCCCGGATCTGCTCGATCATGTCCTGGGGCAGCTACGACACCGCCGTGGCGGTGCTGCACCCCACCGCGACCGTGCAGGCCCTCGTCCCGCTGGACGCGCCCGTCCGCCACTTCGGCGACGGCCGGCTCGGCGACGGCCACGCCGACGCCGACGAGACGCAGCGGCACTACCTGGACCTGTGCGGCACGAACAACTGGCTCGACCCCCGGATCGGCGCCCTGGACCTGCACCGCGTGTCCTTCGACGTCATCGACGACGACTCGGTCCGGCGCGCCCGGGCCGCCGACGGCGCCCTGCGGATCAGGGACCTGGCGTACCGGGCGGTGCTGCTGCCGTCGGCGAGCGTGCTGGAGGAGGACACGGCGCGCCGGCTGACCGAACTGCTCGACGCCGGCGGGCGGGTCGTGGTCGTGGGGCGTCCTCCCGCCACGGCCGCCGGTCTGGCCGGTGACGACTCCGTGGTCGCGGCGCTGTCGGCGCATCCGCGGCTGGAGCGGGTCCGCGACGCCCAGGCCGGCGCGGCCGCGGTGGCCGACGCGGCCGGGCACGCCACGGGCGAGGTGCCGCTGCTGGTCAGGCGGCGGGGGAACGAGGGGGTCGCCCTGGTGACGGGCGTCTTCCCCGACGCCGGCCTGCCCGGGCCGCGCGCCGGCTCCCCGGGGCCGCGCGAGAGCCACGTCGTCGATCCCTCCCGCTACGCCCGCACCTCGTCGGTGACCGTGCGGGCCCCGGTCGCCGAGGCCGAGGTCTGGAACCCGGCGACCGGCACCCGCGTCCCCGCGCCCGTCACGGTCTCCGCGGAAGGGATCTCGACCGTCGAGGTGCCGCTGGAGGGCGCCCCCGCCGTCCTCGTCGTCTGGCGCGAGGGCCCGCCGGCGCGCCCGGCTCCCGCCCCGCCGGCGCGGGAGCCGGAGGAGGTGACCGACGTCTCGGCCGGCTGGCAGGGCCGGCTGGTCCCCACCCTGGACAACACCTGGGGCGACCTGGCGCTGCCGCCGGGGACGCCCGTCGACGAACCGCAGATCTGGGACATGCGGTGGACCGAGGGCGACGCGCCGGACGCGGAGTGGGGACGGGTGCGGGCGACGTACGGCGACCGGGTGCGCGTCCTGCCCCCGGTGCCCCGCGCGCGGGCCCCCGAACCGCTGGACGCGGTGTCCGCCGCACGGGTCCTGGCCGGAGAGCTGCCCCTGGTACCGCCGGACGCGGGCTGGGAGGTGTCGGTGTACTCGCCGAGCCGCGGCATCCCGGACCAGGGCGGGCTGCTCGGCACCAAGGGGCTGGTCGCCGAGGAGTTCGTCCGCGTCCCGGTGCCGGGGAGCGGGCGGGCCGCCCGGGTCCGGGCGATCGTGGAGACCGGCCGCCGGGGACCCGCCGACCTGCACGTCGGCGCGGAGGCGGCCAAGCGCGTGTGGTGGAACGGCGAGCGGCTGGCCGCGGGCGACGGCGGGTACCTGGCCTCCGCCCGGGTGGTGGTGGAGCGGTCCCGCAACGTCCTGGAGTACGAGCTGTCCGACGCCCGGGACCGCCCCTCGGTGATCTCCGCCTCCGCCGGCACCCCGCTCGGCAGCTTCTTCTGCCTGTCCGCGCCGGGCGCGTTCGCGCCGCGTCCGCGCTTCATGCGCCTGCCGGACGGCGTACGGCCGCGGGGCCGGGTGACGTACCGCGCGCGGCTGCGGATCCCGCGCGGCGGCGCGGAGGCGGTGCTCGTCGTGGGTGCCGCGACGGCGGTCACGGTGCTGCTCGGCGAAGCGGTCGTGGCGCGGCAGGAGAAGGCGGAGTACTACGAGGCGGACTGGGGCGCGGTGCCGGTGTTCTTCCGCCACGCGCTGACGCTCCCGGCGGGCGAGCACACGCTGCGCGTCGTGACGGACGGCGCACGCCTGCGGGACGCGGTCTACGCCGACCTCGTGGCGCGGTCGGGGGCCACGGTGACCGCGCTGGTCAGCGGCGCGGGCTGGGAGGCCGCATCGGGCCGGTGGCGGGGCCGCGCCGTCGAGGACGAGGACAGGCGGGGCGAGTTGCAGCACTGCCACGCCGCGGTACGGCCGCACCCGTTGCCGGACGCGGAGTGGCTGGCCGGCCCGCCCGTGCTCGGCCGGCGGGCGTGGCCGCTGCGCAGCACCGACGACGTCCACGAGGCGGCGCAGCGCTTCCGCTTCACGGTGCCCGCGGGCACCGTGTCGGTCGATCTTCCGCTGGCGCTTCCCGCGCGGGTGCGGGTCGGCGGCGGCCCGGCGCGTCCCCTCGACGGCCCGGTGCTCACGCTGTCCCCGCCGTCCTCCGGGCCCACGGTCGTCGAGGTCGTCACCGCGCCCACGGCCGTCCTGCGGGGCGGCTCGGCCTGGCGCGGGCCCGTGCGCGTGCGCACCGTGCCCGCGCCGCTGGACCTGGGGGACTGGCGGTCGCTGGGGCTGGGCGGCTGGAGCGGGGGCGTGACCTACTCGCGTGCGCTGCGGGTGCCGCCGGGGCCGGATCCCGTGCTGGACCTCGGGCGGGTGCGGGGCAGCGTCGAGGTCCGGCTGGACGGGGAACCGGCCGGTGAGGCGTTCTGCGCCCCGTACCGCTTCCCGCTGCGCGGCGCGGCCGGGCGGACCGTCCGGGTCGACGTGACCGTCCGCAACACCCTGGCGCCGTATCTCGCCGAGGCCACGCCGACCGCGTGGGCCTTCCCGTCCCAGCGGGTGTCGGGCCTGCTGGGGCCGGTGACGCTGCGGATCCCGCGGGCCGGCGGCGCCGGCGCCCGGTGACCCGGGCCCGGGGTTCCCGGGGGTGCGCCGGGCGCCCGGCGCGTCGGCGGCGGCCGGGAAGGGGCCGGGGTCCGGCGATCCGCGTGAGCGCCGCCGGATCCGGCGGGCGGACCGTGGCCGGCGATCCGCCGGAGACCTTCCGGCCCTGCTCACCGGACGCCGGCGGCGTGGAGCCCCGCGGGACGGGTCCGGGGTGAAGACGTGTGTCCCTGGACGTGTTCGTCACGGCGGCGGACCGTGCGGGCACAGCGGCGCGGGCGCGGTCGGTTCCGGCGTTCGTGGCCGCCGCCCGGTGTGCGTACAGTGGAATGTCTGGTTCCGTCCGCGGCACACCGCCGCCGTCGGCGCCCGTCCCGCCGTAGCACCCGTCCCGGAGCAGTCATGTCCCTCCCCTTCGCCGCCCCGGACGACGACGGCTCCGGCGCCCTGTTCGGCCTCGACGCCCTCGGATCCCCCGATCCGGGCCGCTCGCCCCGTACCGGGCCGCTCTTCCGCGACTCCCCCGCGGCCCGCCGTCTGCTGCCGGTGGGGGAGATCCACGCGGAGCCCGCGGCCGCCGCGTCGCCCCGCGGCCGGCAGATCCTGGCGCGGTTTCCCGCCGCGCGCCTCGTCGAGGTGGACTCCCACTGGCGCATCCCGGGGCTGCACGGCAACGCCGGGCACGTCGGACGGTGGGTGCGGGTCAAGGGCGAGACGCTCGTCCTGGGGGAGAAGAAGACGCTGACCGTCCGCCCCAACGGCCGCTCCGCGGACTGGATCGCCCCGGGCGCCTCCAACGGCTGCGCGATGGCCTGCGCCTACTGCTACGTCCCCCGCCGCAAGGGCTACGCCAACCCCGTCACCGTCTTCACGAACATCGACCGGATCATCGCCCACCTGGGCCGGCATGTCGCGCGCCAGGGGCCCAAGACCGAGCCCAACCAGTGCGACCCCCAGGCGTGGGTGTACGACATCGGGGAGAACGGCGACTGCTCGGTGGACGCCCTGATCTGCGACAACACCGCCGACCTCGTCCACGCCTTCCGGCAGTGGCCGACCGCCAAGGCCTCCTTCGCCACCAAGTTCGTCAACCCCGACCTGCTGGCCCTGGACCCGCGCGGCCGTACCCGGATCCGCTTCTCCCTCATGCCCGCGGACGACTCCCGGCTGCTGGACATACGCACCTCGCCGGTCGCCGACCGCATCGCCGCCGCCGGTGACTTCCTGGACGCCGGTTACGAGGTGCACTTCAACCTCTCCCCCGTCGTCGTCCGCCCGGGCTGGCGGGAGGCCTGGACCGAGCTGCTGAGGCAGCTCGACGACGTCCTGCCCGACCGGGTCAAGCGGCAGGCTGCCGCGGAGGTGATCATGCTGACGCACAACCAGGAGCTCCACGAGGTCAACCTCGGCTGGCATCCGCGGGCCGAGGAGGTGCTGTGGCAGCCGGCTCTCCAGCAGGCCAAGCGCTCCGAGAACGGCGCCCTGAACGTCCGCTACCGCAGCGGTGTGAAGGCCGGGGCGGTGCGCGTCCTGCGCGGACTCGTCGCCGCCCACGCCCCCTGGCTGCGCGTCCGCTACGCCTTCTGAGCGCCGCCCCCGCGGACGGGGCGGCCCGCCCCGGTGCGCCGGCTCCGCCCGTTCGCGGGGCGGCGGACCGGCCGGATGCCCGAGACTGTCAGGTGTGACCGCGCCGTGCCGCTCGCCCGCGCCGTGTCGGCGAGCACGGACCGGGGAAGGACGACGACATGATCATCTTCGGCACCAAGGGATACCTGTACCGGCTCGCGATACTGACGCTGGTGTGCGGCCGCTGCGGCAACCCCTCCGCGCACACGCTCAGCAAGCGCGTCACGAAGTTCACCCTGTTCTTCGTGCCCCTGTTCCCCCTCTCGACGAAGTACACGACGCAGTGCACCTTCTGCGGGACGGAGCAGAAGGTGACCGGGGAGCAGGCGGAGCAGCTCCGGGCGCAGGCCGCCGCCGGGTCCGGCGGTCAGGCGTACGGGCAGCCGCGGCAGCAGCCGTACCAGTCCTGAGCGGCGTCCGGCGTCCGGCGGCCGTCCGGCCGGCGCGTGCGAACCGGTCAGCCGGTGTACGACTCCAGGGTGCCGCGGCGCCGCACGTCGAGGGTGGCGCAGTGGAAGGAGCCGCCGAACGGCGCGTAGTGCAGCAGGTCGCAGGGGATCGGCTCGAAACCCCACTTCTCCAGTGCGCGCAGCATCTCGGTGTGGTGCCGCTCCGCGATCACCCGTTTCTCGTCGATCATGAGCACGTTCATGCTGAGCCACCTGCCGCACATCGAGGTGATCTTCAGCAGGTGCTCGTCGATCGGGTCCGGCTCGGGGGCGATCAGGATGTCCCACGAGCTCAGGACGTCGGGCAGGCGGTCGACGTCGACGTACTCCGGATTGACCAGTGCCCTGCCGGGCGCGAGCGGGAGGAAGGTGGTGTCGATGTGCATGGGCGTACGGCAGCGGCTCTCGATCTCGTGGATGCGGTAGCCGGGTCCGAGGTGGCGGCGCAGCCATTCGATGCCCATGCGGTTGGTGACGTTGCTCCGCGTCACGAACAGGTCGCGTCCCGCGCGGACGAAATCCGCCGCGTCGAAGACCGGCTCGAACTCGGTGAGGATGTAGCGCATGGGCTCGTCCGGCCCCGGGACACGGAAGTCCCTCTCGAACAGGGCGTCGGTGAGCTGCGGCTTCGGCGCCGCCGTCCAGCGCGCGCCGCGCCGGAAGTAGTCCTTGAGGATCTCCCGGTAGGAGTGGGTCTCGAAGTACCGGCACGGCCATGCCATCGGGGTCTCGATGATCTCGTCGCCGATCACGAGCATGCTGTCGCGCGGGCAGGAGTTGCAGAAACCGCGCGACGACCAGTCGGGGGTGCTGAAGCGTTGCCGGTGGTCGACCGGGGCCGGGCGCCTGACCGTGACGTCGAGGGACTCCAGGAGGGCGATGAACTGGTCGAGCTCTTGGCGCGCCCGCTCGACCAGCAGCCGCGGATACCTGAAACCGGCGGCCAGTCCCTGCAACCGCGCCGCCCACGGCGGGATGTTGCAGGTCACCACCGGATGGTCGGAGGGGATCGTCGCGCCGTCGAGGCGGCCGACGATGATCTCCTCCAGCGGGTCCCACTCGTTGTGCGAACCGACCGGTGAGACGAGCGGTTCCGCCGCCTCGGCAGTGGTGGCTGATGGTGTCGACATCACGCGTGGCCCCCAGGGCGTGTATGGGCAATCGTCGTCCGCCGTCGGCGCCGGAATGCCCGGTATCTGCACTACCGTCACACTCGACCGCTTTTCGACCAGGCCGGTGACTCACCATATCCAATGCGTTACCGGAAGTGAATGTCCGGGCGCGGCCCTCCGCGACACGCCGGACCCCGCCCTGCCGGAGGCGGGGCGCGGCGCGGACACACGAGTCCGGACGGGGGGGCTGGATATGTCCGCAATGGGTAACCGAAGGGCAGGAGCAACCAGATCCGGCATCCGAAGGAAGGGACCCCATGCCCGGCATGATGAACCGCATCAAGCAGTTCGCCCGGAGCCCTCAGGGACGGCGTGCGACCGAGCAGGCCCGGCGGGCCGCGGCCGACCCGCGGCGCCGGGCGCAGGCCCAGCGTCTGCTGGGCAGGCTCCGCGGCCACCGCTGACCGTCGCGCCCCCGCCCTCCGCGCGGCCCGGCATCCCGTATGACCGGGCCGCGCGGCTGTCGCGGGGACCGCACGCCGGTCCGCACCGGGTCGGCATCCCCTGCCCCGTGTCGGGGGCGTCCCGGCGGCCGGAGACCGGTTCGCCGGGGCGGCGTCACCGCCCGTGTCGGGGCCGTCTCCCCCAGTACAGTCGGACCAGGAAAGGAACGCCGTGGATCGAACGTCACTCCGCGCGGTGGGCTGGGCCCGCTCCCTGCCGTTGGACACGGAGGTGAAAGCGGCACGGGACTGGGCGCGTGAACACCTGGACGCCCTGGGCTGGACCACCAGCGCCCCCGAGACCGTGGACGCGGTCCTGCTGACCGTCTCGGAGCTGGTCACCAACGCCCACTTCCACGCGCGCAGCAACGCCCAGCTCATCCTGACCTGGGACGACCGCTGCCTGCACATCTCCGTGCACGACACCTCCACCACCCTGCCGTCGCCCCGCACCCCCAGCACCGAGCGCGTCGGGGGGCGCGGCATGTTCCTCGTCGACGCGCTGGCCGACACCTGGGAGACCCGCCCCTGCCCCCACGGCAAGACGGTCACCGCCTGCTTCCGCGGCCCCCGGAGCTGACCCGCGCCCCGGAACCGGCCCGCGCCGCGGACGGAACCCTGCGCGGACGACCCGCGCCGCGGACCGCGAAGGCCGGTGCGGATGCCGGCGACGGGCGCCGGGGACGGGCCGGGGAGCGCCGTGCCGCCGGGGCGGACCCCCGGACCGCGCCGCGGTCGGTGACGTCCCGGGTGCCGCGCGGGAAGCGGGGGTTCGCCGGACGGACCCGGCGCACCGGCCCGGTAGCGGCACCCCCGCCCGCCGCGCATCCGGGCCTGGCACGATCACCCGTATGGACGCGGAGATCACACCGGCCCGGATCAGCGACCTCCACGACGTGCTGGAGCAGCACGCGCGGTACTGGGGCGAGCGCGACCTGAGGTCGCTGCACCTGTTCTCCCTGGTGCACGAGTTCGGCTCCACCTGCTTGGTGGCCCGCGGCGCGGACGGCGTCCGCGGATACCTCATCGGTTTCGTCACGCCCTCCGGAACGGGATACGTCCATCTGGTCGCCACGCGGGACGACGCCCGCGGCACCGGTCTGGGGCGGCGTCTCTACGCGGCGTTCGCGCAGGCCGCGCGTGAGCAGGGCGCCCGGAGGCTGAAGGCCGTCACGTCGGTCGGGAACACCGGTTCGCTCGCCTTCCACCGCAGCCTCGGCTTCGGCACGCGGGTCGTCGAGGACTACCACGGCCCCGGCCGCCCCATGGCCGTCTTCGAGCGGCCGCTGCCGCCGGAGGGCGAGGTCTGGTGACGGGACCCCGGCCCGCCGCCGGCGTTCCCCGCGGCGCCGGCCCGTCGCGGCGGGTCCGCACGGCGCCGGACGCCGCGTGACGGGCGCCGGCCGGTCCGCGCCGGTGCTCGCGCGCCCGTCCCCCGCCCCGGCCCCGGGCCCCGGCTCCGGGGGGTGGACGCCGACGCGGGAGGGCCGAATCGTTCCCCGAGGGCTTGACGGGACGCGATGCGCTCGGCCTACTGGAAGGCGCGGCCGGGGGGGGTGCGGGGACTCCGCCTGTGCCGGACCCGGAGCCCGACCTCTTCTGTCCGCCCCGCTGAGACGCAGGTCAGGGGCCCGATGATGCGGCGGCGGTGGGCGGTGGCGGCGGTCCTGGCCGCCGCGCTGCTGTTGCTGCACCTCCTCGGCCCGGGCGGCGGGCCGGACGCGGGCACGGCGGCGCGGGCCGTGGCGGCGGCGGACGCCGCGACGCCCGACGACGCGCCGGCCGCCGGGACCGAAGCCGCCGGGACCGAAGCCGCCGGGCAGCCGTGTCCGTGCGCCGAGGACACGTCGGTCCGCCATTCCGCCGCCCGGTCGCCGAGAACCGCCGGGGCGGCCGGGTCCGGTCACGCGGTGCCGGGTGGCCCGGCGCGCGCGGACGTGGTGGACCGGGGCGGTACGGACCTCCGCCGCGCGGGAGCGGCGGAGCGTCCCGGCACGGGTGACGTCACCCGGAGCGCTCCCGCACTGCAGACGTTCCGCTGCTGAGCGACGGCAGGTCCCGGCGAGGGCCTGTGCCGTGCGGCTCCAGTGCTGTCTGGTGCCCGTCCGCCGTCCGGGCAGGCCCTCGTGTGTCCCTCTCCCTTCCACGACACAGGAGGCAGGCATGCCCGGAAAGCGCATTCTCGTTCTCAGGCCGGAGGAGCTGAGCTCCGACGACCACAAGATGTGGCGGGAGATCCGCGCCGAATGCGGAGCACCGGCGAACCCGTTCCTCGACCCGGAGTTCACCGCGGCCGTCGGCCGGGTCAGGCCGGGAGCCAGAGTGGCGGTGCTGCAGCAGGACGGGTCCCCGGTCGGGTTCTTCCCCCACGAGCGCGGGCCGCTGGGGCAGGGCCGGGCGGTCGGACTGGGCGTGTCGGACAGCCAGGGGGCCGTCCTGCGCCCCGGCATCCGGCTCGACGCGCGCAGGCTGCTGGCGGCCTGCGCGCTGTCGTCCTGGGAGTTCGACAACCTGGAGGCCGGTCAGGGCCTGTTCCTCCCGTACGCGGTGGAGGAGTCGGCCTCCCCGGTCGTCGACCTCGACGGGGGGTTCGAACGGTACGCGCGGCGGCTGCGGGTGAACTCGCCGAGCTCGCTGAGACAGACCCTGGCCAAGGAGCGGAAGCTCGCCCGGCAGGTCGGCGAGGTGCGGTTCGAGTACGACGCCCGGGACCCGGACGCCCTGCGGGCGCTGATGCGGTGGAAGTCCGCGCAGTACCGCAGGACGGGCCGGCGGGACCGGTTCGCGCAGGAGTGGATCACCCGGCTGGTGGAGCTGCTGGCCGACGGCGACGAACCCGAGTGCCGGGGGGTGCTGTCCGTGCTGTACGCCGCCGACCGGCCGGTGGCCGCTCACTTCGGGCTGCGCTCACGCACGGTGCTGTCCTGGTGGTTCCCGGCCTACGACCGCGCCTACGGCCGGTACTCCCCCGGGCTGGTGCTGCTGCTGCGCATGCTGGAGGCCGCGGCCGCCGACGGGATCAGGACGGTCGACCTGGGCAGCGGGGCGGCCCGCTACAAGGAGTCGTTCAAGACCCGTGACCTGCGGGTGCACGAGGGCGCGGTGGTGCGTGCGCGGCCGGGCGGGGCCGCGTACCGGCTGGCGCGGGAACCGGCACGGGCCGCCCGGCGCTTCGTGCGCGGCCGCCCCCGGCTGGCCGGCGCCGCCGCGCGCACGCTGGAGGAACTGGGGCGGCTGCGCACGCGGTGAGGCGGGCGGGGAGCCCGCCCGGGAGGGCGGGAACGGGGGCGGGACGCCCCTCGGCCGCGCCGTCGGTGGCCGCGGGGCGTCGCTCCCGGCCCGCCCCCGGGCGGGGTCAGATCCGCCCGCCGGTGAGCCGGGTGAGGGGCCCGTGCGTGTGCCGCCCCGCGCGCCGGCCCACCGCGTACGACGCGGCGCTCAGCGCGGTCAGGCCGGCGCCCACGCCGGCGGCGAGGGCCTTGCGGTGGGCGATCACCGTCCAGGCCGTCCGGGCCGTGGCCGCGACCTGCCCGGAGGCCGTGGCGAGCGCCTGCCGGCCCGTTTCCACGCCCCGGGCCGCGGTGTGCGCGGCCTCCGTGGCCGCCCCGGCCGTACGCGCGGCTCCCGCCTTGGCGGCTGACGCGGCGTCACCGGCCTTCCGGGTGCCGTTCCTCGCGGCCTGCGCGGCGGGCGCGGTCGCCTTGTCCGCGGCGCGGCGGGCCTTGTCCCCGGTCGCTCGCGCGGAACCGGGCTTCTGGTTCGTGTCGTTGTTCGGTTCGCTCATGGACACCGACTTGCCTCGGGCGCGATCGGCAAACGCGACGCGTCCCGTTCGCCGGAGGCGGACCCCGATTCCCGCCCGGCAGGCGGCACTTCGGCCGAAATCCTGTCCGAAACGCACCCTCGGCGAGGGGGTGCCGCCCGGGGCGGGTATGCCTCGCACGCATCCGCACCCGCGGCGGAGGGGGGAGCTGGCCCCGGTGACGAGGTGGCGCCGCAGAGCCGGTGAGCGCGAGTCGCGCCGTGCCCGGCGGCGGCGGGTGGTGGGACTCCTGCGCTCCCAGGGGCGGTACGGCCCCGAGTTCCGTGAGGTGCTGCCGGTGCTGGCCGGGCTGGTGCTGGCGCTGTCCGGCGCGGTCGCGGGCGTCGCGGCGGCCTACCGCGCCCTCGGCATCGGGGTGCCGCTCGCCGTGCTGGCCCTCGCCGCCGTCGCCGTGCCGGTCCTCGTCCGGCGCCACCGCCCCTCCGTGCGCCGGCGCCTCGGCTACTACACCGCCGAGGAGATCGCGGACCTGGACGTGGCGGGTCTGGCGCTGGCCGTCGCCCGGATGCTGCGCCGGGACGGCTGGTCCGTCCGCTTCCCGGCCGGGGAGCGCGTCCGGCCCCGTCTGCAGGCCCGCCGGGGCGACGGGCAGCGGCTGGAGGTGGCGTTCCGGCCCGTCGCCGAACCGCTGCCCGACGAGGATCCGCCCGCCCCGCCCGCACGCAGGCCCGGCGACGGGCCGCCCCTGCGCCTGATCGTGCACCGCGGCGCCTTCGGCCCCAGGGACGTGCGGTGGACGCGGGCCGACGGGAGCACCCGCCTCATGGACGGCGCGCTGCTGAGCCGCTGGGCGGGCGGCACGCCCCTGCACCGGTTGATCGACCTCCGCTGAACAGTGGACGGTCCGGACACCGGCGCGGTCTGCGCGTCCCGCGGCGGGCCTGCCGACGGCGGCGGGGCGCCGCGCTCGCCGTCCCGGGCTGCCTCGCCGTCCTTCTCACCGTCGAGGCCCCGTCCCTGATGACCCGTCAGGCCCGGGAGGACTGCCCACGGGCCTGCTGCTCACCCCCTGCGGCTTCCCGTCACCCGGCTCGCCGTGGTCCTCCACGAGTGCGGCGCGCGCCGGTACGTCGATCCCTGGCGCGGCGTGCCGCGGGGCCGGGGCGGCGGTCCGGGAGGCGAAGGGCGGGGCGGCTCCCGCGCCGGCGCGCGGTGCCGTCCGGCGCGGGAGCCGGGGGCGTGCCGGGGACGGCGGAGCGTACGGCCCGGCGCGTCCCCGCGGTCCCGTGGCCGGGGACGGCCGCACGCCCCGCCGTCCCCGGCCACGGAACCGGCGGATCAGCCGCCCAGCGCGCCCAGCACCACCTGCTTGGCCTCCTCCTGCACCTGGCCGAGGTGGTCGGGGCCGAGGAAGGACTCGGCGTAGATCTTGTAGACGTCCTCGGTGCCCGAGGGGCGGGCCGCGAACCAGGCGTTCTCCGTGGCGACCTTGATGCCGCCGATGGCCGCGCCGTTGCCCGGCGCCTCGGTGAGGATCGCGGTGACCCGCTCCCCGGCGAGGGTGTCGGCGCCGACCTGGTCCGGGGACAGCTTGGCCAGGCGGGCCTTCTCCTCCCGGGAGGCGGGGGCGTCGATACGGGCGTACGCGGGTTCGCCGAAGCGGGCGGTGAGCGCGGCGTAGTGCTGGGACGGCGTCTTCCCGGTGACGGCCGTGATCTCGGCGGCGAGCAGCGCCAGGATGATGCCGTCCTTGTCGGTGGTCCACACCGAGCCGTCGCGGCGCAGGAAGGACGCCCCGGCGGACTCCTCGCCCCCGAAGCCGAGCGAGCCGTCGACCAGTCCGTCCACGAACCACTTGAACCCGACGGGCACTTCGACCAGGCGGCGGCCGAGGTCGGCGGCGACCCGGTCGATCATGCCGGACGACACCAGCGTCTTGCCGACGCCCGCTCCGGCGGGCCACTGCGTGCGGTGGGCGTACAGGTAGGCGATGGCGGTGGCCAGGTAGTGGTTGGGGTTCATCAGCCCGCCGTCGGGGGTGACGATGCCGTGCCGGTCGGCGTCGGCGTCGTTGCCCGTCGCGATCTGGAAGCGGTCGCGCTGCTCGATCAGCGACGCCATCGCGTACGGCGAGGAGCAGTCCATGCGGATCTTCCCGTCCCAGTCCAGCGTCATGAACCGCCAGGTCGGGTCGGTGAGCGGGTTGACCACGGTCAGGTCGAGCCGGTGCTGCTCGGCGATGCGCGACCAGTAGGCGACGGAGGCGCCGCCCAGCGGGTCGGCGCCGATCCGCACCCCGGCCGAGCGGATCGCGTCCAGGTCGAGCACGCTCGGCAGGTCGGAGACGTAGCGGCCGAGGAAGTCGTAGCGGCCGGTGCCGGGCGCGGTCAGGGCCTTGGCGTAGGGCACGCGCCGGACGTCCTTCAGGCCGCCCGCGATGATCTCGTTGGCGCGGTCCTGGATCCAGCGGGTGGCGTCCGAGCCGGCCGGGCCGCCGCTGGGCGGGTTGTACTTGAAGCCGCCGTCGGCGGGCGGGTTGTGCGAGGGGGTCACGACCACGCCGTCGGCGAGGCCCGAGGTGCGGCCCCGGTTGTGGGTGAGGATGGCGTGGGAGACCGCCGGGGTGGGGGTGTAGCCGTCGGCGGTGTCGACGAGCACGGTCACGTCGTTGGCCGCGAACACCTCCAGGGCGGTGATCCGCGCGGGTTCGGACAGCGCGTGCGTGTCCGCGCCGAGGAAGAGGGGGCCGTCGGTCCCCTGTTCCTGGCGGTACTCGACGATGGCCTGGCTGGTCGCGGCGATGTGGTCCTCGTTGAACGCCGCCGCCAGGGACGATCCGCGGTGTCCGGACGTGCCGAACGCCACGCGCTGCCCCGGCTCGGCCGGGTCGGGGTGCAGCGCGTAGTACGCCGTCACCAGCCGGGCGACGTCGATCAGGTCCTCGGGTCCGGCCGGCCTGCCCGCTCGCTCATGCTGCATGAGCCCGCTCCTCCACATCGGTCGTGCGTTCGCTCGCGGTCTCATCTTCCCCCTTGCGGGGCGTGCGCTCGCACCCGGCGGGGAGAGGAAGGTCACGGGCGCGAGCGGCCCAGGGTGGGGGCATGATCGAGGTGGAGGTGCTGCAACTGCCGGTGTCGCCCGCGCACCGGCTGTCCGGGCGGCCCGCGGACGGCCCCTCCCCCGGCCCGGCCGACGAGCGCGTGCCGCAGGTCGAGGTGCGGCGCGGTCTGGGGCTGGTCGGCGACCGCTACCACGGCCGGCCCGCGCACCGGGACGCGGCGGTGACCATCATGGCCGCGGAGCACCTCCCCCTGGCCGTCGACCCGTCCGCCGGCCTGCGGCACACCCGCCGGAACGTCCTCCTGCGGGGTGTCGACATCGACTCCCGCGTCGGCGCGACGATCGCCCCGGACTGCGGGACGGGGTCCGTGCTGTTCGCCGTGAACCGCCCCGCCCGTCCCTGCGCGTGGAGGGACGTCACCGTGGGCCCGGGCGCGCGGCGCGCCCTGCGCGGCAAGGGCGGTGTGCGGTGCACGCCGCTGAGCGACGGGCCGCTCACGCCCGGCCCGGCGTCCTTCCGCGTCGTCGGCGGGCCGGACGCGCGCGTGACCGCGCGCCGCGCGGGCCTTGGGCCGTCGCCGGCGCGTCCCGGCGTGTCCGTACCCGCCGGGCGGCCGACCGCCCAATAGTTACCGTAGCGTAACCCACCGAGGTGTTACCGACGGTAAACAAGCGGCGCTAGGTTCTCCTCCCCTGCACCGGAGCAGAGCGAGGAGTGAGCCGTGAGCCGCAGCACAACCCCTTCGCCTTCCACCCCCCGAAAGCCCGCGCGCAGACCCCGCAGAACCCTGCTGGCCGGCGTCGCCGTCACGGCGGCCTGCGTCTGCGCGTCCGCGCTGCCCGCCTCCGCCTCCCCCGCCGCCGGGTCCGAGCCGGTGGTGTCCCGGGGCGTGCCCATCCCCGCCTTCTACACCCCGCCCGCCGACCTGCCCGCCGGCAACGGCACGCTGGTCCGCCACGAGCCCCTGCGGCTCGGACTGAGCCTGCCGGGCCTGGACGGCCGCCGGATACCGGGCACGGCGACCCGCCTGATGTACACGTCCACCGACTCCAGCGGGCAGCGCACCGCCGTGACCGGCGCCTACATCGAGCCGTACGCGGCCTGGAAGGGCGGCGGCCCCCGCCCGCTGGTGGCCGTGGCGTCCGGCACCATGGGCCAGGGCGACCAGTGCGCGCCGTCGCTCGCCCTGCAGCACCCGCTGACCCTCACCGGCGAGACCGTGTCGATCGGCTACGACAACCTGGCGGTCTACCGGCTCCTGGCCACCGGCGCGGCCGTCGTCGTCACCGACTACGCCGGCCTCGGCACCACCGACCGGCTGCACACCTACGTCAACCGCCTCGACCAGGGGCACGCCCTGCTGGACGCGGTCCGCGCGGCCCGCTCGGTGCCCGGGGCGTCCGTCACCGCCGCCTCCCGCGTCGGCCTGTACGGCTACAGCCAGGGCGGCGGCGCCAGCGCGTCCGCGGCCGAACTGCAGCCCTCCTACGCGCCCGAGATCGACCTCGCCGGCACCTACAGCGGCGCGCCGCCCGCCGATCTGACGGCGGTGATGAAGGGCATCGACGGCAGTGCCCTGGCCGGCGCGCTGGGCTGGTCGATCAACGGGTTCGCCCAGGCCGAGCCCGATCTGCGCGACGTGCTCGACCAGCACGTCAACGGCGCCGGGAGGGCGGCGCTGAAGGACCTCTCCACCATGTGCGTCGGTGACGCCGTCCTCGGCCACGGCTTCACCAGGAGCACCCGGTGGACGGTGGGCGGCACCTCCCTCGGCGACGTCATCGCCGCCGAGCCCCGCGCCCGGGCCGTGCTCGACAGGCAGCGCCTCGGCGGCGGGCGGCCCGGCGGCCCGGTGCGGCTGGCCACCGGCGTCCACGACGACATCGTCCCGCACCGCCAGTCCCGGCAGCTCGCCGTGGACTGGTGCGCCAAGGGGGGCGACGTCACGTACGAGGCCGTGAACCTGCCGAACCTCGGCGACAAGATCCTCACCAACCACCTCGCGCCCTACCTCGCCGACCAGGGCGAGGCGGTCTCCTGGCTGGCCGACCGGCTCGCGGGCGAGCCCGCGAAGCCGAACTGCGGGACCCTGCCGCTGCGGCGGTGAGCCGGCCGGTGTTCCGCCGGGCTGCGTGCCCGGCGGAACACCGGCGTCCCCGCTACTCCGGGGGCGTCGGGGTGTCGGGCGTGCGGTACATCGCCTGGACGTCCAGCTCCAGCTGCACCGTCGGGCCGACCACCGCGATCCCCCGCGCCAGCATCGACCGCCAGTTCAGGGTGTAGTCCTCGCGGTGCAGCTCCGTGGTGGCCAGGGCCGCGCAGCGCAGCTCCTCCCCGTAGCCGCCGTTGACCGTGCCCAGGTAGGTGGTGTCCAGCGACACCGAGCGGCTCACCCCGTGCATGCTGAGGGTGCCCAGGAGGTTCCACTTGCTGCCGCCGCGGTAGACGAAGCGCGTGCTGGCGAAGTCGATGTACGGGTAGCGCTCGACGTCCAGGAAGTCGGCCGAGCGCAGGTGGTTGTCCCGCGTGGTGTTGCCGGTGTTGATGCTGGACGCGTCGATGCGGACCTGCACGCGGGAGCCGGTCATGTCCGGCGTGATCTGGATGGACCCGTCGAAGCGTTCGAAACGGCCGTGGACGTGCGCCATGCCGACGTGCTTGGCGATGAAGCGGATCGCGGTGTGCGGCGGGTCGAAGAGCCAGCCGCCGGCCGGAGGGAGGGGCAGCTGCCGGGCCGGCTGGAGCCGGATGTACTGCGGCGTGGGGCTGCTGTCACCGACGATGTCGAGGGTCTCGCGGTGCGGCTCCAGGCCCTCGGCGACGGTCAGCATGCTGTAACGCCCGGGCGGCAGGACGGCGACGAAGGTGCCGTAGGGGTCGGTGGTGCCGCGCGCGGTGACCTGGTGCGTGGTCAGCGCCGTGATCGTGACCTCGGCGCCGCCCAGCGGCTGGTCCACGGGGTCCAGGACCGTGCAGCCGAACGCGCCCGCGCCGGGCGGCAGGGGCAGTGTGAGGCCTGCCGCGCCGGCCGCGCCCTGCTTGAGCCGTCGGCGCCGGAGCAGTCCGAAGGCCATGGTGTTCACCTCTCATAGGTTGCCAGTGGGGGGATGCGTGCCGGGCGCGGGCGTGCGGGGCGCGTGCCCCGCCCGTCCCTGCCCGGCACGTGCGGTGTGCGGAATGATCATGACATCCGTGGGGTCCGGTCCCGACACGCGGCCTCCGGGACGCCCGGCGCACCCTGCGCGCCGAGGCGGCCGGACGGCCTCCGCGGCGCGTGCGCGGCGCGACCACGCCCGCGCCTCCGGCGCGGCGGGCGGCTCCCTCAGGCGTGTCCGAGGATCCGCCGCAGCGCCTCGGTCAGCAGCCGCTCGGCGTCCTCGGCGGCCACCGGGTGCCGGAAGGCGACGTACCCGTCGGGCCGGACGAGCAGGGCGCCCGCGTCGGAGATCTCGCTCAGCCGCGCCCAGTCCCCGTAGGGGTCCTCGTACTCCTGGCCGGGGCCGATGACGGCGGTGGCGACGGTGAGGGGCTGGGCCTTCGCCGCGCGCAGCCAGCAGTCGCCGCCGATGCCGGTGAGCAGGGTGAAGCGGCCCTTGCCGACGGTGTCGAGGGTGGACAGGGTGCGGGTGCCCGAGGTGATCCAGGCGTGCGGGAGCTTGGCGCCGGGGCGGGAGGTGGGCTGGTGGTACAGCTCCGGGTCGCGGTCGAAGCCGGGGTCGGGGGTGCCGTCGGGGACGATCGCGCCGGAGGTGTAGCGCTGGTTGAGGTCGACGCCGTGCGCGTTGAACTCGTACGCCTTGAAGGCGATCGCCTCGCGCAGCCGCGCCCGCTGCTTCTCGGCCGCTCCGGTGGGCTCCTTGCGGGCGGCGATGTTGGCCCACAGCTGCTCGGGGGTCTGCGGGGAGAGCCCGTCGAGCGCCTCGAAGACGGGCGCGGTCTCGGCGATGGACTTGTTGGCGCGGGTGACGATCTGCCGGCCGACCGGGGCGCGTTCGGCGCTGTAGCTGTCGAGCAGCCTGGGGTGGGCGATGCCGTCGAGGACGAGCTTGAGCTTCCAGGCGAGGTTGTAGGAGTCCTGGATGGAGGTGTTGGAGCCGAGGCCGTTGGACGGCGGGTGGCGGTGCACGGCGTCGCCGGCGCAGAAGACGCGGCCGCTGGAGTACGTCTCGGCGTACATCTCGTTGACCGTCCAGGCCGAGGAGGACTTGACGGTCACCGGTATCTCGTCGTCGCCGATCAGCTCGCGGACGACGGACTCGGCGTACTCGGTGGTCAGGTCGGGGGCGCCCGCGGTGACGTCGTAGCCCCACACGACCAGCCACTCGGTCCAGGGGCGGACGCAGCGCACCAGGCCCGCGCCGATGCCGCCGACGGTGGCGCCGGGGGCGAGCACCCAGTAGAGGGTGGCGGGGCGGTGGGCGGTGTACTTCGTCAGGTCGGCGTCGAAGACGATGTTGATGCTGCCCGCGACGCCCGTCCGGCCGGCCATCGGCAGCCCGGCGTCCTCGGCGACCCGGGAGCGTCCGCCGTCGGCGCCGATGAGGTACCGGGCCCGGATGGTGTACGCGTCGCCGCGCACCCGGTCCTCGACGGTGACCGTCACGCCGTCGGCGTCCTGCACGAAGGACCGGTAGACGGTGCTGAAGCGGAAGACGGTGCCGCGGGCGACCGCCGCGTCGACGAGCACCGGCTCCAGCAGGTGCTGCGGCATGTCGCACATGCGGGTGGGGCTGGCGAGTTCGTGCGCGGCCTGCACGAGCGGGTCGTTGCCCCAGGAGCGGATCCGGCCCAGTTCCTCGCCCGCGAGGCTGGTGCAGAACGTCGTGTTCCCCATCAGGTGCTGCGGGGTGGCCCGGGCGACGACCTCCCGCTCGACGCCCAGGTCGCGCAGCACCTCCATGGTGCGCTGGTTGGTGATGTGGGCGCGCGGGGTGTCGGCGAGGCGCGCATGGCGGGTGACCACCATGGTGCGGACGCCGTAGGTGCTCAGGGCCAGGGCGGCCGAGGCGCCCGCGGGGCCGCTGCCCACGATCAGTACGTCGGTCACGACATCGGGCTCGACGGTGTGCACGGGAACGCTCCGGTGAAGGGGGGAAGGGGACCGGCCCTCAAGATCATGAAGCGGGGCGGGCGGGCGCGGGTGTCTCAATACGAGACAGCAAACGGCCCGGGACGGCGGGCGGGCGGCGGCCACGGCGGTCGTCGCGCTCTCGGCCGCGCCCGCTACGGTGAGGGGTGTCATGACCACCACAGAGCACTCCTCTCCCCCCGTCCGGCATCCCCCCGCCCGCTCCGCTCTCACCCGTCTGCGCCAGGCCCGCGAGCGGTTCCTGGCCGGGCGTCCCCTGCCCGACGGCGTGCCGGAGGAGATCGCCTCCGCGTGGCGGCGCGCCCGTTTCTTCGGCGTACGGCCCGACGCGGCAAGGACGGCACCGCTCCGGCCGCCGGAGTCCGCGCTGGCGGGAACCGCCCGGCCCGTGCTGGAACGGCTCGTCCCCGCCCTGGACGGCGGGCGGTCGGCGCTGGTCCTCACCGACGAGCGGCTGCGGGTGCTGTGGACGGCCGGGAGCGCGCCGCACGGCACGCCCCACCCGGACCTGTCCGAGCAGCGGGTCGGGCACAACAGCGCGGCCCTCGCCCTGCGCACCGGCCGCCGCGCCGAGGTGCACGGACCCGAGCACTTCCTCGACGCGTGGCAGGACGTGTCCGCGGTCAGCGCGCCGGTCCGGGCGCCCGGCGCCGGGCGCGTCCTGGGCACGGTGACGGTGGCGTCCCCGCTGTGCGCCGGGTGCGGGGCGCACCCGGCGGCGGCCCTGGTGGAAGCGGCGGCCGCGGCGGTGGAGACGGAACTGGCGGCCCGGTCGCGGCCGGTGGAGCGGGTGCTGCTGGACGCCCACCTCGCGGCGGCAGCGGGGCAGGAGCGCGCGGTGGTCACCTTCGGCGGGCACAGCCGGCTGGTGAGCGAGGCCGCCGGGCGGCTGCTGTCCGCGGAGGAACTGCGGGACCTGGAGCGGGGCGTGGCGGCGGCGCTGCGGCAGGACCCGGACGGCGGCGGCGGGGCGGACGGTGCGCGCGGGCCGGACCCGGCCGGGGCGGACCGCCCCCGCGGGTCCCGGGCGGTCTCCCGCGGGTCGTACGAGGTCCGGCTCCCGCCCGGCGCCGGGTGGTCGGCGAAGGTGACGCCCGTGCGGCACCGGGACCGCGTCGTCGGGGCCGTGGCCGTGCTGGGCCCGGTGCTCCGCGCGCCCGGGCGGGCGCCCGTCCCGGCGGACGGGCCGGGGCGGGTCGCGCTGGCGGGGCGTTCGGTGCCGTGGCGGCACGCCGTCGGGCGCGCCGCGGAGCTGGCCGCCTCCCGCGCCCCGCTGCTGATCGTCGGCGAGCGCGGCACCGGGAAGACCGCGCTGGCGTGCGAACTGCTCGGGGACGGGCCGGTGGTGGACGCGGCGGAGGGGGAACCGGGCGGCGTGCTCGGCCGGTCCGCCGGGCACGGGCCGCTGGTCCTGCGGCACGTCGAGCGTCTGGCGCAGCCGGACGTGGCCACGCTCATCTCGCTGCTGGAGGCCCGTCCCGACACCCCGCTGCTGGCCACCTACACGCCCGGCATGCCGCCGGGGCCGTGTCTCCAGCGGCTGCTGGACACGCTGGCCGCGCGCTCGGTCGTCCTGCCCGCGCTGCGCGAACGGCCCGAGGACATCGAGGAGCTGCTCCTGGCCGTGGCGCCCGGGCCCGCCCCGGGGCGGCCTCCGCTCACCTGGACGCTGGACGCGCTGCGTGCCCTGCGGCGGTACCGGTGGCCCGGGAACGTCACCGAACTCGCCCATGTCGTGCGGTCGCTGGCGGAGCACCGCAGGGCCACGGGCCCCGTCCGGCGTGCCGAACTGCCGGATGCCGTGCGCGAGGGGCCCGCGGCACGCCCCCTGAGCCCGATGGAGGACGCCGAGCGCACCACCATCCTGGAGGCGCTGCGCCGCCACGGCGGCAACAAGGCCCGCACGGCGGCGGCCCTGGGCATCGGCCGCGCGACGCTCTACCGCAAGCTGCGCCGTTACCGGAGCTGAGCGGCCCGGCCGGCGGGCGCGGCTCCCCGCCCGCGCCGCCGGGCGCCCGGGGGGCGGGGAGCCGCGCCCGGGGAGCGCTCCGCGCGATCGTCAGGTGATCCGGTGGACGAGCTGGCTGGTCAGTTCGTAGCGGGCGCCGACGACGGCCAGCCGGCCGGCGGCCACCTGCGCGGCGAGGTCGGGTTCGGCGGCGAGCTGGGCGCGCACGGCCCGTACGTGGGCGTCGATCGTCGCGTCCACCCGGGCGTCGCCCTCCTCGGTGCGGTCGATGGCCGGGCCTATCCGGTCGGCCAGGTACTGGATGTGGGCGGGCAGCCGCTCGCCGGAGGCGTCCGCCTCCACGGCGGCGCGTACGGCGCCGCACGACTGGTGTCCGAGCACCATCACCAGCGGTATGCCGAGTTCGAGCACGCCGTAGGCGACGCTGCCGAGCACGGCCTCGTCCAGGACCTCGCCGGCGGTGCGGACCGTGAGCAGGTCGCCGAGGCCCTGGTCGAAGACCAGTTCCGGGGGCACCCGGGAGTCGACGCAGCCGAGGACGACGGCGAAGGGGTGCTGACCCGAGGTCAGGCTCTGCCGCAGGGCGGGTGTTTCGTCCGGGTGCTTCTCGCGGTACGTGCGCCAGCGCAGGTTGCCCGCCGCGAGGGCGCGCAGGGCCTGCGCGGGGGTGGCGGGCCGGGGGCGCGCGCCGGGGGCCGCGAAGGCGGGGGCCGCACCGAGGGCGGCGCCGGCGCCGAGGGCCGCGGCTCCGCTCAGTCCGGCTCGCAGCAGCGCGCGCCGGGCGGTGGCCGGGGGAGCCGGCTCGGGGCCGGCGGGTCCGTCGGGGGTGACTTCGGAGTTCACGTCGGGGACGGTAGACGCGAGTTCGAAGCCGATCGCCCGAGTTACGAAAGCATGACCGGGCGCGGCCAAGTCCTGATCGGTTTTTGGTCTGTACTTGACGTTTCCATGAGAGTCACGGGCGGTGCGCCGCGGCTTCCTTCGACAGCCGGACGGCCGAGAGCAAGCTGAGGCCGGGCACCGCTCCACGCAGCACCTTGATCGCCTCCACGGAGTCGGCGGGGCCCTCGTAACCGGCCGCGGCGAGGCGTTCGTGCACCCAGCGGATCCGCAGGTCCGCGTCGGAGGCGGCGGCCGCCTGCTCGATCAGGGCGACGGCGCGCTCCAGGCCGGGGCGCTCCTCGGGGGCGGCCCCGGCGAGCGCCGAGCGCACGCTCTCGGCGATGACGTCCGCGTCCCGCAGGACGAGGATGTTGAGTTCTTTCGACTTTCCCTGTCCGAACATGGGGCCATGCTGAGCGTGTTCCGCGTCGGCGATCAAGCGATATGAGGTGTTCCTGAGCTTCGCGCGCCCGCCCGCCCGACGGCGGGCAGGCGGGCGGATGCTCCCTCACGCCTTGCCGCCCCCCGCCAGGGTGTGGGCGACCAGCGCGTTGGCGTGGCCGTGTCCCAGTCCGTGCTCGGTCTTGAGCCAGGTGACCAGCTCCATGTGGCGGCTCAGCGGCGAGGTGCGGATCAGCTCCGTCCACTCCGCCACGGGACGGCCGTACTTCTTCTCGATCGCGGGGAAGTAGCTCGCGGGTCCCTTGGCCTTCTCCGGCATGTCGTCCTGCTCCTCGTCGCGGTTGCGGGCGTCCCGCTCACACGCGGTGCGCCCCGGTCGGGTCGGTCGCTTCCTACGACCGGACGCGGCCGCGGGACTCATCGCCCCCGACGAGTGATCCATGTCACAGCCGACGGCTTCCGGGTACCGGGCGGGCCGGCGGGGCCCGCCCGGTTCACTGGTCCGAGTAGCCGATGTCCCCGATGGTCCAGGCGCTCACGTCCGCCAGGGCGACGCGGTACATGCCGCCGGTGTCGGGGATGCCGTAGCTGCCCTGGAGGATCCGTGCGAGGTGGAAGTGCAGGTGCGTGGGCCGGGTGTCGCGCCCGGCGGCGTCCGGGCCGGCGAACGGGAGAGCGAAGCGCCTCAGCTGTCCGGAGTCCCGCAGCACCTCCGCCACGCGTTGTTTCCACATGGCCTCGGGAGCCAGCCGTCCCGTGATGACGGCTCCGGGGACCACGACGGTGAGGGACATCTGACTGCTCTGCTCCGACTCCACCAGTTCGGCGATCGCGAGAAGCAGTTCATCAGGGTGTGCCATGGACCGGGAGCCTAGTGCAACGCAGGAGCGGCGCAGCAGGGTGGTGGGGGTGTCACGCGCGACGGCCGGACCGCCGGGGCCGGACCCGCTTGGCGGGCGCCGCGCGGGGTACCCGGTGGATCCCTCGTGACGGATCTGCCGGGAAGGAGTCGAACGTGGAGGTCCGCGGAACGGCCGGCGGAAACGGACTCGGCGACCTGGAGCCCGGGACGCGTCAGCGGGACCAGTTGCGCGTGCGCGTCGCCGACATCGCCTGGACCGCGCTGTGCACGGTCCTCGCGCTGTGGGCGGTCTGGAGCGCCGTCGGCGCCGCCCGCGCCACCATCGCGTGGGCGTACTCGGCCGTGGCCTGCGCACTGCTGGCCGTGGCCCTGGGCGCACGGGCGGTGGCCGTACGCCGCAGGGCCAGGATCCGGTCGGGGAACGCCCCCGGGACGGGAACCCGCGTCAGCCCTGACGGGCCTTGAAACGCGGATCCCTCTTGTTGATCACGAAGGTCGCACCCCGGCGGCGCACCACCTGCGCGCCGGGCCTGGCCTTCAGAGCGCGCAGGGACTTGCGCACCTTCATGGCGGGTGTCCTTTCCCCGGTGTCCCGGTTCAGCGTGTCTCGCGGAAGGCGACGTGCCGGCCGGCCACCGGGTCGTACTTGCGCAGGACCAGCCGGTCGGGGTCGTTGAGTCGGTTCTTGCGCGTCACGTAGGCGACGCCGGTCCCGGCCGTCGACTTCAGCGTGACGACGGGACGCGTGCCGGTGCGTGCCATGGGGTTCTCCTTTCGGCCACCGCTCGGGCCTCTGGCCCGTGCATGTCAGCCACGCATCCGTCAACACCGCCCCCCGCCGGAGCATTCCCGGACCGTCCGGACCGCCGCGCGGCGGCGCGCCGCCGTGAGGACGCGCGGGAAGCGGGAAGAAGCGCGGATGTGAACACCGTGTGGAGCACACGGGGACGGAGTGCCCGGCCGGAGCGCGATCCGGCCCAGGAAGGCGGGTGAAGGTGACCTTGACGGACGGACACGGCGGCGGGGACCACCGGGTGGTTCCGGTGGTGGACTGGCTGCTGGAGACCGTTTCGCTGCGGGCGTTCCTGCGGCATCTGGTCGACGACGCCCTGGCCGTCTCCCGGGCCGAGGGCTGCGGGGTGACGCTGCAGCGCCGTCATCGCCCGCTGACCGTGGTCAGCAGCGGTTCCACGGCCGACAAGCTGGACGAGAAGCAGTACGGGCAGGACGACGGTCCCTGCCTGCACGCGTTGCGCACCGGGCGGATCGTGGAGGTGCCGGACACCCACGGGGAGACCCGCTGGGGCGACTACCCCGCGTACGCCGCCTCGCTGGGCGTCCGTTCCCTGCTGTCGGTGCCGGTCCCCGTGCGGACGCACACCGTCGGCGCCCTGAACTTCTACGCCACCGAACCGAACGCCTTCGGCGAGCGGGACAGGGACCGTCTCGCGCGGATCGCGGCGCAGGCGGGCGGCGGCATCGCCCTGGCCCAGCGCCTGAGCGACGCCGAGGACCTGGCGCGCGATCTGCAGGCGGCGCTGCGGTCCCGGGCCGTCATCGACCAGGCCATCGGCGCGGTGGTGCAGCAGCGGCGGTGCAGCGTCGAGGAGGCCTTCGACATCCTGCGCACGACCTCGCAGGAGACCAACACCAAGCTCCGCGATCTGTGCGAGCGGCTGATCGCCGACCTGAGCGGGCAGCCGCCCGCCGCCCGGCCCCCGCTGCCTCCCCGCCCCTGACTCTCCCGGCCCCGCCGCGGGAAGGCGCTCCCTCCGGACTCCTCCGGGAAGTGCGTCGCGCCCCTTCGCTCCCGCACAACCATTGACAAGGCCCGGTCCGGTCCGGAGACTCCCTCGCAACGCCGAGTGCATATTTTTTCACTACGCGAACAAGGAACACCGGAGGAACGGGCGAGGCCCCTCCCGCCGGTGACGAGCCGCCACCGGCGGGAGCCGCAGCCGCTTCGGGCCCAGAGCCCGTGCACGGCTCCCGCCGCCTCGCTTCTCACGACGCCGTGAGAGAAAGTGAGCCCCCATTGAGCGCCCCCGCGTCCCCACCGAGCCGCTCCTTCAGAGCCGTCGCGCCCGTCATCGCGCTGTGCTGGCTGGCCGTGTTCTTCGACGGCATGGACGTCAACATCTACGGCGCCGTCATGCCGCACCTGCTCGACGACCCCGGTCTCGGTTTCTCCCCCGGCACCGCGGGCACGGTCGGCAGCTGGACCACCTTCGGGATGCTGATCGGCGCGCTCGCCGCCGGGACCCTCACCGACTGGCTGGGCCGCAAACCGCTGGTGACCGGCAGCGTCCTGCTGTTCTCGCTGGGCTCCGCGCTGTGCGCCGTGGCTCCCGGGGCGGCCGTGTTCGGCGCCGGGCGGTTCCTGTCCGGGCTGGGACTCGGCGGACTGATGCCGATCGGACTGGCCATCGTCGCCGAGTTCGCGCCGCCGCGCCGGGCGGCGCTGGCCACCGGCCTGATGATGACGTCGTACCACGCCGGCGGCATGGCGGCGACGGGCATCGGCCTCGCCGTGGCCCCCGAGCACGGCTGGCGCTGGGTCTTCTGGGCGGGCGTGCTGCCCGCCGTCGTCGCCGTGCCGCTGGTGCTGAAGTGGCTGCCCGAGTCGCCGGGCGTGCTGTTCGCCAAGGGACGCGCCGAGCAGGCGTACGCGATCGCCGACCGCTACGGCCTCGACCGGCCCGGCGCCACCGAGGCGCCGCAGGCCGGCGCCAAGGGACGCATGGCCGCCATCGGCGCACTCTTCGCACCGGGCGCCCGCTGGGCGACCCCGCTGCTGTGGATCGCGTCCTTCGCGGGCCTGCTCCTGGTCTACGGCGTCTCCACCTGGCTGCCGGAACTCATGCGCGCCTCCGGCTACTCCCTGTCCTCGTCGGTCACCTTCCTGATGGTGATCAACGCGGGCGGCATCCTCGGCATGCTGGTCGCCGGCCGTACCGCCGACCGGTTCGGGCCGGTGCGGGTCTCGGCGATCTGGTTCCTGCTCACCGCCGTCGGCACGTTCCTGCTGCGGGCCGAGCTCCCGCTGGGCGTGGCGTACGCCGTCGTCTTCATCACCGGCGTCTGGCTGTTCAGCGCGCAGGTGATGGTCTACGCGGCCACCGCGCGGGTGTACGCGCCCGGTGAGCGCGCCACCGGGCTCGGCTGGGTGACCGGCGTGGGCCGCACGGGCGCGGTCGTGGGGCCCTGGCTCGGCGGCGCGGTGATCGCGGGCGGCGACGCGGGGGTCGGCTTCACCACGTTCGCCGTGACCGCCGTGCTCGGTGCCGCGGCCATCACGCTGGTGCCGCTGGCCGGCCGTGCCCGGCGACGCCCGGCCACGGGTCACCGCACCGCGCTCGCGGGCGCCGCGGACTGACGCCCCGGGGCGCCGTACGACCCCGTACGGCGCCCCGGGCGGCGTCACGCGCCGGTCCGCCGCGCCTCAGGCGGAGGGGCGCAGGGGCGGGACCGCGGGGACCTCCGGGGCGTTGTCGATGTCCTCGGCGGTGAGCCGGAACCGCTCGGGGTAGGCGTCGCGCCGTGTGCGCCGGGCGGGCTCGGTGGTGCGCCAGGTGTAGCGGCAGCGGCGGCACTGCAGGACGTCCCAGACACCGGGGACGGGCGAGGAGTGCAGGGTGTCCACGGTGTCGAAGGCGCAGCGGGGGCAGTGGGTCATCGGGGATCTCCTTCGTGACTGCGGTGACGGACTCCGGGGCCGGTCAGCGGCGGTTCTCCGCCAGGAGCCGCTGGAGCCTGGCGATCCACTCCCCCGTCTCGGGGAGGTCCTTGACCGGGGTGGAGAAGTTGCCGCGCCGGTCGGGGTGCACGGGGGTGGTCGCGTCGATGATCATCTTGCTGGTCACGCCGGCGGGCTGCGCGGCGGGCGCCAGTTCGACGACGGAGAGGTTGGGCACGATCACCACGTCCTCGGACGGGTTGACCTTCGACGACACCGCCCACATCACCTGCGGCAGGTCGAACGGGTCCACGTCCTCGTCGACGACGATGACGGTGGTGATGTAGCCGAGTCCGTGCGGGGTGGTCATGGCCCGCATGGCGACGGCCTTGGCGAAGCCGCCGTACCGCTTCCGGGTGGAGACGATGGCCAGCAGGCCGTGCGTGTACATGGCGTTGACGGCCTGGACCTCGGGGAACTCGGCGCGCAGCTGCTTGAGCAGCGGCACGCAGGTGTTCGGCCCCACCAGGTAGTCGCACTCGGTCCACGGCATGCCCAGGTACAGGGACTCGAAGACCGGCCTGGTGCGGTGGGAGACGCGGTCGACACGGATGACGGGCATCCGGCGGCCGCCGGAGTAGTGGCCGGTGAACTCGCCGAAGGGACCCTCGATCTGCCGGCTGCGGCTCTCGACGACTCCCTCGATGACGACCTCGGACCCCCAGGGCACGTCGAAGCCGGTGAGCGGGGCGGTGGCGATGGGGGCGGGGGCGCCGCGCAGGGCGCCCGCCATCTCGTACTCGCTCTGGTCGTAGCCCAGGGGCATGCCGGCGACGATGGCCATCACCGGGTCGTTGCCGAGGGTGATGGCGACCGGCAGGTCCTCGCCCTTCTCCTCCGCCTTGCCCAGGTGCAGGGCGATGTCGTGCACGGGGACGGGCTGCATGGCCAGCCGGTCGCGGCCGATGACCTGCAGGCGGTAGGTGCCGACGTTCTGCTTGCCGAAGTGGCCGGGGTCCTCGGGGTCGCGGGAGACCACGGCGGCCTTGTCGAGGTAGAAGCCGCCGTCGCCGTCGTTGAGGCGGAACAGCGGCAGGACGGAGAAGAGGTCGACGTCGTCGCCCTCCTGGGTGTTCTCCCGCCACGGGGCGTCCTCGCGGCGCTCGGGCGCCACGGGGAAGGCGTCCCAGCGCCGGGCGAACTCCGCCACCTGTTCCTTGACCGGGGTGTGCTTGGGCAGGCCGAGGGCGAGCGCGTGGTTGGCCCAGGAGCCGTGCACGTTCAGGGCGATGCGGGCGTCGGTGAAGCCCTTGACGTTGTCGAACCACAGGGCGGGCGCGCCCTCGCCGATGCGGCCGGCGGCGTTGGCGGCCGCCGCCAGGTCGGGTTCGGGCAGGACTTCCTCGCCGATGCGCAGCAACTGGCCTTCGGCCTCCAGCGTGCGGAGGAAACTGCGCAGATCGTCGTGGGGCATGGGAACTCCAGGGGTGTCGTGAGGAGCTGGGGGGACGCGGGCGCGAAAGGGGCCGCGGGGCGGTCGTCAGGGCGCGGGCCGGAGGGACCGTGCGGCGCGCATGCCCTGCCACCGCCTGGCGGCGGGCGCGGGCAGGTCGAACTGGTCCAGGACGCGGGCGACGACGTGGTCGACGATGTCGTCCACGGACTCGGGGTGGTTGTAGAACGCCGGCATGGGCGGCACCATCCGCACGCCCATGCGGGCGAGCGCGAGCATGTTCTCCAGGTGGATCTCGCTCAGCGGCGTCTCGCGCGGGACCAGGACGAGCCGGCGGCCCTCTTTGAGCACCACGTCCGCGGCGCGGCCGACCAGGCCGTCGGCGTAACCGGCGCGGATGCCCGCCAGCGTCTTCATCGAGCAGGGCACGACCACCATGCCGTCGGTGCGGAAGGACCCGGACGAGATCACCGCGCCCTGGTCCTCGGGCCGGTGCACGACGTCGGCCAGCGCGCCCACCGCGTCCGCCGACAGGCCGGTCTCCAGTTCGATCGTGGTGCGCGCCCAGCGGCTGAGCACGAGATGGGTCTCCACCTCCGGCAGCTCCGCCAGGTTCTGCAGGAACCGGACACCGAGGACGGCTCCGGTCGCTCCGGTCATCCCCACGACCAGCCTCATATGTCGGCTCCCTTCCGCATTCACGCTGCTGACCTGCACCGACGCCTCCACGTTAGGAGCGTGGAAGTGGTCGCCCGCGGTACGCTCGGGACTTGTCATGGGAAGAAACGGACAGTCTGCGGAACGGCCGGTGATCCGGGAGCTGGAGTTCCGCCGTACGGCCGGGTCCCCGCCGGGACTGGAGCTGGTGGCGCTGGCGGGACTGGCCGAACGCGCCCTCCGGCACGGCAACGACCCGTACGCGCCGCTGCGGCCCGCCTTCCACCAGCTCGTCGCGGTGCGCTCCGGCGGCCTCACCGTGTCCGTGGACTTCACCACCCACGCCCTGGCGGCCGGGGACTGGCTGTGGATCCGTCCCGGGCAGGTGCAGCGCTGGGGCCGGGACCTGCCGGAGGCCGACGGCGTGGTGGTCGCCTTCCCGCCGGGTTTCCCCGACACGGCCACGGCCGCCGCGGTCCTGGCCGATCCGCTGTTCCCCGAGGGCCCGGTCAGCCCGGCCGGCCCGGACGCGGAGGGGCTGCGCCGCGCGCTCGGCCATCTGCGCTACGAGTACGACGCGTTGGCGGAACTGCCGCTGGAGTCGCACGTCCGGGTGGTCCGGCACCTGCTGGCGGTGCTGCTGCTGCGGCTGGCGAAGGCGCGCGGCACCCGTCCGGGGGCGCCGGTCCCGAACGACACGTTCCGCCGGTTCCACGCGGCGGTGGAACGGGACTTCGCCGGCACGCGCCGGGTGGAGGACTACGCGGCGGCCCTGGGCTACAGCCGGCGCACGCTGACCCGCGCCACGGAGGCGGCGACCGGGATGTCCGCCAAGCGCTACATCGACGAACGGGTGATCCTGGAGGCCAAGCGGGAGCTCGCGCACAGTCCCCTGCCGGCGGGCGCCATCGCGGCCCGGCTGGGGTTCCGCGACTCCAGCGACTTCACCAAGTTCTTCCGGCAGCGCACGGGGACGACCCCGGCGGCGTTCCGCAGGGCGGCGCGCGGCGCGTGAGGAGCCGAGCCGCCGGGACCGGAGGCGGGGACCGGCGGCTGCGGCCGGACCGCCCTCACGCACGAACCCCGCCCCGGGTGTCCGGGGCGGGGTTCGTCGCTGGAGCGCCGGGCAGGCCTTGCACCTGCATCTCCCCGCAGGAAGCGGGGCGTCTTTCCTTGGACCACCAACGCACTGTCCGGAGCCGGGAGTTCCGGCGCCGTGAACGAGATCAACCATAGCGCACGCGTTCGGCGTTCCGCCAATTGGCCGAATCGGCCGCACGGGTGGGGCCGCGCCGTGGCGGCGCGCGCGGGGGGACGGGCCGGGTGAGGATCGGTGGATGGGTGTCGTAGTGCCGGTCCTCTTCGCGCTGCTCGCCGCGTTCAGCAACGCGCTGGCCACGGTGTTGCAGCGGCGTGCCGCGCTGAGCGTGCCGCAGACCCGGGGGTTTCGCGCGGGCCTCGTCGCCGACCTGGCGCGCAGGCCGGTGTGGCTCGGCGGAATGCTGGCGGTCGTGGTCGCCGGCGCGGGGCAGGCGGCGGCGCTGGCGACCGGCCCGCTGTCGCTGGTCCAGCCGCTGTTCGTGCTGGAACTCCCCCTGGCGCTGCTGCTGGCCTCGCTGATGACCCGGCGCGAACTGCCCGCGGCGCTGTGGGCGGCCGTGGCCGCGGTGGTCTGCGGGCTCGGCCTGGCGCTGGTCGCGGCGGCGCCGTCCGGCGAGGACACGCACGTGTCCACCGCGCGCTGGCTCCCGGCGCTGGCGGCCTGCGCCGCGGCGGCCGTCCTGTCGGCCGGCGCCGGGCTGAGACGGCCGCCGGGCAAGGCGCGGGCCGGGTGCCTCGGCGCGGCCACCGCGGTCTGCTACGCGCTGACGGCGGCTCTGCTGAAGGACGCCATGCAGGCGTGGGACACCGGCGGCGTGGCCGGTTTCCTGACCGCCTGGCAGACGTACGCGTTCGCCGCGGCCGGCGTCTGTGCCGTGCTGCTGCTGGAGCACGCCATGCAGGGCGGCCCCCTGGTCGCCTCCCAGCCCGCCCTCACCCTGGGGGACGCGACGGTGAGCCTGCTGCTCGGCGTGCTGCTCTACCGGGAGCACCTGCGGGCCGGCTGGTGGCTCCTGCCGCAGGCCCTCGGTGTCGCGCTGGTCGTCGCGGGCGTCCTGACCCTGGCGCGGCGGGGGTTCGACCTGAGAACCGGACGGTGAGCAGTCCCGCGGCGACGTCGGCGCGAGCCGGCGGACGACCGCGGGGAGAACCCGGGAGAACGATCCTCGCATTGGCATGGACCTGACCGGCCGCCACCGCTAAGCTCCGCGCAAGTTCCTGTGAGAACGCTCGCACCTCGCGGTTGTTCCGCCCCCACCTTGCTGGAACGACGAAGGGCAACTCCCATGAGACGCACCCGACTCAAGCACGTCGGCCTGGCCGTCCTCCTGGTCCTGAGCGGCTGGACCGCGGCCGGCGCCCTGCCGGCCGCGGCGAGCGACTCCCCCGCTCCCGCCGCGTCGACGCCGCCCGCCTCCGCCGGCCTGCTGCGGGCGATGCAGCGGGACCTCGGCCTGACGCCGGATCAGGCCGAGGCCCGGCTGGCCGCCGAGCGCCGCGCCACCGGCCTGCTGCCCGAGGCGCGCCGGGCGGCCGGGGCCGCCTACGCCGGCTCGTGGTTCGACGCCGGCAGCGGCGGGCTCACCGTCGCCGTCACCTCCGACGCCGCCCCCGCGACGGTCCGGGCCGTCCGGTCCACCGGCGCGCAGGTGCGGACCGTCGAGCACAGCGCGCGCCGGCTGGACGCGGCCAAGGCGCGCATCGACCGGCTGCGCGCGCCCTCGGGCGTCAGCAGCTGGCACGTCGATCCGGCCGCCAACGCGGTGGTGGTCGACGTCGTCGACGGCGAGCGGGCCGACAACGATGTCCGTCGGTTCCTCGCCGAGGCGCGCGAGGCCGGTCCGGTCACCGTGCGGACGGTGCCGTCCGCCCCGCGCACCTTCGCGGCGGGCACGGTGGGCGGCGACCCGTACTACACGGGCAACGCCCGCTGCTCCATCGGTTTCTCGGTCCACGGCGGCTTCGTCACCGCCGGGCACTGCGGCCGGGCGGGCGCGGGGGTCAGCGGCTGGGACGGCTCGTACATCGGCACGTTCCAGGGTTCGTCGTTCCCGGACAACGACTACGCCTGGGTCAGCGTGGGCAGCGGCTGGTGGACGGTTCCGGTGGTCCTCGGCTGGGGCACCGTTCCCGACCAGCTGGTGCGCGGCTCGGCCGAGGCGCCGGTCGGGGCCTCGGTCTGCCGCTCCGGTTCCACCACCCACTGGCACTGCGGCACGGTGCTGGCCAAGAACGAGACGGTCAACTACAGCCAGGGCGCGGTGCACCAGATGACGAAGACCAGCGTCTGCGCCGAACCCGGCGACTCGGGCGGCTCCTTCATCAGCGGCGACCAGGCGCAGGGCGTGACCTCCGGCGGCTGGGGCAACTGCTCCGGCGGCGGGGAGACCTGGTTCCAGCCGGTCAACGAGATCCTGGGTCGCTACGGGCTGACCCTGCACACGGCCTGACCCCCCGGGGGTTCCGCCGGCCGCCGGACCGCCGGCGGAACCCTCCCTCCCCCGCCCGTCCCTCTCCGCGGCCGCCTCGTACCGGGCGGTCCGGCGGCCGCGGCGGCCGCCGGCACCGGTCGACGGCTTGCGCCGAACGCTCCACGGCGCCTCGATCCGCAGGCCGGCCGGCCCATCCGTCACACCGTCGAAACCAACTTTTGAGGCTTTTGAGGATAAACGGGGGATTCGTGGCCGATGCACGGTTCGACGGGCCTTCATGGAGGAACTCGTTCCTGGACTGCGAGATCGGTCACGTGCCGTCACCTCACGCATTGCGGAACCGGTCCGGGGCACTTTCTCTGAGAAGACGCACGCCACACGGCGTCAGAACGGAGGCCGCGATGCTGTCCCACGCCCTGGAGCATGGTGTCCTGGTCGTCACGGTGGACCAGGACCCCGGAATCGGCGGACGCGCCGAACTCTCCACCCGTATCACCCAACTGGTCGGCGCCCACGCGCCGACTCCCGTCGTCATCGTCCTCGGCGAAGCGGCCTCCAGCGACGCGGCGGTGAGTGCCGTGCTCCGGGCCCATCGGCTGTGCGCCCGTCTGGGCGTGCTGATGTCCGTGGTCGCGCACAGCGCCCCGATACGGCGGCTGCTGGAGGGCAACGCCGACGACCTCTGCCCCCGTCTGGTCGTCCACGCCCGCGTCGACACCGCCATCAGCACGACCTTCGCCGCCGCGGCCTGAGCGGCCGGGCCGCGGGGACGGGTCAGTCGACGATCACGGCCGCGTGCGCGGCCGGCGCCGTCCCGGCGAGCGCGCCGCCGAAGTTGTCCTCGACCTCCGCCCGCTCCGCCGCGTTCGGGTAGGGGTTCGTGCAGGCGGTGCCGGCGCTGGAGCCGGACATCAGGCTGGAGCAGGGCCCGGGCTTGCGGTCCGGCAGACCCAGGATGTGCCCCAGTTCGTGGGACGAGATGCGGACCGTGTCGTAGCCCTGGCCGACGGCCTGCCGTCCGATGTACACGGTGCCGTTGCCGAGGGTGGTGGGCAGGGCGCGGGGCCAGCCGTTGTCCGCCAGGACGCGGATGTTGGCGCGCTGTCCGGCCGCGACCGGCCGCAGTTCGACGGCGTCGACGCTCTCGTTCCAGATGGCGGCGCCCCGGTCCACCGCGGACCTGAACTCCGCCGCGCCGCTCGCGTCGTAGGTGAGGACCCGGGCCGCCAGGGCGTGGTCCCCGGCGGCCGCGGCGTGGCCTCCGGTCAGGGTCAGGGCCACCGTCAGGGCGGCGGCGCCCAGACCGCCGGTCAGTCTGCGGACGTGCATGGTCGACCTCCTCGTGGGGAAAGGCAGTCGTGCACATGACATGAACATCGAGGGGTTTCCTGCCCAGCCGCGGCAGACGCCAATCCGTCGTTCCGGGTGACGGTACGACGCCGTGGGACCCGCCTTCGGCGGCCGGCGCGGCGAGGCCCGGCGCCGGACCGGGACGAACCGGCGGTCCCCGCCGGGGCCGGCCGGACATGCGGTCCGCCTCCACCGGCGAAGCGACGGCTCCCGCGCCGTGCGGCCGGAGCACGGGGCCGCCGCGCGGGAGGGCGCCGGCTCCGGCGACGGGGAACCGGCCGGGACCGGCGTGAATCCGCACGGCTGTCCCCCCTTCCGGCGGGCACTCGGAGGAGGTACGCCGTCCACAGGGAGGGGAAGCCGTGCTCGCGGTCGCTGTCCTGCTGCTGCCCGGATTGGGGTTGTTGCTGTTCGTCATGACCCGCCTGGAGGACCGGCTCCTGCGGGACGGCGGATCGCCCCGGTCGCCCCACCGGGGCCATCTGCGGCTCCTGCCCGGTGGCAGGAGCGCACCGGCCCGGGAGGCCGCCGTGAGCGGGCCCCGCGCGCAGCGCGGGCGGCACGCCGCCTGAGCCGCCGCCCCGGCAGCCGGGTCCCCCGGCCCCCGCCGGAGCCGGGCCGGTCAGTACAGCTTGTCGACGGCGGTGACGGTGGTCCGCCGGAAGTCGGCGACCCGGGCGTCCTCGAAGGTGCCCATCTGCCCCCACTGGACGACGGTCACGGTCCTGTCGTCCCGTCCGACCGAGAACAGATGGATGTCGGAGGACCCCCATGCGGAGGCGGTGTGCAGGCCGTAGACGTGGGCGCCCTCCTCCACGTTCAGCCCGCCGTAGGACTTCACCGTCGCCGTGAGGTCCGGGTCCTGCTTCATCAGCTTCTTCGCGCAGTCGGCGAGGTCCTTGCGCAGCAGGGCCGCGAAGTCCCGGGCGCGCTGCCGGTCCCGCTCCACCACGGTGACCTGCAGGGCGCCGGTGTCGTACTCGGTCCGGTACGGGCGGTGGGTGGCGGTGGACGGCAGCGCCTCGCCCGCGCAGACCGGCAGCGGGTCCGGCTGTCCGGCGGTGACCGGCCCCGCGTACCAGGGGGAGGCCGGGTGCGGCGGCAGCTCGCCCGGTTCCAGGAACCGGGGGGTGCCGGAGTCCGCCGTGTCGGCGGTCGCGGGGACGGCGGCCACGGCGACACCGGCGGCGGCCGCCAGCACGGCCACGGTGGCGCGGATTCCTCGAGCTCGTACGTTCATGCGGTGTCTCCCCTTGTGGGCAGGCGCGGTGTGCGCGCCGTGGTGCGGCGTGCCCGGAGCGCCGGGCGCGGCCGGGTCCGACGCCCGGCGCCGCGCGGTCCAGCGCTCCTTGCACCCGGTACGACCCGCCGCGGCCGGCTTTCGTTGCCCTCTCCCTCCGCCACGGTTCCGTCCCGGATGTCACCGGCGCGCAACAGCGGCGGGGCGCATCGGCGCCCGGCGGCCACGGCCTTCTCCCCGCGGGGCTTCGTATGTCCCGGGACGCCGTCCGGGCAGGTGACGGGGGAGCCCGCCCGGGGCGGGCGTGCCACGATGGGCGAGGGCCTGTAGGTGCGGTCGGGTGTGGAGGCGGAGCATGGACTGGCGGTCGTTCGCGGAGCAGATGGCCTCCCTGGCCCGGGATCTCCTGGCCCAGGAGACGGTGAGCGCCACGCTGGAACGGATCACCGACTCGGCGGTGCGGCTGGTCGAGGGCTGCGAGGCGGCCGGCATCCTCGTCCTGAACGGCGACCGGGTGCAGTCGCTGGCGCCCACGCACCAGTTCGTGGTCGACAGCGACCGGCTGCAGGAGCAGCTGCGCGAGGGACCGTGCTTCGACCTGGCGCGGCCCGGCCCGGACGAACGCGTCTTCCGCATCCCCGACTTCACCGAGCAGGCAAAGCGCTGGCCGACCTACGTGCCCCGCGCCCGCGACCTCGGGATGGGCAGCATGATGGGGTTCCTGCTCTACACCCGGGAGGAGGAACTGGGCTCGCTGAACCTCTACTCCCGCAAGCCCGGCACCTTCACCGAGTCCAGCGAGACGGCGGGCTGGCTGCTGGCCTCCCACGCGGCGGTGGCCTTCTCCAGCGCCCGCGCCGACGCCCAGCTGCGCGAGGCCCTCGACACCCGGCACACCATCGGGGAGGCGATGGGCATCCTGATGGGCCGGTACCGGATCAGCGAGGAGGAGGCCTTCGACCTGCTGCGCACCCAGTCCCAGAAGACCAACACCAAGCTGCGGGAGGTGGCACGGCGCGTCTGCGAGACCGGCAGTCCGGTGCCCTGAGGGGCGCGGACGGCGGTCCTCCCGGCTCATGGGCAGAACCGGGAGGACCTGGCCGGGACAGCCCCCGGGGTACGCCGCTGCACCCGGCCTGGTCACGGGGTTCCCTGTTCACGCGGCCTGAGACGTCCCCCCGCGGCGGCCGGCCCGGCGATCCGCGGGCGGCCCGTCCGCCCGGTGCGCGGCGCCCCGGAGCGTTCCGCCGCCCCGGGTCGGCCGGGTCACACCGCGTGTCCCTGTGCCCTGAGCCAGTCGTGGACGGTGTCCTTGTCCGACGGGGTGATCCGGACGTCCGCCCCGACCCAGGGGCCCTCGTCCTCGTTGAAGGCCGTGTCCGTGACCCGGGCGGTGACCCACGTGGCCAGGTCCTCGGCGGCCCGGTCCGACAGGGAGCCGCGCTCCCAGCCGGTGCGCGCCTCACGGGCCGCGGCGCTGTCGTGCCGTTCGGTCTCCGCCAGCCAGGCCGCCACCAGCCGCTCGACGGTACGGCGCTCCCCGGACGGTGTCCGCTGCTGCTTGTCCTCGCTGTTCATGCCGCACGAGTGCCCCGGATCCGGCCGGCACGCGCACCCGGGCGGACCTGTGTCGGCGGGGGCGCGCCGGGTACCCGAGGGGCACCGGCAAGTGTTCCGAGCGGTCGTCCCAGGCGGCCGGCGAAGGGGGCAACGATGACGCAGCACGCCGACGACAACGCTTTCGACCAGCGCGCCGGCGTTCCCGAGCTCCGCCTGGCGGCGGGCGGTCCCGCGCCCGTCCCCCGGCACGACGTGACGGGCGGGGATCTGCCCCTCGACCGCAACCAGGCGATCCTGGAGGCGGCCAAGCAGGTGGGGGCGATCCTGAAGCGGCAGGGGCACGCGTTCGCGCTGGCGGGCAGCGTCGCCGTGTACGCCCACGGCGGCATCCAGAACCTCCAGCACGACGTCGACTTCTGCATCCGCCCCGAGGACGCGGCCGCCGTCGCCGACACCCTGCGCGAGGCGGGCCTGACGGTGTACACGCCTCCGGAGGACTGGCTGCTGAAGGCCACCTGCCTGGGACAGCAGGTGGACCTCATCTTCGAGCTGGCGCACCAGCCCGTCACGACGGAGCTGCTGGCACGGGCCGAGGAGCTGTCGGTGGACTCGGTGCTGATGCCGGTGCTGGCGCCGACCGACCTGATGCACAGTCTGCTGGCCGCCTTCTCGGAGCACCACTGCGACTTCGGAGCGGTCCTCCCGATCGCCCGCACGCTGCGGGAGAAGATCGACTGGGGCGAGGTGCGCCGCTCCTGCGGGGACGCCCCGATGCCCGCGGCGTTCTTCTTCATGCTGGAGCGACTGGAGATCATTGCGCCGAAGGAGGAACAGCGATGACCGACCCGGTAGCCCACCAGGGGCCCGCGGCGGGCGACGCCCCGCCCGCCGCGCACGTCGAGTACCGCGTCGCCCATCTCCAGGACCGGCTCGCCGCGGAGGAACTCGGCGAGCTGGGCGTACGGACCGAGATGCGGGCCGGGGCCGTCGTGGTGAGCGGCACGGTGCCCTCGGCGCGGTGCCGCGAGACCCTGTTGCGGATCGTCGGTGAGGAGCTGGCCGGGATCACCGTGCACAGCGACATCGTGGTGGCGGAGACGACCCGCCCCGATCGTGCGGAGGAGCTGTGATGGTCCGCGTCGCCGCCGTGGGAGACATCCACATGGGGCCCGACAGCCAGGGGCTGCTGCGGCCCGCGTTCGACACCCTGTCCGACTGTGCCGATCTGCTGCTGCTCGCCGGGGACCTCACCCGGCACGGCACCCCGGAGGAGGCACGGGTGGTGGCGCAGGAGGTGCGCGGCCTGCCCGTGCCGGTCGTGGCGGTGCTCGGCAACCACGACCACCACGACGAACAGCCGGAGAAGGTCGCCGACATCCTCCGGGACGCCGATGTGACGGTCCTGGAGGGCGGGGCGACCGTCGTGGAGTGCGACGGCGCACGCGTCGGCGTGGCCGGCACCAAGGGGTTCGGCGGCGGGTTCGTCGGCCGCTGCGCGGGGGAGTTCGGCGAGCCGCTGATGAAGGAGTTCGTCCGCTCCACCCGGCGCAGCGCGGACGGTCTGCGCACCGCGCTGGAGGAGCTGGACCGGGAGGGCTGCGACGTGCGGGTCGCCCTCACGCACTTCTCCCCCGTGGCCGACACCCTCGCCGGTGAGCCGCTGGAGATCTACCCCTTCCTCGGCAGCTATCTGCTCGCCGAGGCGATCGACACGGCCGGCGCGGACCTCGCCGTGCACGGCCACGCCCACATGGGCACGGAGCACGGGATGACGGCCGGCGGCGTACGGGTGCGCAACGTGGCGCAGCCGGTCATCCGCCGCGCGTTCAGCGTGTACCGGTTGCACACCGCCGCCGACTGACCGGCGCGGGGGCCGTCAGAGCCGGCCGGGTTCTCCCGTCGTGCGCCCCAGGTAGGTGACCGGCCCCGGGTCCGGCACCTCGATCTCGTGGAAGCCGAGGCGGTCGTAGAAGGCTCTGGCCGGGGTGTTGGCCGTCGCCATCCCCAGGTGGACGGCCGGCACCCCGGCGTCCCGCAGCGCCCGCAGGAACGTCCGCATCAGCGCCCGGCCGTGTCCGCGGCCCTGCCACTCGGGCAGCAGGTCGATGTGCAGATGGGCCGGATACGCGGCCAGTTGCGGCAGGACCATCCGCTCGGGGCGGTGCAGCAGCACGCTCATCGCCTCGTCCGGCGTGCCCGGCGGGCCGTCCGGTTCCGGATAGCGGCCGGCGACCCGGGGCAGCCACTTCGCGCGGAACGCCTCGACGAAGCGGGGCGTGTCGGCGGTGCCGAGGATGTAGCCGACCGCCCGCCCCTGCCCGTCGTCCAGGACGAAGGCCAGCTCAGGCTCCAGGTGGACGTACGGCGCCGCGAAGATCACGGGGAGGATGCCGGGGTCCGCGTAGTGCGGGCGGCTGTCGCGGCCGTTGTGTCCGGTGCGGATGCAGATGTCGTCCAGGGCCTCTCGGTCCCCGGGGCGGTACGGGCGCACGGCGGGAGACGAAGTCACCGGGACATCCTGCTCTCCTGGGAGCGCTCTCACAAGATTGCGGGGCGGTTCCCCGCCCACGGGTGTCTCCCGCGGGCGGGGTGGGCGGGCGGGGGTCAGGCGGCGTGCAGGGCGGTGTGCAGGACGGTGGCGGCCTGGGCGATGGCGGCCCGGGCGGCGTGGGTGTCGCGCAGGGCGTCGAGCATGACGAAGTCGTGGATGACGCCCTGGTAGCGCACGGCGGTGACGGGTACGCCGGCGGCGCGGAGCTTGGCGGCGTAGGCCTCGCCCTCGTCGCGCAGGACGTCGGCCTCGGCGGTGATGACCAGGGCCGGGGGCAGGCCGGTGAGCTGTTCGGTGGTGGCGCGCAGGGGGGAGGCGGTGATCCGGGCGCGCTCGGCCCGGTCGGTGGTGTACTGGTCCCAGAACCACTGCATGGCGTCGCGGCGCAGGAAGTAGCCTTCGGCGAACTGGTGGTAGGAGGCGGTGTCGAAGCTCGCGTCGGTGACGGGGTAGAACAGGACCTGCTGCACCAGGGGCACGTCGCCGCGTTCCTTGGCCATCAGGGTCAAGGCGGCGCTCATGTTGCCGCCGACGGAGTCGCCGGCGACCGCGATGCGGGCGGCGTCGAGGTTCCTGGCGGCGCCCTCGCGCACGATCCACCGGGCGACGGTGTAGTTCTGCTCGATGGCGATGGGGTAGCGGGCCTCGGGCGAGAGGTCGTACTCGGGGAAGACCACGGCGGCGTGGGCGCCGGTGGCCAGTTCGCGCACCAGGCGGTCGTGGGTGTGGGCGTTGCCGAACACCCAGCCCGCTCCGTGGATGTAGAGGACGACGGGCAGGGTGCCCGTGGCGCCGGCGGGGCGGACGATGCGGGCCCGCACGCTGCCCGTCGGGCCGCCCTCGACGGTGATCCACTCCTCGTCGACAGCCGGCTTGGCGATCTGGCCGGACTGCACCTCGTCGACCGCCTTGCGGCCCTCGACCGGGCCCAGGTCGAACAGGTAGGGCGGGTTCGCGGTCGCCTCGGCGAACGCCCGCGCGGCAGGCTCCAGCACGGGGCGGACGGCGGCGGTGGTGTCGGTGGTGTCGGTCATCGCGATCTCCTCGGATCGGGCGCCGCGGCAGGTTCCCGGCGGGATTTCGCCGGGAGGGGCGGCACGGCCGAAACAGTAGCGCTCGATTAGATAGCGCGCAACTAATTTGGGTTCTACAGAATCGAGGACGCTCGGCCGGTAGGGTGGTGAGCGCCGTGCCCAGGACGCAGACCAGGAGTGGTGCGTGAACCCGACCGTCCCCGAACCGCCCGAGGGGTCGCTGCTCCTGGACGACCAGCTCTGCTTCGCCCTGTACGCGGCCTCCCGGGCGGTGACGGCCCGTTACCGCCCGCTGCTGGACGAGCTGGGCCTGACCTACCCCCAGTACCTGGTCATGCTGGTGCTGTGGGAGCAGGACTCGATCTCCGTCCGTGATCTGGGCGCGGCCCTCCAGCTGGAGTCCAGCACCCTCTCCCCGCTGCTCAAACGGCTGGAGGCGGCCGGCCTGCTGCGCCGTGAACGCCGCCCGGACGACGAGCGCTCGGTGGCCCTGCGCCTCACCGACGCCGGAATCCGGCTCCGGGACCGGGCCCGCGCGGTGCCCGCCGCCATCGGCGACGCGATGGGACTCACCCCGGAACAGGACGCGGCGGCCAAGCACCTCCTGCGGCTGATCACCGCCAACGTCTCCGGGGGCTGACCCGGGCCGGCGGGCCGCCGCACCACGGGACCGCCACGGGCGCGGGCGCCGATTGGCGCCGGCCGGGCGGGGAACCCGGGGAGCCGCTGGGGGGCCCGCAGGGCCTGTAGGGCACGACACCTCCTGGAGAGCGTCATGAGTCTTCTGCGTGTGGCCGGCCGCCCCATGCTGGCCTCGATGTTCGTCGCCGGCGGCATGAACTCGCTGCGCAGCCCCGAGGGCGTGGCACCGGTCGCCGAGCCCGTCGTACGTCCCGTCGTCGAACGCCTCGGCGTGCTGGTCGACCGCCCGGAGCAGCTGGTACGGCTCAACGGCGCCGTGCAGGTGGCGGCCGGCGTCCTGCTCGGCCTCGGACGCGTGCCGCGCCTGTCGGCCCTGGCGCTCGCCGCGACGCTGCTGCCCACCACCCTGGCGGGCCACCGCTTCTGGGAGGCGGAGGACCCCGCCGAACGCGCCCAGCAGCGCGTCCACTTCCTCAAGAACCTGTCCATGCTGGGCGGCCTGCTGATCACGGCCGACGACACCGGCAGCGCGCCGTCCGTGCTGTGGCGGAGCCGCCACGCGGCCCAGGACCTGCGCCGGGACGCGCGGCTGGTGCGCCGCTCGGTCCGCGCGACGGCCCGCCCCATGGCGGCGGCGGGCGGCGTCAGGGCCAAGCTGGGCGGCTGAGCGTCGCCGGCCGGGGGCGCTTTCCCGCGGAGCTGCCCGCGTCGTGCCCCGAGGCGGCCGCCGCGAGGCACGACGCGGGACACGACCGCCGCCGGGTTTTTGCGAGGGGCGAGGCGGGACGTGCCCGGAAGGGAGTAGCCGAAGGGGCGTGGGAGGGCGGCGTGTGGTCGGGTGGCCACAGGTGGCCGGTGCTCCCGCGCAGTCGTGCGGCACGGCCAGGCCCCGGACGGCCGGCCGGCCGGGGCGGGGGGACTCGACGCTCGTGGCGAGTCGATCCGGGACCGCCACGACCTGGCTGGAGGTGAAGGACATGGGACACGGAGGAAACGTCATCGACGAACTGGTGACCGATCACCGGGAGGTCGAGGAACTCTTCGGCAGGATCGAGGCGCTGGCGCCCGGTCACACGGACCGCAAGATGTACGCCGACCAGGTCACGATGGAGCTGATCCGGCACTCCGTGGCGGAGGAGGAGTACCTCTACCCGGCCGTGCGCGAGCACGTGCCGGACGGGGACGCCCTGGCCGACAAGGAGCTGGAGGACCACGCCAGGGCCGAGCAGATCATGAAGGACCTGGAGAGCTGCGGGGCGGACGATCCGGAGTTCGACCGGCTCGTCGGCATGCTGATGAGCGAGATCCGCTCGCACGTGGCCGACGAGGAGGGGAACCTCTTCCCGATGCTGCGCAACGCCTGTTCCCCGGAGGCGCTCGACGAACTGGGCGACAAGGTCCGGCAAGCGAAGAAGACGGCGCCGACCCGGCCGCACCCGGCCGCTCCGGACAAGCCTCCGGCGAACAAGATGCTGGCGCCGGGCGCCGGGCTGGTGGACCGGATGCGCGACGCGCTGACGGGCCGCGGCAAGCAGGGCTGACCCCACGCCCGTCACGGCCCGGCCCCCGCACCCCGCCCGACGGGCCCGTCGCCACGGCGACGGGCCTCCCCTGCCGCACGCCCGCCGCCCGGGCCCCGCCTCACGGGCCCGCTCGCAGCAGCTCCCGCACGGCCCGGACCGCGTCCCGGGGCGTGACCTCGTCCGGGCGGACACGGCCGGGCACGGGGCGGTCGCGGGCGCCCGGGTCCGCGTCCCGGCCGCCCGGGTCGCCGAGGAGGACCGCGGGGACCCGGTAGGGGATCCGGCGCCCGGCCGGCACCGCCGGCGGGAACAGCGACACGACCGGCGTACCGACCGCCGCCGCGAGCTGGGCGGGACCGGTGCCGCCGGCGACGAGGACGTCGGCGCACCGCAGCACACCGGCCAGCGTCCGAGAGCTCGTACGACCCCCCAGGTCGACGGCCGTGTCACCGCTGACGCGGCGGGTCAGGGCGGCCTCCTCGGGCCCGCCGGTGACGACGACGCGGTGACCGGCGTCGGCGAGCAGGGCGACCGTCTCCGCGCAGCGGCCGGGGTCCCAGGCGTGGGCCGGCCACCCGGCCCCGGGGTGGACGACGACGTACGGGCCGTTGCCGGTCAGGGGCGCGGTGTCGGGGGCCGGCAGGACGCGCAGCCGCCCGTCGTCGCCGGGCCTGAGGGAGAAGCCCAGGGCGGCGGCCGCGTCGAGGGCCTCCTCGGCCTCGTGCCGCCCCGGCGGACACCGGCGGCGGACGTCGAACAGGTCCCCGTCGTGCTCCACGGGCTGCGCGGGGTCCGGGCCGCCGGCGCCGACGCGGCGCACCCCGGCCGCCCGCAGCAGCCGTGCCGTGGGCAGCGGGTCCCGGCCGCCGGGGGCGAGGACGAGGGCGACGTCGTGCCCGTCGTCGCGCAGGCGCCGCAGCACGCTCCCGGTGTCCGTGCCGGCCGCGGGCGGGCCGGCCCCCTCCCCCGGGGCCCCGGACGTCCCGGGGGGTTCGCCGGATCCGAGGCCGTCCCACACCACGACGTCGTCGACGTGCGGCAGCAGCCCGGCGGCGGGCGCGCCCCGGGCGCCGCAGAGCAGCGTCACACGGGCGGCCCGGGTGGCCACCGCCCGCACGGCGGGGCCGGCCAGCAGGACGGGCCCGAGACCGCCCGGGCAGGCGACGAGCGCCTTCACCCGGACCGGCCCCCGCCGCCGCGCCCCACGGCCGCCGGGGCGCGGCCGGGCCCGGCCAGGAAGGCGGCGACGGTGCGCTCGAGGCCCTCCTGCCAGGTCACCTTCGGCACCCAGCCGAAGAGCTCGCGGGCGAAGCCGGTGGCGGGCCGGGGCGGTGGAGGCCCGCCGGCCGCCCCGTCGGCGAGCGCCGGCGAACCGGAGCCGGTCAGCGCGGCGATCCGGCGGGCCAGCTGCGCGACCGTCGGCCCGTCGTCGCCGCCGAGGTCGACCGGGCGCACCGACCGGCCGGCGGCCAGCAGCAGCACCCCGTCGGCCACGTCGTCGACGTAGCACAGGGGCAGCGTCCGGTCACCGTCGCCGGCGACGGTGACCGGTCCGCCGGACAGCGCCTGTCCCAGGAGGGTGGAGACCGTCCGGCCGTCGTCCGTCCGCATCCGGGGCCCGCAGGTGGCGAACACGCGCACGATCCCGGCGTTGCTGCCGCCGGCCGCGTGGGCGGCGACCAGGGCCTCGGAGAACCGCGTGGCCTCGGCGTAGGCGCTATACGGGCCGACCGGATCGCCGTCGCCCGCCCGGTCCCCGGCGCGGGCCTCGGGCGAGGAGACGAGCAGGAAGCGGGCGCCGTCCCGGTCGGCGACGGCCAGCGCGTTGCGGGTACCGAGGCTGCCCGCGTCGAGGGCCTCCCGGGGCCGGCCCGTCGCGTCGGCCGGCGCGGTGGGCCCGGCCAGGTGCAGGACGAGGTCGTACGGGCCGGTGAGGGCCTCCTCGCGACCGGGGGCCGGGGCGTCACGGGCGCCGTGGATGTCTCGGATGTCGCGGATGTCGCGTTCCAGGAACCGGAATCCCGGGCGGTCCGAGAGGGGGGCCACGTTCCCGGCCCGCCCGGTGGAGAGGTCGTCCAGGCAGTCGACTTCGGCTCCTGAATCCAGCAGGCGTGCGCACAGATGCGAACCGAGGAAGCCCGCCCCGCCGGTCACCAGGGCCCGGTTCCAGGAAAGTCGCGCACCGGCGTCCGCGGGGAACGTCGTCGTCGGCGTCATGGGACGGCCTTCCTTCCCCTGGGGGGACGTCGACTCCCCCCAGGGGGCGTCGACGACGGCTGAGAAGCGCCGAGAACGGGCCGACGGGTTCCCCGCCGAGCCGCTTTCACTCCTCGACGCCTGCTCCGCCCCGCCGCCGGGCCGGCGGATCCCCTCGCGGACGGTGCGGCTGTGGGCACCGTCACGCCCGCCGGACCCCGGCACCACCGCGACGGAAGCTGTGATCAAGCACACTCGGCGCGCCAAATGCCGCGGACGGGCGGGCTCTTGCCTCCGGTGCGAGGGGGCGGGAGGGCCGGGCCGGCCTCGACTCGGCGGTCCCTTCTGCCACCATGGTCCGCGCCGTCTCCCGGCTCCGCGGGGCCGCCGCGCAGCGCAGCCGGCGTTCCGCCCCTCTTCCTTCCCCCTTCTCCGTCGGAGTTTCCCGACTCGTCTTCGAGTGGCGCACTGTGTCTTCCTCCCCCTCCCCTGCCCTGCCCGCCCCTGCGCCCGATCCGGCCCCGCCGCCGCCCGCGGCCGCCTCCCGCTCGCCCTGGCGGTCCCTCCGGCACCGCAGCATGCGCTGGTGGTCCTTCGCGAACTTCGTGTCGAACGCCGGTACGTGGATGCAGCTCACGGTGCAGAACCTGCTCGTCCTGCAGATCACCGGGTCCGCCGCCGCGACGGGGCTGTCGCTGTCCGTGCAGGCCGCGCCCGCGCTGCTCATCAGCCTCTTCGGCGGTGCCGCCGTCGACCGCTGGCCCCGCAGGGTGACGGCCGCCGTCAGCCAGGTCCTGCTCGGCGCGATCGCGTTCGCCACGGCCGTGCTGGTGGCGCTGGACCGGCTCGACATGACCTCGCTGATGGTGCTGGCCGCCGTGACCGGCGTCGTCGCCACGGTCGACGGACCGGCGTGCGCCCTGCTGGGCAACGACCTCGTCCCCGTGGCGGACGTGCCGTCCGCCATCGGGGTGGGCGCCCTGGTGCACCAGGCGGGGCGCCTCGTGGGCACCGCGCTGGCGGGCGTGACGGTCGGTTTCCTCGGCACGGCCGCGGCGTACGCCGCCAACGGGCTGTCGTTCCTGTTCGTGGCCTCGGTCATCCCGTTCCTGCGCCCGGCCCCCGGGGCGGCCCGGGGGGCCGCGGCCGGCGGGCGGGCGCGCGCGGAACAGGACATGACCGTGCGGGAGGGCCTGGTGTTCTTCGCCCGCCGGCCCCGGCTGCTGGCGCTGGCCGGGATCACCGGGGTCAGCGCGGTCTTCGGCCGGAACTACGGGCTCACCCTGGCCGTGCTCGTCACCGGGCCGCTGGCGGGCGGTGCCGGGGCGTTCGGGACGGTGTCCACGGTGCTCGCCGCCGGCGGCATCCTCGGCGCTCTCCTCGGCGCCCGGATGCGCCGGCCCTCCGTGCGGCTCGTGGGGCTGCTCGCGGCCTCGGGCGCGCTCCTGCAGGTGGTGGCCGGACTGTCGCCGTCGCTGGCCGTGCTGCTGGCGCTGGTGCTGCCGATGGCCGTGGTGGAGTCCGTCTCCGACACCGCCGGGCGGGCGGTCCTGCAGACCGACCCGCCCGCCCGGCTGCGGGGGCGCGTGCTCGGCGTGTGGGGCAGCATCGGCACGGTCTGGAACCTCGGCGGCCCCCCGGCGCTCGGCCTCCTGATGGAGCTGGCCGGCGCCCGCGGCGCCCTGGTGGCCGGCGGCCTGGTCGTCGCCGGCGCGATCGGCGCGGGCCACTTCCTGCGGGGACGCCGGACACCGGCGCCGACGGTGCCCCTGGGCACGCAGGAGGGGGACCTCCCCGGGAAGGCGGCCCTGAGCACGGCCGCGTGAGCGGGGCCGGGCCGGACACGGCTCGGCCCCCTTCGCGCGCCGGGCCGGACACGGCTCGGCCCCGTCCGCGCGGCGGGCCGGGACCGGGTGCCGGAGCCGGCCGACTGCCCGGGCGGGCCGGGGCCCGGCCCGCTCTCAGGCGATCAGGGCCCGGCCCGGCTTCAGACGGTCCAGCAGCTGGGAGCGGTGCAGTCGCGCCACCGGGGCCAGCAGGTCGGGATGGCGCAGCAGGGCCGCCGCGCGGCGGTCGCCGTCGTCGGGCGCGACCAGGCGCCGGAACTCCAGCGGCGTCCCGGCCGTGTGGTCGCCCTCGGCGAGCGCGGCCACGGCCAGGGCGGCCAGCTCCGGGTCGCCGAGCAGGCAGGCCGCCCAGCTGGCCACGACCTCGTCGACCCAGGTGCGCCAGGCGTCGTCCTCGGCGTCGGCCCCGTCCGCGCCCGTGATCCAGTCGAGCCGGGCGGAGCCTCCGGGGCCCGCCACGCCGACCAGCGCGGCGTCCATCGGCGTCGGGTACCGCAGCCACGCCGCGACCGTCGCGGCCTGCCGCGCCTGCACCTCGCACAGGGCGGAGGCCAGCGCGCCGCCGTACGACGGGTAGGCGCACGTGAGCCATCGGGCGGTCGCCGCGATGACCGGGGAGAGATCTGCTTGCACTGCCGGGCCGTCCGAGCTGCTCGCGAGGGGACAGGGGGACTGCCCACACGGTAGTCGCGGCTCGGAGCGCGGGAACATGGCCCGGGCCACCTCCGGTGCGTGGCTTCGGCCACATCCGCGCGGCCGGGACGGGCTCCCCGGGCCCCGGCCCCGGCCCCGGGAGCCGCGCGTGGCCGTCGCGTTGATCATGAGCCGGTAGGCTGGGGCGGCTGCGGCCTCCCCCACCCTCATCCGCGCACGCGGTGAGGCCCGGTCCGCGGCGGTCGAGTCGACGTAGTACGGCATCACGGCATGAGGAAGAGACGCAAGTGCTGACAGCGGGCCGGTACCGGCTGCAGGACGTGATCGGGCGCGGAGCGATGGGGGAGGTCTGGCGGGGCGTCGACGAGATGCTCGGCAGACCGGTCGCCGTGAAGCTCATGCTGCCCCAGGACTCCGATCCCACCGCGGTCTCGCGGTTCCGGCTGGAGGCGCAGACCGCCGGCCGGCTCCATCACCCCCACGTGGTCGGCGTGCTGGACTTCGGCGAGTACGAGGGACGGCTGTTCCTGGTGATGGAACTGGTCGAAGGGGACAGCCTGGCCCGGGTGCTGGCCCACGGCGGCCCGCTGCCCGCCGAGCGGGTGGCCCGCATCGCCGCCGAGGCGGCCGCCGGTCTGGCCGCCGCCCACCGGCAGGGCATCGTCCACCGCGACATCAAGCCGGCCAACCTGCTGCTCGACGCCGACGGCACGCTGAAGATCGGCGACTTCGGCATCGCCCGCTTCCTCGACGACCCCGGCGCCGCCCTCACCGCCACCGGGCAGATCGTCGGCACCAGCCTCTACCTCGCGCCCGAGCGTGCCCTCGGCCGGCCCGCGGGACCCGCCTCGGACGTGTACGCGCTGGGCTGCGTGCTCTACCAGCTGCTCACCGGCCGCCCGCCGTTCCAGGCCGACAGCCCCCTGGCCGTCCTGCACCAGCACCTCGACGCCGTCCCCGTGCCGCCCCGGCAGCTCGGCCTCGGACTGCCGCCCGCCTTCGAGAACTACCTGCTCGGGCTGCTGGCCAAGCAGCCCGAGGACCGGCCCACGGCGGAGGAGGTGGCCGACTGGTTCGGCCGCGGAGCCTGGCACGGGGCACCGGAGCCCCTGCCGCAGCAGCTGCCGGGACAGGACGCCGCCCCGTCCGGGCCCCCGGTCGTGGACACGCAGTGGCGGACGACGGTGCACCGGGCCGCGCCGCGCCGCCCCCGAAAGCCGTCCCTCTCCCCGTCCCGCCTGGTGGCCGTGGCGGGCGGCGCCGCCCTGTTCGTCCTGGCGCTGCTGGCCGGCATGGCCTGGTTCGCGCCCGACGAGGGCGCGGCGCGCGACCCGCAGGCCGAGCCGTCCGTGAGCGCGTCCGTGTCGCCGGAGGCGGCCCCCTCCCCCGGCGCGCCCGCCGCCGTCACCTCCTCCGCGCAGCCCGCCGGCGTTCCCGCCGGCGGGGGCGGCGAGGAGGAGCAGGAGGAGGAAGACGAAGGCGACGAGTGACCTCGGGCCGACTCGTCCCGGCCCGAGGTGCCGGTCGTCGGTCACCGTCCCGCCCGGGGCGCCGTCCCCGGCGGCCGGCGAGCGCAGGTTCGCCGTACCGGTTCTGGAGGAAGCCCGCTGAGTACCGCCGTCGTCTCCGAGACCGTCCCGGTCGCCCTGCTGCTGGGTGTGCTGGCCTTCGCCGTGCTGCGCCCCCGGGGGTGGCCGGAGGCGGTGGCCGCCGTGCCCGCCGCCGTCCTGACCGTGGCGCTGGGCGCCGTGTCGCCGTCCGGCGCCTGGGAGCAGATCCGCACGCTGCTGCCGGTGGTCGGTTTCCTGGCCGTGGTGCTCGTGCTGGCGCACCTGTGCGCGCGGGACGGCCTGTTCGAGGCCGCCGGGGCGGCCGTCGCCCGCTGGTGCGGCGGCAGTCCGCGGCGGCTGCTGGCCGGGGTGTTCACCGTGGCGTCGGCGACCACGGCGGTGCTCAGTCTGGACGCCACGGTCGTCCTGCTCACGCCCGTCGTCCTCGCGACGGCGGCCCGGGCCGGCGCGAACGCGCGCCCGCACGTGTACGCCACCGCGCACCTGGCGAACTCCGCCTCGCTGCCGCTGCCGGTCTCCAATCTGACGAACCTCCTGGCGTTCACCGCCAGCGGTCTGACCTTCACCGGGTTCGCGGCGCTGATGGCGCTGCCGTCGCTGGCCGCCGTCATGGTCGAGTACGCCGTCTTCCGCCGCTGGTTCCGCGCGGATCTCGCCGCGCCCGCCGCGCCCGGCGCCCCCGGGAAGGCCCCGCGGATGCCGGTGTTCACGCTGGTGGTGCTGGCGCTGACCCTGGCCGGGTTCGCCGTGGCCTCACCGGCCGGGGTGGCGCCCGCGTGGGCGGCGCTCGGCGGGGCCGTCGTGCTCGGCGCCCGGGCGCTCGCCCGGCGCCGCACCACGCTCCGGGAACTGGCCGGCGCCGCCTCCCCCCTGTTCTGCCTGTTCGTGCTCGCCCTCGGCGTCGTGGTGCAGGGCGTGATGGCGGGCGGCCCGGGCGCCGGACTGGGCCGGCTGCTGCCGGAGGGGGACTCGCTGCCCGCGCTGCTCGGCGTGGCGGCGGTGGCCGCGGTGCTCGCCAACGTCATCAACAACCTGCCGGCCGTGCTCGCCCTGCTCCCCCTGGCCGCGCCGGGCGGCCCCGGCCCGGTCCTCGCGGTGCTGATCGGCGTGAACCTGGGCCCCAACCTGACGTACGTCGGCTCACTGGCGACCCTGCTGTGGCGGCGCGTCCTGCACGAGCACGGCGCCCGGCCGGACCTCGGCCTCTTCACCCGGCTCGGCCTGGTGACCGTCCCGGCCGCGCTCGTCGCCTCCACCGTGGCGCTGTGGGGGATGCTGCGCGTCCTGGGCATCTGACCGCGGTGCCGCGCCGCGGTCCTCACGGCCCGGTCGCCGCGCGGGCCCGCCGGGGAGCCGCCCGGCGCCGTAGTCCAGGCGCCGGGCGGTCCTGACCAGCGGGTCCAGCGGGTCCCCGGCGCCGGTGCGGCGGCGCAGCGCGGCCCGTGCCCGCACCCACACGGCCCGCCACGCCCCGAGGCGCCGGTTCCGGGCCGCGGGCGCCCGCACGAGGCCGCGGCGCGTTCGAGGACCGGGGGAACACCTGCTCGCCGAACCGGTGTCCCGGGGGAACCGGGGGGAATCCGCCACGGTTCGCCACCCCTTCCGCTTCATAGAAATATCCACAACGATGAGCATCTCGTCCGCGTGGGTCGACCGACCGGAGGGACGCCATGCGAAGAGTCACGCGGCAGGCCACGGAGTGGCTGGCCGCCGCCGCGACCGATCCGCGGGCCTGCAAACGCCAGTGGCGGGGGGACACCGGCACCGCGGTGCTGGCCTGCGGACGCTTCTGGGACGTGCTGAGCGTGCCGGAGGAGCTGGGCGTACTGGCCCTCGACGCCCTGCTGTGCCTTCCGCAGGCGCCCGGGCCCGTGCTCGCCGACGCGGCCTCCCGCCGGGTGGGGTTCTTCCTGCCGCCCGATCCGGCCGGCCGCTGGATCGGCGCGGACATCCGGTACCTGGGCCGGGGCGCGTGGATCGCGGTTCCCGCGCCGCAGCGGGCCGCGGGGCGGCTGCGCTGGCTGATCCCGCCGGACGGCTCCGGGACGCTGTTCGTGCCCGCCGCCGTGGAACTGGCGCTGCAGCAGGCGCTCGGCACGCTCGCCGTCCAGGCGCGCGCGGACCGGCGGTGCCCGACCTGCGGGGCGTCCACGGCCGGTCCGCGTCCGCACGGGGCCGAGCGGCCCGGCTGACGCCGCGCGGCCGTCAGCGGACGGGCACCAGTTCCGCCCGGATTCCCGAGGGGACGTCGGCGGTCCCGCCCCATGCGTCCCGGAGCGGCGCGTCCGGCTCCGCCGGGGAGGTGAGGGCGGCCCACTGCGCGTCCCGCGCACCCGGGATCATCCGGCCGACCGCGCGCCACTCCGTGACGAGCGCGGCGTAGATCGGCGGATCGGCCTGGGCGGCCGTGACGAGGAGGGCGTGCCGTGCCGGTCGCTCCTTGCGCTCGAGGAGGAGGGACCCGGTGGTGACTGTGCACTTCATGCCCACTGCAACGCGCCGGCGCACGGGGTGGAACGCCCACGGCCCGGCATGCCCCGCATCGGATGAGGCGGTGTCCCTCGTTCGGGGGCATGAGGTCATCGGACAAACGGGTGAGCGGGCGGGCTCACGGTGCGCGCGGCGGGCGTCTCACCACAGGCCGGTGGTGAGGGCGGGCCGCTGGGCGGCGTGGACGGCGTCGCGCAGGTGCAGGGCGACGCCGATCAGGGCGCGCAGGGCGGAGGGGCGCACGGTCTGGGCGCTCTCGGCGGCCAGCACGAGGAGGCAGGCGGCGGCCTGTTCGACCACGGCGACGGGGAGGGTGCAGGAGCCGGTCGCGGCTTCGCGGAAGGCCCGCCAGGGGGCCGCCGCCCCGTCGACGGCCCGTTGCACGGCCTGTTCGAGGTGGTGGGCGGCCTGCTCGCACAGGGGGGCCGGAAGGGTGAGGGTGCGGTGGAACGAACTTGTCATGATCTCACTGCTCCCCCGCTACCGGCGGGTTCCATCGGTGGGAGGCGGATATTTCACCGGGTCGGTGGGGTCCCGTCCGGCGGGGGGCGGGGCACCGCAGGCGGCAGCCGGGGAGCCGGCTTCCGTCGGCGTCCCGCCCCGGCGGGGGCGAGGGACCGGCCGGCGGGCAGCGGGGCGCACCGCTCGGTGAGGCGCACGGCGAGCCGGAGGACGGTGGCCTCGTCGGCGGGACCGGGCTCCCGGTGCGCGCCGGGAGCCCGGTGCGCGCGGCGGGCCGGATGCCGCCGCCGGGACGGAGCAGGGCGGCAGGGACCTACCCTGGTCGCCGTGTGTGTGACGTCCTCCTCAGGGGCCGGGGACGGCGCGGGGCCCGGGGCCGCCGTCGCCCGGCTCACCGGGCGGCCGGTGACCGGTGAGCGCCGGCTGTCCGCGGCCCTCACCGAAGTCGGCCTCGACGGCGGGCGGGTGGTGATGGCCAAGCGCGGTGACGGCGACGGGGCGGTGCGGGCGGAGGCCGCGGGGCTGCGCTGGCTGGCCGAGGCCGGCGCGGTCCGCGTGCCGGCCGTGCACGGCGCCGACGGGCGCTGGCTGGTGATCGACCTGGTTCCGCGGGGCCGCCCGAGCGCGGCGGCGGCGACCCGGTTCGGCCGGGACCTGGCCGCGCTGCACGCGGCCGGCGCGCCCGCGTTCGGCGCCCCGCCGCCGGGCGGCCCGGTGGAGGCGTTCATCGGGCGCGCCCCGATGCGCAACGTCCCGGGGACCGACTGGCCGCGCTGGTACGCCGAGCACCGGGTGCTGCCGTACCTGCGCCGCGCGGTCGACGACGGCACCGTCCGGCCCGCCGAGGCGGCCGTCGTGGAGCGGGTCTGCGAGCGGCTGCCCGAGCTGGCGGGCCCCGCCGAGCCGCCCGCCCGGCTGCACGGCGACCTGTGGAACGGCAACGTGCTGTGGGGCGCCGACGGCGAGGTCCACCTGATCGACCCGGCCGCGCACGGCGGGCACCGGGAGACCGACCTGGCGATGCTGCACCTGTTCGGCTGCCCCCACCTGGAGCGGATCCTGGACGGCTACCAGGAGGCGGCGCCGCTCGCCGGCGGCTGGGCCGACCGGATCGGGCTGCACCAGCTGTTCCCGCTGCTGGTGCACGCGGTGCTGTTCGGCCGTGGCTACGCCGAACAGGCGCTCGCGGTGGCCCGGTCGGCCCTGCGCCGGTGAGCGGTCAGCGGGTCACGACGTGCCGCTCGTTCGGGACGCAGTGGGTCATGGTCAGGCCCTCCACGTCGCGCGGCGGGTTCTTGCCGAGGTTGGCCAGCCGCTTGCGGTCCTCGTCGGTGAGGTCCTGACTGGCCAGCGGTTCGAGGTGCGCGACGTCCTCGGGGCTGATGCCGAGGCCCTCGCCGACCCGCAGGCCGAGGTCGTTCTCCACCAGGAGGAAGTGCCAGACCATGCGTTCCTGGACGGGCCGGTCGCACTGGGAGAGCAGGTCGACGAAGTTCTTCACCAGGTCGTCGCGCTCCCAGTCCTCCATCAGCAGGTAGCGCTGGCCGGCCTGCAGGTAGTCGTTGGTGCGGGGGATGCGCTTGCGGGTGAGCCGGCCCCGGATCTCGGGCCCCTGCTCGTCGTGGGTCGGGTACTGGGCCTCCCGCAGCCCGCCGAGGATGGACGGCTCGTAGTTGACGGTCGGGTTCTCCCCGCCGCGGTCCACGTAGTACGCCATCTGGCCGCCGCGCTGGTTGGTGCGCACCGACGCGTTCCTGGCCTGGTTGACGGGCAGCTGGAGGTAGTTGGGGCCGACCCGGTAGCGCTGGGTGTCGCTGTAGGAGAACGTCCGGCCGACGAGCATCTTGTCGTCGGAGAAGTCCAGGCCGTCGACGAGGACGCCGGTGCCGAACGAGATCTGCTCGTTCTCCGCGAAGAAGTCCTCCGGCATCCGGTCGAGCACCATCCGGCCGACCGGCTTGGGCGGGAACTCCTGCTCGGGCCAGGTCTTGGTGTCGTCGAGCGGGTCGAAGTCCAGCTCCGGGTGCTCGTGGTCCTCCATCATCTGGACCAGGAGCTCCCACTCCGGATAGTCGCCGCGGGCGACCGCCTCGTACAGGTCCTTGGTGGCGTGGCCGAGGGTCTGGGCCTGGACGTTCGCGGCGTCCTCCTCGGTCATGCTGCGCACACCCTGCTTGGGCATCCAGTGGTACTTGACCAGGACGGTGCGGCCCTCGGCATTGACCCACTTGTAGGTGTTGACGCCGAAGCCCTGCATGTGGCGGTAGTCCGAGGGGATGCCGCGCGGGCTGAACAGGTTGACGAGCATGTGCATCGACTCCGGCGTCTGCGACATGAAGTCGAAGATGCGCCGGGGCTGCTGCTCGAAGGTGACCGGGTCGGGCTTCAGGGCGTGGATGACGTCCGGGAACTTGATCGCGTCCCGGATGAAGAAGACGCCCAGGTTGTTGCCGACGAGGTCCCAGTTGCCGTCCTCGGTGTAGAACTTCACCGCGAAGCCGCGGGGGTCGCGGGCCGCCTCGGAGGAGTCGCGCCCGCCGATGACGGTGGAGAACCGGACCGCCACGTCGGTGCGCTTGCCCCGCTCCTGGAACAGCTTGGCCCGGGTGTAGCGGTCGATCGGCTCGTCGCCCCAGGCCCCGTAGGCCTCGAAAAAGCCGTACGCGGTGACGCCGCGGGCGTGCACGACACGCTCGGGAATGCGTTCGCGGTCGAAGTGGCTGATCTTCTCCAGGAAGTGGTAGTTCTCCAGCGTGGCAGGGCCTCGGGCGCCGACCGTGCGCTGGTTCTGGTTGTCGTAGATCGGATGTCCCTGCCGGTTGGTGAGCACCTTCCGGTCGTCGCCGGGGGCGGGGCCCTGGCTCGATACGTCCGTCATGATCTGGGCTCCTTCGACTCGTGCCTGCCGTCGGGCGAGGTCCTGGGCTGCGCGCAGCCGTCAGCCACTCCCTGCGGACCGCCCGGGTACCCGGTTGCGTGGATCGCTCACACATCCCGGCCGCCCGGTGGACGCCTGCCTCCCCGGGGCGCCGGGTGCGCGTCGTCGGGCCGGTCGCCGCGCACGCCATGTCGCCGGGGCCCGGCACGGTCCGGACCCGCCTCGGGCGCTCCTCACGGAAAAGGCCCGGACACCGGTGTCGCCGCGGTGTCCGGGCCGGTCCGGCGGGCCGTGCTCAGCCGCCGTTCAGTCGCGCACGGAGGAGGTTCTTGCCCAGCTCGGCGCCCTTGCGGCTGTCCGCCTGGGCCTTGCGGAACAGTTCCGCGACCTCGGTGTCCTCGGCGCGCTCCGCGTCCTGGATGTAGGTCTCCAGGCGCAGCGCGTTGTTCAGGCACGACTCGACGTACCAGATGAGGTTGTAGTCCTTGTCCTGCGTACCGGTCACGCCGCCGGTCTCCGTGCCACCGGTCATACGGGCCTCCTCTTCGCGGTGCGTGTTCCGGTCCGCCCGGGCGCCGGGCGCCCGGGCGGCGGACCCCTTGCAGCGCGGGACGGGTACCCGCCGTCCGCCGGGGCACACCGCCGGGAGCGGACGGCCGGGACGGCCCCGCCCGGCACCCGCCGGCCCGCGCGGACCCGTGCGCCGGGCCGGAACCGCGAAGGCCGCCGGGCGCGACCGGTCCCCCGCTCCGGTCGCGCCCGGCGGCCCGTCGAACTTACGTTTCCTCAGGGGCTCTTGTGAATCGTGCCGGTGCCCGCTATAAGGCCCGCGGCACTCACCCGTGCACAACCGCGTCCGGATGGCCCGGTTTCGTCCGGTGATCGGCTCCGGGCAGAAGGGGCTGGTCGAGGTCGCCGGCCGACAGATGGGCGAGGACGACCTCGTACAGGTCGCTGCCGCCGGCCAGCAGCTGGCGTTCCAGGACGGGTTCCGCGCTGCGCACGTGCTCGCGCACGGTCTGGGCGTGCACGCCCAGGGCCTGCGCGGCCCGTTCCGCGTTGCCGCCGGCGGCGATCCAGGTGCGCAGCGTACGGCGCAGGGCGCGGGCGTCCTGGTCCAGGCGGCCCAGCAGGTCGTGCGCCCAGGTGCGCAGCGCGGGCCCGGCCAGCAGGCCGGCGAGCCGGGCGGGGCCGGTCCCGCCGGCTCCGGTTCCGGCGCCGGCGGGACCGGAGGGGGTCGGCTGCCCGAAACGGGCGCCCGGGGCGCCGGCGGGATCCGGCTGCCCGGCTCCGGCCGGTTCCTCCGGCAGGGCGGCCTGGGCGCTCAGGGCGAGATGGACCACGGCGCGCACGGTGAGGTCGGCGAAGTCGGTGCGCAGCAGGCTTTCGACGCGTTCCATACGGGCGCGGACGGTGTTGCGGCTGACGCCGAGCACCTTCGCCGTGCTGACGGCGGTGAACTCCAGGCCGAGCCGGGTGGTGACCAGCAGTTCGGCACGGGTGTGGTGGGCCAGCTCGTCGAGCGGGCGCAGCAGGTGCCGCGCCCAGTCGCGCAGCGCCGCCGGGTCCATCAGACGCTCGGGGTGGGTGCGCTCGGCGTACACGGCCGCCTTGTCGGGGCGGAAGCGCGCGACGGCGAGGGCGCTGACGGCCTGCCCGTACGCGGCGGCGGTCCGGGCGAGGCTCTGCCGGGTGCTGCCGCCGAGGAAGGTGTCCGGGCGCCGGGCGACCAGGGAGCGCAGTGCGCGGCCCGTGGACTCCTCGGGCGTGACGACGATCACGTGGCCGTCCATGGCGGGGCAGCGCACGACCAGGGCCCGCTCCTCGGTGGTGCCCAGGCACTCCTCGGCGAGCCGGTCGCGGTCCTCGGGGGAGCTCTCGACGACGTAGACGCACGCCGTGTCGGTGTCGAGCAGGCCCGGCCACAGTCCCGCGGCGACACGGCGCGCGGCGACGGTGTCCTCCACCATGAGCAGTTGCAGGATGGCCAGCCGCAGGTCGGACGTCGCCCGCCGCAGCCGGCGCCCGGTCACGGTCGATTCGTGTGCGGCGAGCAGGAGTTCGACCACCTGGGCGGTGCGGGCGAGGATCTCGGAGGCGTGCCGGTCGAACGGGGCGTCGCGGGACACGGCCAGGACGGCGGCCCGCGGCGCGTGAGGGCGGTCCACGCGCACCAGGCGCAGATGGCGGCCGCGGTCCTGGCGCGCGGCGGAGGCGATCCGGCCGGCGGTGATGTCCGCGACGAGGTCCTCGTCCAGCGGGATCCGCGGGCCGGCGAGGACGGCGCCGGAACCGTCCTGCAGGGTCGCCACCGCCCGCGTGGCGTCCGCGAGCCAGGCGACGACCCGGCCGAGGTCACGTCCGGCCGGCCGCAGGTGCTCCAGCAGTTCCTCGGCCCACATCGCCGGCTCGCCTCCCCTCACGCCCGCGCGCCGTGTCCCGTCCCTTCGGCCCGGCGCCGTGGCCCGTCCTCGTCTCTCCTGGTTCCCCTGGGTCCCGCTGACAGCCCTCACCGGTCCGGGACGTTACCTCACGGGCAGGCGCCGGAGGCCGCGCGGTCGCGGGCCGCTCCCGCCGCCGGGCCGCGTCCGCCGTCCGGCTGCGCGCCGGTCCGCGGGCCGCTCTGCCGCGCTCCTCGCGCCCGGCGCGTGCCGGTTCCGGGCGACGCCGTCCGCCCGGCCTGCGCCGCTCTCCCGCGCGGGCGGCATAAGCTCGGCGGGTGGCGAAGTACTTCGACGTGCACCCCGACAATCCGCAGCCGCGCAGCATCGCCCAGGTCGCCGACAGCGTCCGCGCCGGTGCGCTCATCGCGTATCCGACGGACTCCTGTTACGCGCTGGGCTGCCGGCTGGGCAGCCGTGACGGCCTCGACCGCATCCGTACGATCCGCCATCTGGACGACCGGCACCACTTCACCCTGGTGTGCCAGGACTTCGCGCAGCTCGGCCGGCTCGTACGGATCGACAACGACGTGTTCCGGGCGATCAAGGCGTCGACGCCCGGCAGCTACACCTTCATCCTGCCCGCGACGCGGGAGGTGCCGCGCGTGTTGCAGCACCCCAGGAAGAAGACGGTCGGCGTGCGCATCCCCGACCACGTCGTGGCCCAGGCCCTGCTCGCCGAGCTGGGTGAGCCGCTGCTGTCCAGCACCCTGCTGCTGCCCGGCGAGGAGGAGCCGATGACCCAGGGCTGGGAGATCAAGGACCGGCTCGACCACGTGCTGGACGCGGTGGTCGACTCCGGGGACTGCGGCACCGAGCCGACCACGGTCGTCGACTTCTCCGGCGGCGAGGCCGAGATCGTACGGCGGGGCGCGGGCGACACCTCCCCGTTCGAGTGACGGCCCGCCCGGTCCGGGCAACGGCCCGGCCAAGGGCCGTTCAGCGGGCGGTCAAGGGCAGGGGGGCCGCCGACACGGCCGTGACCAGGCATGTCACGATGACCATGATCCAGTCCGCCCCTCCGGGGCGGGCCCCGTGCCGACACCCACAGAGAGGCAGCCGAGCCATGACCTCCGTCCAGGGAACCGCGGTCGACATCCCCACCGAGGACGGCACCGCCGACGCGTATCTGGCGCATCCGGACGACGGGAAGCCGCATCCGGCGGTCCTGCTCTACATGGACGCCTTCGGTCTGCGGCCGCAGCTGAGGTCCATGGCCGACCGGCTGGCCGGGGCCGGCTACACCGTGCTCGTGCCGAACGTGTTCTACCGGCACGGGCGCGCGCCCGTGTCCGAGCTGCCCGAGTTCATCGATCCCGGGGCGCGTCCGGAGATCTTCGAGCGCCTCGGCCCGATCATGCGGTCCCTGACGGCCGATCGGGCGATGCGGGACGCGGACGCCTATCTGCGCTGGCTGGCGGACTCCCCCGCCGCGGCCGGCGGACCGGTCGCGCTGACCGGCTACTGCATGGGCGCCCGGCTCGCCCTGCTGACCGCCGGGACCCACCCGGACCGGGTCGCCGCGGCGGCCGGCTTCCACGGCGGCGGGCTGGCGACCGACGCGCCGGACAGCCCGCACCTGGTGGCCGGGCGCGTCACCGCCGAGCTGTACTTCGGGCACGCCGACCAGGATCCGTCGATGCCGCCCGAGCAGATGGAGCGCCTGGAGGAGGCGCTGACCGCGGCGGGCGTCCGGCACCGCTGCGAGGTCTACACCGGCGCGTACCACGGGTTCACCCAGGCCGACACCGCCGCGTACCACCGGGAGGCGGACGAGCGGCACTGGGCGGCCCTGCTCGGCCTTCTGGAGCGGGCCTTCTGAAGCGGGCCTGCCGAGAGGGACCCGCCGGCGCGGTGCCGGTGCCCGGGCCGCCGCCGCTGCCGGGCGCCGGTGCCGGGACCGGTCCGCGGCGCCGCGCGTCCCGAGGGACGGGCGGGCGGGAACACCGCCGGACGCGCATCGGTTGGCAGTGCTGTACGACCCGACCGACCGACGCTGGAGGGGCTGGGTGCCGCCGATCCCACGACCGCTGCGCAAGCTGGGTTTCCTGACCATCGGCCTGTTCGACGAGGCGGACCCGCGCCGGGGCCACGAGTCGACGCTGGAACTGATCGAGCTGGGCGAGCGCCTGGGCTTCGACAGCGCCTGGCTGCGCCACCGCCATCTGCAGTACGGCATCTCCTCCCCCGTCGCCGTGCTGGCGGCCGCCTCGCAGCGCACCCGCCGCATCGACCTCGGCATCGCGGTCACCCCGCTCGGGTGGGAGAACCCGCTGCGGCTGGCGGAGGACCTGGCGACCGTCGACGTCCTGTCCGGGGGCCGTCTCAACCCGGGCGTCAGCGCGGGCCCGCCGATGCACTACGACCGGGTCAAGGACGCCCTGTACCCGGGCACGGCGGACGCCGAGGACCTGGGGTACGGCCGCCTGGAGCGGCTGCTGGACGCCGTGCGGGGCAAGCCGGTGACGGACTTCAGCGGGGCCGAGGGTTTCGAGGTCTACTCCGACCGGGTGCAGCCGTACTCCCCCGGCCTGGGCGGCCGCATGTGGTACGGCGGCGGCAGCCTGCGGTCGGCGCGGTGGGCCGGCGAGCACGGCATGAACCTGTTGACGAGCAACGTCGTCAGGGCGGAGGACCCGGACGGGCCGTGGGACTTCGCCGAGATCCAGCTGTCCCACATCCGCGCCTTCCGCGCCCACCACCCCGACGGCGAGGCCGCCCGTGTCTCCCAGGGTCTCGTCGTCCTCCCCACCGACTCCGCCACGCCCGGCCAGCGCGCCCGGTACGCGGAGTACGCGGCCCGGCGCGCCGCCCGGACGACGTCGCCCCAGGGCCCGGCGCGGCTGCTGTTCGCGCCGGACCTGGTGGGGACCTCCGCGGAGATCGCCGAGCGGCTGCACGCGCACGCCGCGTTCCGCGAGGTCGACGAGGTGGCGTTCGCGCTGCCGTTCACCTTCGCGCACGAGGACTACGTGCAGATCCTCACCGACATGGCCACGAAGCTGGGCCCGGCGCTGGGCCGGCGGCCCGCCGCCTGACGTCACCAGCGGCCGGGGGCGCTGCCGGTGATCGCCTCCGAGGGCCTGCCGTCCACCCCGGCCGGCACGTCCCCGGCGAGCATCACCCGGTGCATGATCCGGGGGGAGTCGAGGTGGGCGTGGTCGCTCGGGGCGAGGTGGATGGTGGCCCGGTTGTCCCAGAAGGCCACGCTGCCCGGCTCCCAGCGGAACCGGACCGTGTACTCGGGCCGGGTCGCCTGCTCCAGCAGCAGGTCGAGGACGGCCCGGCTCTCGGCGCGGGAGAGACCGGTGATCTGCTCGACGTAGTAGCCGTTGACGTACAGCACGCGCTCCCCCGTCTCCGGGTGGACGCGCACCAGCGGGTGCACGGAGGCGACCTGGTGCTCCAGCAGGTGGCGGACGTAGGCGTCGTCGCCCGGCCGGGGCTGGTAGCCGACGCCGAGCCGGTGTTCGGCGCGCAGTCCGTCGACGAAGGCCCGGAGGGGGGCGGACAGCCCGGCGTAGGCGGCCGCCAGGTTGGACCAGGTGGTGTCGCCGCCGTACGGCGGGACGGTCTCGGCGCGCAGGATCGTCGCGGCGGGCGGGTCGATCCGGGCGCCGTGGTCGCAGTGCCAGCCGCGCAGCAGCGTGTGCCGACGGCGCCGCAGCCACTCGTCGTGCTCCATGCCGAACCGGCCGCCCAGCTCCAGCCGGTCCGCGGTCGTCTCGATCTCCGGCACGTCCGGCGGTGACGCCTTGCCGCGCCGCCGCAGGACGACCGGTTCGCCGAACCGGCGGGCGAACGCCACGTGCCGGGCGTGGTCGAGCCGCTGCCCCCGGAAGAACACCACCTTCCAGCGCAGCACCGCCGCCCTGATCGCGGCGACCTGGGCGTCGTCGAGGTCGCCGGCCAGATCGACGCCGGTGATCTCGGCCCCGATGTGTCCGGCGGCCGGCTTCACCTCGATCCCCCCGCGCTGCTCCGTCTCCTGGGCGGTGCCCCTGTCCGTCGTCATGCGCACTCCCTGGTCCTCCACGCCGGGTCCCGTCCGGACCGGCCCCGGGAGGATCGTGGCAGCGTTCGCCCGGCGTGGCGACAGCGCCTGGTGCGCGGCGCGCGCTCGGGGCGGCGGGCGCGGGGGCCGAGCGGGACCGCGGCGCGCGCCCGGC
>NZ_BAAATK010000032.1:0-75840 GCF_039533365.1 Streptomyces glaucus
AACTCGCGACCTCAACCTTGGCAAGGTTGCGCTCTACCAACTGAGCTACGTCCGCTTGTCGTTTCCGGTCCGCTCCCGCGTCCCGGCGACGTGTTGAACTCTAGCGGATTCCGGGGCCAGTACAAAAACGCGTTTGCGCAGCGTGCCGCCCTGCGCCTGGTCACGGAGGCGACCGGGGCCCCGGAGGGGACGCGCGCGGGTCGTCCCGCAGGCGCCGGTCCTAGACTCGACCGCGTGTCCGACCTGCCTCCTCTCGCCCGCTTCGGCGACCGCGTCGCCACCGGTCTCCTCGATGTCACGAGCGATCCCGAGGCCCTGGACTCCAGTGGTTTCTGGGCCGTGTGCGCGGACTTCGAGGGCGGCCTGACCTGCGCGCGCTTCCGGGACGTGCGCCAGGAGCCGGTGCCCGCGCCCGTGCCGGGCCGGTGGCGGGGGCCGGGCGTCGGCGACTGGACGTCCTCGCTCGACCGCGCCGCGTACACGGCGGCCGTGCGGCGCATCCGCGAGCACATCGCGGCCGGCGAGGTCTACCAGGCGAACCTCTGCCGGGTGCTCTCCGCGCCCCTCCCGCCCGGCGCCGACGTGGACGCCCTGACCGCCCTGCTGGCGCGCGGCAACCCCGCGCCGTATGCAGGAACGATTCGCCTGCCCCGGCACGGAGTGGAGACGGCGACCGCGTCGCCGGAGCTGTTCCTGCGGCGCGCCGGGCGGGCCGTGGAGTCGGGGCCGATCAAGGGCACCGGGCGTACCGAGGCGGACCTGCTGGAGAAGGACTACGCCGAGAACGTGATGATCGTGGACCTGGTCCGCAACGACATCGGGCGGGTCTGCGCCACCGGCAGCGTGACCGTGCCCGACCTGTGCGTCGTGGAGAAGCACCCGGGCCTCGTACACCTGGTGTCCACGGTCCGCGGGGAGCTGCGGGCCGGCGCCGGCTGGCCGGAGCTGCTCGCCGCCGCCTTCCCGCCCGGCTCGGTCACCGGTGCGCCCAAGTCGAGTGCCCTCGGGATCATCGCGGCCCTGGAGACGGCGCCCCGGGGGCCGTACTGCGGGGGCATCGGCTGGGTCGACGCCGACCGGCGGACCGGCGAGCTGGCCGTCGGCATCCGCACCTTCTGGATCGACCGCGCGGAGGGCGCGCTGCGCTTCGGCACCGGCGCCGGCATCACCTGGGGATCCGACCCCGAGGGGGAGTGGCGGGAGACCGAGCTGAAGGCGTCGCGGCTGCTCGCGGTAGCGTCGGGAACATACGAGGTGAGTGAAGGGACCCCCTGAGGTGCCGTGCTCCTCCGCGCGCCGTGCGCTCCGGAGGACGCCGCGGCGCACGGTGGCTCCGCCGCCGGCCGGACCCCCGGCCGGTGTGGCGCACCCGGCACGGAGTTGCGAGGTAGAGAGCAGTGAAGCTTTGGCTCGACGGCGGGCTGCGGGACATCGAGTCCGCCCGCGTCTCCGCCTTCGACCACGGACTGACCGTGGGCGACGGCATCTTCGAGACGGTGAAGGCGGTGGACGGCAGGCCGTTCGCGCTCACCCGCCACCTCGACCGGCTGACCCGTTCGGCGCGCGGCCTCGGCCTGCCCGACCCCGATCTCGACGAGATCCGCCGGGCCTGCGCCGCCGTCCTGGAGGCCAACCCGATGCCGCTCGGCCGGCTGCGCATCACCTACACCGGCGGCCAGGGCCCGCTCGGCTCCGACCGCGGCGACCACGGCCCGACCCTCCTGGTCGCCCTCGGCGAGACCACCCGCCGCCCCGACACCACGGCCGTCGTCACGGTCCCCTGGACCCGCAACGAACGCGGCGCGCTCACCGGCCTGAAGACCACCTCCTACGCGGAGAACGTCGTCGCGCTCGCCCGGGCCCACCGGCAGGGTGCCTCCGAGGCGCTGTTCGGCAACACGGTGGGGCAGCTGTGCGAGGGCACCGGGTCGAACGTCTTCGTCGTCCTCGACGGCGAGATCCACACCCCGCCCCTGGCCTCCGGCTGTCTCGCGGGCGTCACCCGGGCCCTGACCGTCGAGTGGACCGGCGCCCGGGAGACGGACCTCCCGCTGGACGTCCTGCGGGAGGCCGACGAGGTCTTCCTGACGTCCACGCTGCGGGACGTCCAGGCCGTGCACCGGGTCGACGACCGCGACCTGCCGGACGCACCCGGCCCGGTGACCGCCAAGGCGATGCGGATCTTCGAGGAGCGGGCGGCGGGCGACCTCGATCCGTGAGCGGCCCGATCCGCGGGAGGCGGGGACATCCGGCTGACCCGGGGCGCGGCAGCGGGTAGAACACTCCTGATGACCACGACCCTGCGGCCGACCGAGCCGCTTCAGCAGCACGCCGACGGGACGCGCTCACGCCGTTACCAGGTGTGCGTGAACAGCCGTCCCGTCGGCGCCGTGCACCTCGGCACGCATCCCGTCTTCGGCGACGCCGTGGCCCGGATCCTGGATCTGCGGATCGAGGAGCCGGACCGGCGGCGGGGCCGGGGCACGGTGGCCGCGCTGGCCGCGGAGGAGGTGGCGCGCGGCTGGGGCTGCCGGCGCATCGAGGCGACGGTCCCCGCCGACGCCGGGCCGGCCCTGCGCCTCGCCACGGCGCTCGGCTACGTCGTGCGCAACCGCGGCATGGAGAAGCCGCTCGGCGACGCCCCGCCCGCCCTGCCCGCGGGCAGCCGGGCGCGGCCCATGACGGACGCGGAGTTCGGCCCCTGGCTGGCGCGCGGCAAGGAGGACTACGCCCGCGACTGGAGCGACCGCGGCGTGCCCGAGGCCGAGGCCCGCGCCAAGGCGGAGCGGGACCACGCCACCCTGCTGCCCGGCGGCCGGGCCACACCGGGCATGCTCTTCAGCGTCCTGGAGCACGCGGGCACACCGGTGGGCACGCTGTGGCTGGCGGTGCGCGAGGAGAACGCCTTCGTCTTCGACGTCGAGACCGGCGCCGCCCACCGCGGCCGGGGGCACGGGCGCTCGCTCATGCTGCTGGCCGAGGCCCAGGCGATCACCGCGGGCAGGCGGACCATCGGCCTCAACGTCTTCGCGGGAAACACCCCCGCCGAGCGGCTCTACGAGTCGCTCGGCTACGGAACGACGCAGTACAGCCTGTACAAGCCGCTGCTGTAGCGGCCCGGGGTCAGCCGGTCGGCCCGGCCAGCAGCCGGTCCGCGATCTCCTCGACGCGCTCGCGCAGGCCCTCCTGGCTCCTGCCGCCGTCGAGGCGCTCGCCGCCGATGACGTACGTCGGGGTGCCGGTCACCCCGATCGCCCTGCCCTCGGCCTGGTCGGCGTCGACGACCAGGATGTGCCGGCCGTCGATCAGCGCGGTGTCGACCTCCTCGGCGTCCAGGCCGAGTTCCCGGGCCACCTCGACCAGGAAGGGCTCCCCCTTGCGGTCCAGCTCCTCGACCCGGCCCAGTACGGCCTCGACGTACTCCCAGCCCCGGCCCTGCTCCAGGGCCTCCTCGGCGGCCTGCGCGGCGGCGAAGGCGTGCTTGTGCTTCTCCAGCGGGAAGTGCCGCAGCCGCAGCTCCAGCCGGTCGCCGTAGCGGGCCCGCAGGGCACGGAGGTCGTCCAGGGCGGTGCGGCAGTCCGGGCACTGCAGTTCGCACCACACGTCGAGAACGGGGACGGCGGGACGGGCGGGGGAGGAGTCGCTCATGCGCCCAGTCTCCCAGTCCCGGCGCCGGCGGCCCAAACGGGACCCCGCCCGGCGCGGTCGCACGGCGGGCACCGGTACCCGCGGAGGAGCCGGCCCGGAGATGTCCCTGATGTCCGGCCGGGGCATGGCCGGGCGGACCCGGGGCGGTGCAGGATGGAGAGGGACGAAGCGTCCCCTGCCCGAGCGCGCCCCGCCTGGAGGACCGGATGATTGCCGAGACCGTCTGCTCCGCCGTGTCCGCGGCCGGCCTGGGCATCGCGGCGGTCACCGCGTACCGCCGGCGCTTCCTGACCGCGGCCCGCATCGCCGCCTACGCGCTGGTCCCGCTCGGCCTGGTGCTGACCGGCGTCGTCGACTGGCTGGCCGGCACCGCCTTCAGCCCCACCGCCTGGGCGGGCTTCGGGCTGCTCGGCGCCGCCTGGCTGCTGTTCGCCACGACCCGCGCCGTGGAGCGCCGCCGCGGCGGCACCCGCAGGGAGCGCAGGGCGGCCCGGGCGGACGCCCGGGGCGACGCGGTGGGCCCGGCGGCCTCGGCGCCCTCCCTGGGATCCGGCTCCCGGCCGACGGCCGGGCCCGCGGGCGCGTCCCGCGCCGCCGAGGACGACTTCAGCGACATCGAGGCCATCCTGAAGAAGCACGGCATATGAGGAAGCGCGACGTCGAGGGGCCCTCGCGGTTCCGCCCCGGCGGACCGGGACGACGCAGTGATCCCTGGGCGCGCGGAAACGATCACAACCCGAAAAGGACAACACGGAAAACAGCGAAGTACCGCTCGTCAGGGGTGTATTGATCGCGTCGGGTGCGCCGGCTGCGCCATCATCGCCGCGAGATGCTGGACACGACACAGAGCGACACCGCGCCGACACGGGAAGAACCGCAGGAAGAGCCGGACGAGCCGCGCGGTTGCCTCTTCGCCCTTTCCCAGCCACCGCTGATGATCTTCCTTGCGGTGATCGGGTGTCTGCTGCTCATGGCCGCGTTGCACGATCTGCTGCTGCTGTGAGCCGTACCCGCGCTCCCCGGCGCCATCCGCCGGGGACCGCGCGGACACGGGCGTCCGGTCCGCGGACCGGCGGGGGAGCGCGGCCACCGGTGTCCGCGAACGCCGGGGCGGGTCAGCCCGCCGCCTCCTTGCGGCGCGCCCGGTACGCGGCCACGTGCAGACGGTTGCCGCACGTACGGCTGTCGCAGTAGCGCCGCGACCGGTTGCGGGAGAGGTCGACGAAGGCGCGCCGGCAGTCGGGGGCCTCGCAGCGCCGCAGCCGTTCCCGCTCTCCGGCGACCACGAAGAACGCCAGGGCCATTCCGCAGTCGGCGGCCAGATGATCGGCGACGGACGCGCCGGGCGCGAAGTAGTGCACGTGCCAGTCGTAGCCGTCGTGGTCCGTGAGCCGGGGCGTGGTGCCCGCGGCGGCCACCAGTTCGTTGATCAGCCCGGCGGCGGTCCGCGTGTCCGGGGCCGCGAAGACCGCGGCGAACCGCCCGCGCACCGCGCGCACCGCCGAGAGGTCGGACTCGGAGAGCACCCCGACATCGCTGATTTCGTGCGTGCGTACGAATTTCTCCAGGGCCGTCACGTCCGGCAGCCCGTCCGGCGTCGTGTCGTCCTCCGGTGCGGTGTTCACCAGATCGACCACGGTGTCGAGGGCGCACCGGGTGTCGTGGGTGATCAGCACGATTCGCTCCCTGGCCTGGGGGGTCGGGCGGGCGCCCGCCGATGCTGGCCGATGGTAGTGGCTCCCGCATGCGGCGTTACCGCTTCGGCCCGTGACTGCCGGTACAACGGCACCGGCGGCGCCGGGGTTCCCGTTCGCGCGCAGGCGTCCGGCACCGCCCCGCGGAGGCCCGCGGCGACGGCGCCGGTGTGTGCCGTATGCGGTTGTCCCGGCCCGGACCGTCACCCCGAGTCGACGGCGCCGGGCGGCTTCGCGAGGAGCTGCGGCCTAACTTTCCGCCAGGATGTGCGAGAGCTCCTGGTCCAGATCGAAGTGCCGGTGCTCCGTGCCGGGAGGCACGGCGGCGTCGGTCCGCTTCAGGAAGGACTCCAGGGCCCGTGCCGGGGCTTCGAGCAGGGCCTCTCCCTCCGGGGAGCTCAGGGCGATGCACACGACGCCCTGGCCGTGGCTGCGCGACGGCCAGACGCGGACGTCGCCGGTGCCCGTGGGGCGATGCAGCCCCTCGGCGAGGAGGTCGCGGGCGAACACCCACTCGACGGTCTCCTCGGCTCCGGTGTGGAAGGTGGCGTGCACGGCGTAGGGGTCGGCCGTGTCGTACCGCAGGCCTGCGGGGACAGGCAGGGAGGACTCGCTCGACACAACGAGGCGCAGGTGCAGCTCGCAGCTGACCGTGGTGTTCATAAGCGCCAGGGCCTTTCGCTCAGTGTGCGCTCGGGGATTCGCACGTCGGCGAAATCGACATGCCACCTACAGTGCCGTTGTAAACCCCTCTGAGTGTTTTGGGTGCCTTTACGTAACTCTTCCGGCCGAGGGATCGTTGTCGGGGTGCGGTCATTCCGGCGGCTCGTCTGCCTCGGGTAGGGTTTGGCCGTATGAATACGGGGAGTGACGAGCCGGGCGAGGTAGCCGTGGCATCCGACGAGACCAGGACGGACGGGGCGCACAGCGAGCAGGGGCTCGGCTCCAGGGCGCCGGAATTCATCAAGGCCCGCCGCGTGCTGCACCTGAGCTGGCAGGTCGGCGTGTTCGTCGTCGGGCTCGCGGTCGTGGGCGCGGGCATCGTCATGCTGCCGCTGCCCGGACCGGGCTGGGTCGTGATCTTCGGCGGCATGGCGATCTGGGCGACCGAGTTCGTCTGGGCCCAGATCGTCCTGCGCTGGACCAAGCGCAAGGTCACCGAGGCGGCACAGCGCGCCCTCGATCCCCGGGTGCGCCGCCGCAACATCATCCTGACGACGATCGGCCTGGTGATCATCGCCGTCATCGGCGGCGTCTACGTCTGGAAGTTCGGCATCGTCATGCCCTGGAAGATCGAGGACCAGTGACCCGCGGCGGGGTGCGCGCCCGGCCGGCGCCGGTCACGGGCACCCCCTGACATGGGGTAATGTTCTTCCTGAGCCCGGGCGATTAGCTCAGTGGGAGAGCGCTTCGTTCACACCGAAGAGGTCACTGGTTCGAACCCAGTATCGCCCACCCGGACCGGCGGCCCGCCTGCGACTGCGCAGGCGGGCCGCCGTCGTTCGGAGAGCGGGCCGGCGCCGCCGTCCCGGCGGGTGACCGGACGGGGCCGCGGTGCGGGCCGGGCGCGCGCCGCGGGGCCTGTGCCGTCCGGGCCGGCGGAGCCCGCCACTTCCCGCCCGTCTTCATCCAACCGTGACCTTCCCCGGCGCGCGTCCCGCAGTGTCCACCGGTGTTCGGCCGGTCGATCACGGCGTTCCTACCTGCGCACTCCCGCCCGGGCGGCCGAGTCGGAGCGGACGGCCGGCCTCCGCTGCCCGGCCGCGCCGCCCATGAATTCCTGTCCGAATCATTGACGTCCCCGTAGGGCCTACGTAACTTGTGCCAGCAAGCGCTTACTTGAAACGATTCATGGGGCGAACGCAACGTCGCGGGGAGGCTCACATGCAGCAGGGCAGGAATGTTGAGAGGCGGACAGTCCTCAAAGCGGCCGGGGCCTCGCTGGCCGTCGCCGGACTGGGCGCGACGGCCACGGCCTGCGGTGGTGGCAGCGGCTCGGGAGACGGGACGGTGACGATCCGTTACGCCTGGTGGGGCGCCCAGGACCGGGCCGAGCGCATCAACAGGACCATCGCGCTCTTCGAGAAGAAGTTCCCGAAGATCAAGGTGAAAACCGACTTCCAGCCGTACCTCGACTTCTGGAAGAAGTTCAACACCCAGGCCTCCGGCGGGAATCCGCCGGACGTCTTCCAGAACGCCATCGGATTCCTGCGCAAATACGACGCCAAGAACGTTCTGCTCGATCTCGGCGAGCAGGTGAAGGCGGGCAATCTCTCCATGGAGGGCTTCCGGGCGGGCCTGGAGAAGTTCGGCGAGATCGACGGCAAGCTCCTCGGCGTTCCCGTCGGCTCCAACTCGATGGCCCTGGTCATCGACAAGCCCGTCTACACCAGGGCCGGCGTGAAGCCCGAGATGGGCTGGACGTGGGACGACTTCGACGAGGCGATGAAAAAGATCCGCGACAGGACCGGGCGCGCCGGCGACAGCGGCATGTACGGCGTCATGTACCTCTACGACCTCTACCTCCGGCAGAACGGCAAGGCGTTCTTCACCGAGAAGGGCCTCGGCTTCACCGAGGCGGACCTGACGGACTGGTGGACCAAGGCCGAGAAGGGCGTGCGGGCCGGGCTGTACGCCGACGCCAGGAAGGTCGCCCAGATCAAGCCCAAGTCGGCCCTCTCCGCCGAGCTCGCGGGCAGCGAGTTCACCTGGGACAACTTCACCGTCCGCTACACCTCCGAGGGCAAGAGCGAGTACGGCCTCGCGCCCATCCCGACCACGGACGGCAAGAAGACCGGCCAGTACCTCGGCTCCCTGATGCTCAGCGCCTCCAGGCGCACCCAGCACCCCGAGGAAGTCGCCCAGTTCATCGACTTCATGGTCCACGACCCCGAGGTCGCCAAGATCATGGGCTACGACCGCGGCGTGCCGGCGACGCAGGCCCAGTACGACGCGTACCGGCCCACCGATCCGGTCAACCAGGCGATCGCCGCCTACGAGGAGTCCCTCGTCGAGGCGGGCGTCCTGGAGACCATCACCCCGCATCCGGCCGGCGCCGACATCTGCGAGGCCGCCTTCCTGCGCATCGCGGAGGAACTGGCCCTCGGCAAGCGGTCCGTGGACGACGCCGTCAAGCAGTTCTTCACCGAGTCGAAGACGGCTCTCGGCAGCTGATGGGAACCGCCGTGACACACGCCCCTGCGATGGAGGACCTGACCGAGGACTCCGAGCCGCGGCACGGTCCGGTGAACTCCGCGGGCTCCGCCGCCCTGAAGCGGCGGGGCCGCCGGGAGAACCTGGCCGGCTACCTGTTCATGTCCCCCTGGATCGCCGGGTTCCTGCTGCTGACGGCGGGCCCGATGGCGGCCTCCCTCTACTTCGCGTTCACCGACTACAACCTGTTCGACGCCCCCCGGTGGATCGGCCTGGACAACTTCTCCGAGATGTTCGCCGACCCGCGCTGGCGGCACTCGGTGCGGGTGACGCTGTGGTACGTCGTGGTCGGCACGCCGATCAAGCTGATCCTCGCCCTCGGCGTGGCGCTGCTGCTGGCCCAGAAGCGGCGCGGCCAGGCCTTCTACCGGGCCGCGTTCTACGCGCCGTCGCTGATCGGCGCGAGCGTGTCCATCGCCATCGTCTGGAAGGCGATCTTCTCGGACGACGCGGCCGTCGACCGCGCGCAGCGGTTCCTCGGGTTCGACGCCGGCGGCTGGGCCGGCGACCCGGACATGATCATCTACAGCCTCGTGGCGCTCACCGTCTGGCAGTTCGGCGCCCCCATGGTCATCTTCCTGGCGGGACTCAAGCAGGTGCCGCGCGAGCTGTACGAGGCGGCCGACGTGGACGGGGCCGGCAAGCTGCGGCAGTTCTGGAACATCACGCTGCCGATGATCTCCCCGGTCCTCTTCTTCAACGTCCTGCTGGAGACGATCCACTCCTTCCAGATCTTCAGCTCGGCGTACATCGTCGGCGGGGGCGCCGGAGGCAACGCCTGCGGTCCGGCGGACGGCTCGATGGTCTACACCTGCTACCTCTACGTCCAGGGCTTCGAGAACAGCCGGATGGGCCTGGCCTCCGCCATGGCGTGGATGCTGCTGATCGCCGTGGCGCTGGTGACCGCGGTGCTGTTCTGGTCCCAGAAGCGCTGGGTGCACTACGAGGAGGACGCCCGATGAGCTCCCCCGGTCTCTCGACCCCGATCGATCGGGGGACGCCCCCGGCGGCCCGGCCCGCGGGGGGCGGCGCCCTGCGCCGCCGGCTGCCCGGGTCGCTCGCCTGGCACCTCGGCGCGCTGGCCCTCCTCGCGGTGATCCTCTACCCGGTGCTGTGGGTCGTCGGCGGCTCCTTCAAGAGGAGCGAGGACATCGTCGGCAGCCTGGACCTCTTCCCGGGCGATCCCATCACCGACAACTACACGCGCCTGACCGAGGGCATCGCGGACGTCCCGGTCTCCACCTTCTTCATGAACTCGCTGTTCCTGGCCGGTGGTTCGGTGGTCGGCATCCTGTTGTCCTGCTCGCTGACGGCCTACGCCTTCGCGAAGATCAGGTTCGCGGGCCGGAACCTGCTGTTCACGTTGATGATCGGCACCCTCCTGCTGCCGTACCACGTGCTGCTGATCCCTCAGTACGTGCTGTTCCGCAACATGGAGATGATCAACACCTACACCCCGCTCCTGATCGGCAAGTACCTGGCCACGGAAGCGTTCTTCGTGTTCCTGATGGTCCAGTTCATGCGCAACCTGCCCAGGGAGCTGGACGAGGCGGCCCGCCTCGACGGCTGCGGGCACTTCCGCATCTACTGGTCGATCGTGCTCCCGCTGAGCCGGCCCGCCCTGATCACCAGCGCGATCTTCACCTTCATCAACGCCTGGAACGACTTCATGGGCCCGCTGATCTACCTCAACGAGCCCGACAAGTACACGGTCTCGCTGGGCCTGAAGATGTTCGTGGACCAGGATGCCGTGGCCGACTACGGCGGCATGATCGCCATGTCGCTGGTCGCCCTGCTGCCGGTCCTGGCCTTCTTCCTGGCCTTCCAGCGCTACCTGATCGACGGCATGGCGACCTCCGGTCTGAAGGGCTGAGGTGACCCGGCCATGAGGCGGACACGCGTCGAGGACCGTACCGGACGGGGGGAGTCGCTGCTCGCCGAGCGGTTCGCCCTGTTCGCCGAGTGCCTGCTCACCGGGGTGTGGATCGCGGTGGCCTCCCTCGGCGTGGTCACCTGGCCCGCCGCGGCCGCCGCCGGCGCCCGGCACCTGCGGCGGCGCGCCGCCCACGAGGGCGGCGGCTGGCGCGAGTTCGCCGCCGACTTCCGGTCGGCCGCGCGCCGCGGCTGGCTCGTCGGGCTGGCCGGCTGGGCCGCCGCGGCCGCCGTGTGGGTGGACGTGCAGGCCGTGCGGGCCGGTCTGCCGGGCGGCCCGCTGGTGGGCGCCGTCGGACTGTCCGCCCTGATCGGCGCGGCCGTCGCCGTGCTGCGCGCGGCGGCCGTCTGGCGGCCCGGCGCCTCCTGGCGGTCGCTGCTCGCCGGTGCCGGGCGGCGGACCGTGCTCGACCCGGCCGGCTCCTTCCTGATCGTCGGCGGGCTGGCCGTGGTGGTCTGCTCCGCCTGGATCGTGGCGCCGCTGGCGGTCCCCGTGCTGGGGGCCGTCGCGGCGGCGGCCGTCGCCGTGGAGGAGCGGTACCGGCACCGCTGACGGCCGGCGCCCCGCAAACGGGGCCGGCGCCTCCGGGCGTCGCGCCTCTTCCTGTCATGCCCCTGACCATCTCGGTACGGAACGCTTCCCGCACGGACGAGGAAAGGCTGGATCCCCCATGTCCCCCATCCCCCGCAGATCCCTCCTCAAGGCGGCCGCCGCCGCCGGAGCCGCCGCCCAGTTCAGCTGGGCGCTGGGAGCGCGGAACGCCCAGGCCGCGCCCGCGGCCGGGACCGCCGACGCCGACCCGGTGACCCTGGACTGGCTGGAGGAGGGCGGCCTGGGCGCCGCCCCCGGCTCCACCGTCGGCGTGCCCTGGCCCAAGGGCGCGTACCGGGAGGACCAGACGTTCGCGCTGACGGACGCGGACGGCAAGGCCGTGCCCGTGCAGTCCTGGCCGCTCGCGTACTGGCCGGATGGCTCCCTGAAGTGGACCGCGCACGCCGTCGGTTCGGGCGCCGGCAAGCTCACCCTGACCGCCGGGACCCCGGCCGCGCCCGAGAAGAAGGTCACGGTCGACAGCGGCGGAGGCGCCGTCACCGTCTCGACCGGCGTCATCACCGTGCGGATCGGCAAGTCGGGCACCACCCTCGTCAAGTCGGTCACCCGCGGCTCCACCGAGATCGCCAGGAACGGACGGCTGGTGCTGCTGCGCCAGCCGGAGTTCGAGGACGGCGACCAGACGGCGGTGAGGACCGAGCGCTTCGACGGCGCGATCTCGGAGGTGAAGGTCGAGCAGGAGGGCCCGGTCCGCGCGGTCGTCCGCGTCGACGGCAAGCACCGCAAGGGCGACCGGAGCTGGCTGCCGTTCTCCGTGCGCCTCTACTTCTACGCGGGCGCCGACTCCTTCCGCATGGTGCACACCATCACCTACGACGGCACCCAGGAACCCGGCAAGGCGAGCGGCGACTTCATCCGCGGCCTCGGCGTCCGCTTCACCGTGCCGATGCGGGACGAGTCCTACGACCGGCACATCCGCATCGGCGGCGAGGGCACCGGCCTGCTGCGCGAGGCCGTCAAGGGCATCACGGGCCTGCGCCGCGACCCCGGGGCGGCCGTCCAGGCGGCCCAGTTCGAGGGCAGGAAGCTGCCCGACCCGGCCAGCTGGGACCAGCGGGTCACCATCCGCCTGCAGTACATCCCCGAGTGGGGCGACTACACCCTCTCCCAGCTGTCCGCCGACGGCTTCACGGTGCGCAAGCGCACCGAGAAGGGCTACGGCTGGATCCCCGCGGGCGGCGGCCGGCGCGCCTCCGGCTTCGGCTACGTCGGCGGCGCGAGCGGCGGATTCTCCTTCGGCCTGCGCGACTTCTGGGAGAAGTTCCCCGCCCAGCTCGACATCCGCGGCGCCCACACCGACGAGGCCGAGGTCACCCTCTGGCTCTGGTCGCCCGAGGCGCTCCCCATGGACCTGCGCTTCTACCACGACGGCATGGGCCAGGACACCTACGCCGAACAGCTCGAGGGCCTCAACATCACCTACGAGGACTACGAACCCGGCTTCGGCACCCCGTACGGCATCGCCCGCACCTCCGAACTCCTCTTCTGGGCCAACGAGTCCACGCCCGGCGCGGAGCAGCTCGCCGAGCAGGTCCGGGCCGTGCGCGTGCTCCCGCAGCTCGCCGCCCCGCCCAAGCAGCTCATCCAGGCCAAGGTGTTCGGCCCCGGCCTGTTCGCCGAGCCCGACCGCTCCACCCCGGCCAAGGCGAGGATCGAGGACCACCTCGACTTCCTCTTCACCTACTACAAGGACCAGGTGGAGCAGCGCCGCTGGTACGGCTTCTGGGACTACGGCGACATCATGCACACCTACGACACGGCCCGGCACCAGTGGCGCTACGACGTCGGCGGCTACGCCTGGGACAACTCGGAGCTGTCGCCGGACCTGTGGCTGTGGTACGCCTACCTGCGCTCCGGCCGCGCGGACATCTTCCGCTTCGCCGAGGCGATGACCCGGCACACCGGCGAGGTCGACGTCTACCACATCGGCGAGTGGGCCGGCCTCGGCACCCGGCACGGCGTGCAGCACTTCGCGGACAGCGCCAAGCAGCAGCGCATCGCCAACACCACCTACCGCCGCTTCTACTACTTCCTCACCGCCGACGAACGCGTCGGCGACCTCATGCACGCCAACGTCGACTCCGACGAGACGTTCCTGGTGCTCGACCCGCAGCGCAAGGTCCGCCCCGACCCGGACTACCAGCCCGACCCGCACGCCCTGTCCATCGGCTTCGGCACGGACTGGTCCGGCCTGGTCTCGGCGTGGCTGACCGAGTGGGAGCGCCGGGGCCCCAAGTGGGAGAAGGCCAGGGCGCGCGTGCTGTCGACGATGGAGACCATCGCCGCCCAGCCCAACGGCTTCGTGCAGGGCAGCGGCCTGTACGACCTGGACACGGGCAGGTTCGCCGTCGCGGACCAGCCGGCGGTGTCCGTCTCCCACCTCTCGGCGGTCTTCGGCCTCAACGAGCTGTGCGCCGAACTGATCGACCTCGTCGACATGCCGGAGTTCAAGGAGGCGTACCTCGACTACTGCCGCTACTTCAACGCCACCAAGGCCGAGCAGGCGGCCCGCTACGGCAGCAACTTCGGCTCGCTGATCCTCTTCCAGGGCCACTCGCGCCTCGACGCCTACGCCGCCGTCCAGACCGGCGACGAGAAGCTCGCCGAGCGGGCGTGGGACAAGTTCTACAACTCCGACGGCTACCGGGAGTCCGCCCCCTGGAAGACGGAGCAGATCAGCGGTCCGGTCGCGCTGGTGCCCGGCAGCGAGGCCCCCTGGGTGTCCACCAACGACACCGCGCTGTACGGCCTCGCCGCCATCGAGAACCTGGCGCTGCTCGGCGACAGGATGCCGTCGTAGCCCACCGGTCCGGCTTCCCCGCTGTCTCCCGCCCGTGCCTCGCCCCGGGCGGGGACAGCGGCAGCCCGGCGAGGACGGGAGGCCCCCGGCGGAGCCACGTCCGGCCGGGCGGCCGGCCGCACCGCACGCGCCCCGGCGGGCGCGTGCGGTGCGGATCGGGACGGCGGCGGGGACCGGCATGCGGTCCCCGCCCGCGGGCACACTCCGTCCATGGACTGGACCCACTACCGCTTCCGCAGCCTGTGGTCCCTGCCCGCACCGCCCGACGCCGTCTACGACGTGCTGCAACGACCCGAGGACTACCCCCGCTGGTGGCCCCAGGTGCGCGAGGTGACCCGGCTCGACGACACCACCGGGACCGTCCGGATCCGCTCCTTCCTCCCCTACGACATGATCTTCACCGCGCGCGGGATCCGACGCGATCCGGTGGCCGGGATCCTGGAGATCGCCCTGTCCGGCGACATCGAGGGCTCGGCGCGCTGGGCCGTCACCCCGCGCGGCACCGGCAGCCTCGCCCGCTACGACCAGGTCGTCGACGTGACCAAACCGCTGCTCAGGCGGTTCGCGGTGCCGGGACGCCCGCTGTTTCGCGCCAACCACCGGCTGATGATGCGGGCCGGGCGGCGCGGGCTAGCACGCCACCTGGAGCACGGCCGGCAAGCGGTTTGAAGGAAGCCCGCGAAGACCTGTATTGTTCAATGCGTTCCCGGGCGATTAGCTCAGCGGGAGAGCGCTTCGTTCACACCGAAGAGGTCACTGGTTCGATCCCAGTATCGCCCACGTCCACGAGAGCGACGCGGTCCGCAGACAGTGCGGACCGCGTCGCTCTCGTCGTGTCCGGCGCGGTTGCGCCGCACGGAGCGAGGATCCCGCCCCGCACCTCCGCCGCCGGCCCGAGCCGCCTGGTTCAGGCAGCCGCCGGCAGGTCCGGCCGCAGCGGCCACGCCGGGTCCACCGGCTCCTCCGAACCGTTGAGCGCGAACCACGCCTGAAGCCCCCGCGCCTGCGCCGCGTGCCACACCGCCTGCAGCGTGTGCAGCTCGGCGGGGGACAGCCGCTCCAGCCGGGACGCGAAACGCCGCCCCACCGCCCGTACCACGTTCAGCGCGGCCAGCGCGTCGGCCGCCGCGTCGTGCGCCTCCTCCAGCGGCACCCCGTAGTGCGCGCACAGGTCGGTGAGGGTGCGGCGCCCCTTGCGGTAGCGGTCCAGATGCTTGTCGAGCACCCGCGGATCCAGGACGCGCAGCGGCGTCGCCTCGAACCAGCGGCCCAGGGACGAGGCGCGGTGCCGGCGCAACTCCCGGTCGAGCAGCGTGAGATCGAACGGCGCGTTCATCACCACCACCGGACGTCCCGCGGCGGCCTGCTCGGCCAGCGCCTCCGCTATCTCGTACATCACCGGCGCCGGCCAGCGGCCGTTGCGCTGCAGATGCTCCTCCGTCAGCCCGTGCACCGCCGTCGCCGCCTCGGGCACCGGCACGCCCGGATCGACCAGCCAGCGGCTCACCCGCGGCCGCAGACCCGGCGCGTCCTGGACGACGACGGCGGCCGACACGATCCGGTCGGCCTCGACGTCCACACCCGTGGTCTCCGTGTCGAACGCGGCCAAGGGCCCCTCGTACCAGCACGTCATACCGACCAACTCCTCGATCCACCAGGGCGGCTGACGTCCCGTCGCCTGCCCGCTCCGGTGATACCCGGCCTGTTTGCGCCGTACGCCGGAAGGACACAACAGGAACAACGGGTCTTTCCGCCTCAAGGGCCCGCGACGGGGATCTGCTTGTTCCGGAAGGCTGTCCGTCATGTCCATCGCGCAGCCCGAACGGGGCGGGCTGCTGCCCGGGTGTCCGGCACCCTCCCGCGGCACGCTCGCCACCACCGCCTGCATGGAGACGCTCCAGGTCGGCTATCTGCACGCCGTCGCGGCGGCCGCCGGCTGCTCGCTGTCCCAGCCGTTCCCGGACAACGGCATCGACTGGCACGTCAGCCACAGCGCACCCGGCCACACGGTCGACGACGAGGTCACCGTCAAGGTGCAGCTCAAGGCGACGTACCAGGTCCCGCCGAACCCGCCGGGCCGCTTCTTCTCCTTCACGCTCGACAACGAGCACCTGGCGAAGCTCGCCCGCACCCCGGTCTCGGTGCACAAGATCCTCGTCGTGATGCTCGTCCCCCGCTCGCGGGACGACTGGCTGCGGGCCGGCCACGACCGGCTCGACCTGCGGCACTGCTGCTACTGGACCAACCTCGCCGGACACCCGGTCACGGGCCGGCGCCGCACCACCGTGCGGATACCGACCTCGCACATCTTCGACGACCGGGCGCTGTGCGGGATCATGACGCGGGTCGGGACGGGAGGGACACCGTGACGCACCGCCCGACCGGGGAACCCCTGCGGCCCGTGCGGCCGCGCCCCGCCGACGCCGCCCGGCCCGGCCCGCCGCCCGAGCCCGGCCAGGTCGACCCGGCCGTGCTCGGCGCCCTGCTGCACCGGCACGGCTGGCAGCGGCGCGGCGGCGCCGCCGGACGCTACGGCCGCTGGACCCCGCCGGGGCCGGGCGGCGGCGGCACGAGCCTGCTGGTGCCCGAGACCCGGGCCTTCCCCGACAGCGACGACCTGCTCGGCGAGGCCCTGCACGCCCTGGCCCGCAGCGGCACGCCCGCCGCGCGCGAGATCCTGGTCGCCCTCGCCGTGCCCGGCGACGAGATCCGCTGGTGGCGGGACGTCCCCGGCGGCCCCGGCGACACCGTCCCCTGGACCGTGGAGGAGCAGCTGCGCTCCGCCGCCCGCCGGACGCTGCTCGCCGCGGCGCTGGCCGTCCGCGCGCGGGCCGGCTACCACGGCGCCCGGCACCGCCGCTTCGCCGCCGCGATGCTCCAGGACGTCCTGGTCGACCCCGCCCCCGGCGGACGCCGCCTGACCGCGTTCGTGCCGGCCGCCACCGGCCGCCCCCTCGCCGTGCGCCTGCACCACGCCCTGCACGCCGCCCGCGAGGCCGTCGACCACCGGCGGGCCGGCGGCGGCCCGGACGCCTTCGACTCGGCCGTCCGGGCCGGCGTCAGCCACGAGCTCACCGGGGCCCTCGTCGCCCTGGTGCGCGGCACCGAGGGCGCCCGGATCGCCGTCGCGTGGGCCCCGGCGGCCGGCGTCCCCCCGGGCTGCGCGGCCGCCGGGCCCGTCGAGTTCTCCCCCGGCGACCTGCCCGCGCTGCGCGAGGCCGGGGACCGCTACCGGCGGGCCGAGCCGTCCGTGCCGGTGCGGATCACCGGCACGGTGGTGCGGATGCGCAGGTCCCAGCCGTACGGCGCGGGCACCGTACGGCTGCGGGTGCTCACCGGGGCCGACGTCCCGCACGTGCGGGTCACCCTCGACGAGGAGGCGTACCGGATCGCCGGGCACGCGCACCTGGCCGGGCTGCCGGTGCGGGTGCGGGGCCGGCTGGAGAGCCGGGGCGGCTTCCGCCGGCTCACCGGCGCCTCGGAGGTCGTGCCGGTGCGGGTCGACGACGCCGAGCGGGACCGGCTGATGAAGTCGCTGCGGGAGACCGCGGGGGTCGCGGACTTCTTCGAGGAGGCGTGCGGCGAGGAATGATTTCGCGGTGAAGGGGCCCGGGTCGGTACGATCGCCCTCATGCGCGCGCTCCGGTATGGCGCCGCGAACCCACCCTTCAGTCAGGAGAGACCGGTGTCAGACGTCCGTGTGATCATCCAACGCGATTCCGAGCGGGAAGAACGCGTGGTGACGACGGGCACTACGGCCGCCGACCTCTTCGCCGGCGAGCGCTCGGTCGTCGCCGCGCGCGTGGGCGGCGAGCTCAGGGACCTGTCGTACGTGCTCTCCGACGGGGACGAGGTGGAGGGCGTCGAGATCTCCTCCGAGGACGGCCTGAACATCCTGCGCCACTCCACCGCGCACGTCATGGCGCAGGCCGTGCAGGAGCTGTTTCCCGAGGCCAAGCTGGGCATCGGCCCGCCGGTCAAGGACGGCTTCTACTACGACTTCGACGTCGACAGGCCGTTCACGCCCGAGGATCTCAAGGCCATCGAGAAGAAGATGCAGGAGATCGTCAAGCGCGGCCAGCGCTTCGCGCGGCGCGTGGTGACCGACGAGCAGGCCCGCGAGGAACTGGCGGACGAGCCGTACAAGCTGGAACTGATCGGCCTCAAGGGCTCCGCCTCCGGCGAGGACGGCGCCGACGTCGAGGTCGGCGCCGGCGAGCTGACGATCTACGACAACCTGGACGGCAAGACCGGCGAGCTGTGCTGGAAGGACCTCTGCCGCGGTCCGCACCTGCCCTCCACCCGCCTCGTCCCGGCGTTCAAGCTGATGCGCAACGCGGCCGCCTACTGGCGCGGCAGCGAGAAGAACCCCATGCTCCAGCGCATCTACGGCACCGCCTGGCCGTCCAAGGACGAGCTGAAGCAGTACCTGGACTTCCTCGCCGAGGCCGAGAAGCGCGACCACCGCAAGCTGGGCAGCGAGCTGGACCTGTTCTCCATCCCGGAGCAGATCGGCTCCGGCCTCGCCGTCTTCCACCCCAAGGGCGGCATCGTCCGCCGGGTCATGGAGGACTACTCGCGGCGCCGCCACGAGGAGGAGGGCTACGAGTTCGTCTACACCCCGCACGCCACCAAGGGGAAGCTCTTCGAGACCTCGGGCCACCTGGACTGGTACGCCGACGGCATGTACCCGCCCATGCAGCTCGACGAGGGCGTGGACTACTACCTCAAGCCCATGAACTGCCCGATGCACAACCTGATCTTCGACGCGCGCGGCCGGTCCTACCGCGAACTGCCGCTGCGCCTGTTCGAGTTCGGGACCGTGTACCGGTACGAGAAGTCGGGCGTCGTGCACGGCCTGACCCGCGCGCGCGGCTTCACCCAGGACGACGCGCACATCTACTGCACCCGCGAGCAGATGTCGGACGAGCTCGACAAGACGCTCACCTTCGTGCTGAACCTGCTGCGCGACTACGGCCTGACCGACTTCTACCTGGAGCTGTCCACCAAGGACCCGGAGAAGTTCGTCGGCTCCGACGAGGCCTGGGAGGAGGCCACCGAGACGCTGCGCCAGGTCGCCGAGAAGCAGGGCCTGCCGCTGGTCCCGGACCCGGGCGGCGCCGCCTTCTACGGCCCGAAGATCTCCGTGCAGGCCAAGGACGCCATCGGCCGCACCTGGCAGATGTCGACCATCCAGCTCGACTTCAACCTGCCGGAGCGCTTCGACCTGGAGTACACCGCCGCCGACGGCTCCAAGCAGCGCCCGGTCATGATCCACCGCGCGCTGTTCGGCTCCATCGAGCGCTTCTTCGCCGTGCTGCTGGAGCACTACGCGGGCGCCTTCCCCGCCTGGCTCGCCCCGGTCCAGGCGATCGGCATCCCGATCGGCGACGCGCACGTCGAGTACCTGGAGAAGTTCGCCGCGGCGGCGAGGAAGAAGGGCCTGCGGGTCGAGGTCGACTCCTCCTCGGACCGCATGCAGAAGAAGATCCGCAACGCCCAGAAGCAGAAGGTGCCCTTCATGGTCATCGCGGGCGACGAGGACATGTCGAACGGCTCGGTGTCCTTCCGCTACCGCGACGGCTCGCAGGAGAACGGCATCCCGTTCGACGAGGCCATCGCGAAGATCGCGCAGGTCGTCGAGGAGCGGGCCCAGGTCTGATCACACCGCTGATCGCACGCGGCGAAGGCCCCCGGGATCTCCTGGGGGCCTTTGCCGCGCCCCCGCGGCGAAGCCATATGCTGCACTGCATGACGAGTGAGCCGGAGCAGCAGCTGGGAGTGGGGACGCAGGACGCGTTCCAGCGTCTGTGGACGCCCCACCGGATGGCCTACATCCAGGGCGAGAACAAGCCGAGCGGCCCCGGGGCCGGCGACGGATGTCCCTTCTGCTCGATCCCGGCCAAGTCCGACGAGGACGGGCTGATCGTCAAACGCGGCGAGCAGGTGTACGCGGTGCTCAACCTGTACCCGTACACCGGCGGCCATCTGATGACCGTGCCCTACCGCCACGTCGCCGACTACACCGACCTGACCGGGGCGGAGACCGCGGAACTCGCCGAGCTGACCAAGCAGGCGATGACGGCGCTGCGCACCGCGTCCGGCGCGCACGGCTTCAACATCGGCATGAACCAGGGCACGGTGGCCGGCGCGGGCATCGCCGCCCACCTGCACCAGCACATCGTGCCGCGCTGGGGCGGTGACACGAACTTCATGCCGGTCGTCGGTCACACGAGGGTGCTGCCGCAACTGCTGGCCGACACCCGCGAGATGCTGGCGGAGGCGTGGCCGGCGGCGTGACCGCCGGGCGGACCCGGCCCCGGGGCCGGGCCCGCCCGGGCCGGAAGGCGGCCCGGGGGCGCGGTCTCGGGCCGGCTCTCCCGGGAGCCGCCCGCACGGTCACCCGCCGGGGGACTACGCGTCGTACAGGTCGGCCTTCCTCGGCGCCGGGTCCTGCACCTGGGTGCTGAGGAACGCCGACCGCGCGCCGAACTTCTCCGTGTCCACGCCGTTCTCCTTCAGCACCTTGATCGCCGCGGTGTGCACCACCCGCAGCACCGGCGTGGCGGCGCGCAGCGCGTCGTCGGCCATGAACCGGTGCCGCCACGGCTGGTCCGCCCACGCGTGCCGCAGACCGAACGGCTCCGGCAGGGCGATCGTCCCGCCCAGCCAGTTCAGCAGCGGCGGGTACCAGGTCAGCGGCGCGCGCACCGCGAGCCGCACGACCTCGTTGGTGGTCACCAGCGGCAGCTTCACCGTGCGCGTCTCCCACGGCTTGAACGACTTGGTGACCTCCTTCGACGGCGCCTCCGGCTTGGAGGTGAACAGACCGTTCACGGGGCCCAGGGCATGGCCGGTGACCTCGATCCGCAGGGTCGCGTGCAGCACGGTCACCGTGATCAGCATCGTGATGACCAGCTGTCCGTCCCACAGCGTCCACTGCACGCCCAGATAGTGCCGGTCGCCCGCGCCGAACTGCTGCTTGTTGCAGATCTCCTGTATGGCGTGCGGCTTGACCTGGTAGGCCTCGACGTCGGTGCCCTCCGGCCGGGACACCGCCGAGGCGTTCTCCCCGATCGGGGTGACGATCCAGTGCCGTATCGACGGGGTGGGGAAGCCGCCGGTGTTCAGCGGGCCCCGCTCCAGCATCCGCAGCTGGTCGTGGATGGACCGTACGACGTCCCAGCTGCGGAACGGGTGGATCTCCCGGGCGGGGTCGGCGGGCACCAGCTCCTCGGCCAGCTGCCAGCTGCCCCAGCGGGTGCCCATGCCGAGTATGCCCTTGGGCCCGGCGTAGAAGACGGAGTTGGACTGCTGCTCGGCGCTGAGCTCGGCCAGGGACCGGCGCAGCTGCTCGGCCGCGGTCGCGTTCGGGCCGGTCGGCACCGTCTCGGGGACCTTGGCGCCGACGCTGCTGCCGGACAGCAGGCTGTCCCAGCGCTCCCGCAGGTCCCGCGCCGTGCGCTCGCAGATCTGCTTGGCCCCGAACCAGCCGACCACGGGCATCACCACCGCCGCGCGCGCGTACCAGCCCCAGAAGCCGCCGAAGGGCATCCGGACCAGGAAGAGCACGGCCAGGGCGCCGACCGCGACGAGCAGGACGGTGCCGAACGCCCCAGCCTGCCGGTTCTCGGACTTGGCGACGGTGGCGCGGATCTGGAAGACCAACAGCCAGGCCAGCAGGCCCGGCAGGAACAGCAGACCGCACACCACCATGACGGCGGTCAGCTTGTTGTCGCGCTCCCGGCGGATGCGGTTGGCCGCCAGGCAGTGCTCCACGACCACCTGCGGCTCGGCGCCGAAGGACTGGATGAGGGGCTTGCGGCCACTGCCCAGCATCCGGTCCACCACCGCGCGGGAGAAGGCCTCGCCGAGATTGGGCCGGAAGATCGTGGCCCAGGGCCGGCCCGGCTTGACGGTCGTCTGATGCCAGTCGTTGTCCGCCTTCTTGATCTCCTCGACCGGGCCGTCCCGGTAGGCCGCCGACGCCAGCGCGAGGGTCGGCGTCTGCCCCCCGTCCCCCGTGCGCGGCACCTGTGGCCCGAAGATGTCCGCATAGCCGCTCTCAACGGTCATGTCCGCCCCCGATCGCCGCCACTGTCGCTTTGCGGCCTTCCCGACTTCCTTGCTCCGCACACCTGTTGATCAGGTCATCAGGGTAGCCCTCGGCACCGGCATCCGTCGGCGGACGGCCGAAGCCGCCCGCCGGACGGAGGGGAGCGCTCCGCGCACGGGCCGCTCACCGGCGCGCACACGGCACTCGACGACGCGCGCGCACCACGGGCGGGCGCCCGCACACCGTGTGCGGGCGCCCGGCACCGACTACGCGGCGGCGTGCTCCTTCTGCCGCATCCTCTCCGCGATCTGCGGCGGCATCGGTTCGTGCCGGGCGTACCGGCGGCTGAAGCGCGCCGTGCCGTGCGAGAGGGAACGCAGGTCGACGGCGTACCGGCCGATCTCGATCTCGGGCACCTCGGCCCGGATCAGCGTGCGCCCGCCGGGCGTCTGCTCGGTGCCGAGCAGCCGGCCGCGCCGTCCCGACAGGTCGCTCATCACGGCGCCCACGTAGTCGTCGCCGACCAGCACGCTCACCTCGGCCACCGGTTCCAGCAGATGGATCCGCGCGCCCGCCGCGGCCTCCCGCAGCGCCAGCGCCCCGGCCGTCTGGAAGGCGGCGTCGGAGGAGTCCACGGAGTGCGCCTTGCCGTCCACCAGGGTGACCCGCACGTCGACCAGCGGGTGGCCCGCGGCGACCCCCCTGGCGGCCTGGGCCCGCACCCCCTTCTCGACCGACGGGACGAACTGCCGCGGCACCGCGCCGCCGACCACCCGGTCCACGAACTCGATGCCCGAGCCGGCCGGCAGCGGCTCCACCTCGATCTCGCAGATGGCGTACTGGCCGTGCCCGCCGGACTGCTTGACGTGCCGCCCGCGCCCGGCGGACCTCTCCGCGAACGTCTCCCGCAGGGCGACCCGGTGCGGGACGACGTCGACCTGGACGCCGTACCGGCTGCGCAGCCGTTCCAGGGCGACGTCGGCGTGGGCCTCGCCCAGGCACCACAGGACCACCTGACGGGTGTCCTGGTTCTGCTCCAGCCGCATCGTCGGGTCCTCGGCGACCAGCCGGGCCAGGCCCTGGGAGAGCTTGTCCTCGTCCGGCTTGCTGTGCGCCTGGATGGCGAGCGGCAGCAGCGGGTCGGGCATCTCCCACGGCTCCATGAGCAGCGGGTCGTCCCTGGCGGAGAGGGTGTCCCCGGTCTCCGCGCGGCCCAGCTTCGCCACGCACGCCAGATCGCCCGCGATGACGTGCGACACCGGGCGCTGCACCTTGCCGAACGGCGTGGACAGCGCGCCGATCCGCTCGTCCACGTCGTGGTCCTCGTGCCCGCGGTCGGCCAGCCCGTGCCCGGACACGTGCACCGTCTGGTCGGCGCGCAGGGTGCCGGAGAAGACGCGGACGAGCGAGATCCGGCCGACGTACGGGTCGGACGAGGTCTTCACGACCTCCGCGACCAGCGGCCCGTCCGGATCGCACGGCGCCGGCTCGCGCGGCCTGCCGTCGAGCGTCGTCACCCGGGGCGCCTCGTGCTCCAGCGGCGTCGGGAAGGCGCCGGTGATCAGCTCGAGCAGCTCGACCGTGCCGAGTCCCTGCCGGGCGCCCTCGGCCGCGGGGGCGGCGGCCAGGACGGGGAAGAAGACCCCGCGCGCCACGGCTCGCTCCAGGTCCTCGATCAGCGTCCCGACGTCGACCTGCTCGCCGCCGAGGTAGCGGTCCATGAGGGTCTCGTCCTCGCTCTCCGAGATGATCCCCTCGATCAGCCGGTTGCGGGCCTCCTCGATCCGCGGCAGCTGGTCCTCGCCGGGCTCGGACTCCTTGCGCTCGCCGGTCGAGTAGTCGAACAGCTTCTGCGACAGCAGTCCGACCAGCCCGGTCACGGGCGCGTGCCCGTCGGGCGCCTGCGGGCCGTGCAGCGGCAGGTACAGCGGGAGCACGGCGTCGGGGTCGTCCGCGCCGAAGGTCTCGGCGCAGATCCGCGTCATCTCCTCGAAGTCCGCGCGTGCGGCCTCCAGGTGCGTGACGACGATCGCCCGGGGCATGCCGACGGCCGCGCACTCGTCCCACACCATGCGGGTCGAGCCGTCCACGCCGTCGGAGGCCGAGACGACGAAGAGGGCCGCGTCCGCCGCGCGCAGACCGGCCCTGAGCTCCCCGACGAAGTCGGCGTATCCGGGGGTGTCCAGAAGGTTGATCTTGGTGCCGTCCCAGTCGACGGGCACCAGGGAGAGCTGCACGGAGCGCTGCTGCCGGTGCTCGATCTCGTCGTAGTCGGAGACGCAGCCGCCGTCCTCCACGCGGCCCGCCCGGTTCACCGCTCCCGCCGTCAGGGCGAGAGCCTCCACCAGTGTCGTCTTGCCCGAACCGGAGTGGCCGACCAGCACCACGTTCCGTACGGACTGGGGATGGTCGGCCGCCTGTGCCCTGCCGGCGGCTCCGGGGTGGGTGTGTGCCTTGTCGCCCATGATCCTGCCTCCCGTGCGCGGTGAGGTCACTGTGGGCGCGGACACGCGGGGGCCGCCTGCGGGGCGGCTCCGGCGACGCCCGCGGTGTCCTTCGAGCTTTCCACTCCCGTCACGGTGCGTCCATACGAAGGCCCCGGTCCCGCCGTGACCGGCACGTCCCCGGGCCGCGGCACGGCGCCCGGGTGCCCGGCCGCCGCGCCCGCGCGCGCGTGGCTACGATGGGCCAGCCGGTGGCCAGCAGGGGCCACGCGGCGACACCGACCGTCGGGAAGGCCATGCTGAACAAGTACGCGCGTGCATTCTTCACGCGTGTCCTCACACCGTTCGCCGCGTTTCTCATCCGCCGGGGCGTCAGCCCCGACACGGTCACGCTGATCGGCACCGCCGGTGTGGTCGCGGGCGCGCTGGTCTTCTACCCCCGGGGCGAGTTCTTCTGGGGCACGGTCGTGATCACGCTGTTCGTCTTCTCCGACCTCGTCGACGGCAACATGGCCCGCCAGCTCGGCCGCTCCAGCCGCTGGGGCGCCTTCCTGGACTCCACGCTCGACCGGGTCGCCGACGGCGCGATCTTCGGCGGCTTCGCGCTCTGGTACGCCGGAGGCGGCGACGACGACGTGCTGTGCGCGGTGTCGATCTTCTGCCTGGCCAGCGGCCAGGTCGTGTCGTACACCAAGGCCCGCGGCGAGTCCATCGGCCTGCCGGTCGCCGTCAACGGCCTGGTCGAGCGCGCCGAGCGGCTGGTGGTCTCGCTGGTCGCGGCCGGTCTCGCGGGCCTGCACGCGTTCGGCGTGCCGGGCATCCAGTACCTGCTGCCGGTCGCCCTGTGGGTCGTCGCCGTCGGCAGCCTCGTCACGCTGGTCCAGCGGGTCGTCACCGTCCGCCGGGAGTCCGCCGAGGCGGAGGCGGCCGAGGCGGAGGCGGGCGAGGCGGCGCCCGCGCGGGACAACGCCTCCGGGGCCCCCGGGAAGAACACCTCCCAGGGGAGCGGGGCGGCCACATGACGGTCCGGGAGCAGCTGTCCGATGCGCTGTACGGCCTCGGCTGGGGCACGGTCAAGAAGCTGCCCGAGCCGGTCGCCGTGCGGCTCGGCCGCACCATCGCCGACCTGGCCTGGAAGCAGCGCGGCGCGGGCGTGCGGCGGCTGGAGGACAACTACGCGCGTGTGGTGCCCGGCGCGTCGCCCGAACAGCTCGCCGAGCTGTCGCGCGCGGGCATGCGCTCCTACCTGCGCTACTGGATGGAGTCCTTCCGGCTCCCCGTCTGGAGCCCCGAGCGCATCGGGGCGGCGTTCGACCCCGAGGACCTGCACCACCTGACCGAGGGCCTGGCCACGGGCCGGGGCGTCGTGCTCGCCCTGCCGCACCTGGCCAACTGGGACCTGGCCGGCGCGTGGGCGATCACCCGGCTGGGCATCCCGTTCACCACGGTCGCCGAGCGGTTGAAGCCGGAGACCCTGTACGACCGGTTCGTCGCCTACCGGGAGGGCCTCGGCATGGAGGTCCTGCCGCACGACGGCGGCGCCGCCTTCGGCCTGCTGGCCCGGCGGCTGCGCGCCGGCGGCCTGGTCTGCCTGGTCGCCGACCGCGACCTGTCCGCCTCCGGCGTCGAGGTCGAGTTCTTCGGCGCCACCGCCCGGATGCCCGCGGGTCCCGCGCTGCTCGCCCAGCAGACCGGGGCGCTGCTGCTGCCGGCGACGCTCTGGTACGACGACTCGCCCGTCATGCGGGGCCGGGTGCACCCGCCGATCGAGGTGCCCGAGACGGGCACGCGGGCCGAGAGGACGTCCGTCATGACCCAGGCGCTGGCCGACGTCTTCGCCCGGGGCATCGCCGACCACCCGCAGGACTGGCACATGCTGCAGCGGCTGTGGCTCGCGGACCTCGGCCCCGCCGCGTCCGCCGAGAAGGGGACCGCGTGAGGATCGGCATCGTCTGCCCGTACTCCTGGGACGTGCCCGGTGGCGTCCAGTTCCACATCCGCGACCTCGCCGAGTACTTCATCCGCCTCGGCCACGAGGTGTCCGTCCTGGCGCCCGCCGACGACGACACGCCGCTGCCGCCGTACGTCGTCTCGGCCGGACGCGCGGTGCCGGTGCCGTACAACGGCTCGGTGGCCCGGCTGAACTTCGGCTTCCTGTCGGCGGCCCGGGTGCGGCGCTGGCTGCACGAGGGCGCGTTCGACGTCATCCACATCCACGAGCCGGCCTCGCCCTCGCTCGGCCTGCTGGCCTGCTGGGCGGCCCAGGGCCCGATCGTGGCCACCTTCCACACGTCCAACCCGCGCTCCCGCGCCATGATCGCCGCGTACGCCATCCTGCAGGCGGCGCTGGAGAAGATCAGCGCGCGGATCGCCGTGAGCGAATACGCCCGCCGCACCCTCGTGGAGCACCTCGGCGGGGACGCGGTGGTGATCCCGAACGGCGTCGACGTCGACTTCTTCGCCAGGGCCGAGCCCCGGCCCGAGTGGCAGGGCGAGACGATCGGCTTCATCGGGCGGATCGACGAGCCGCGCAAGGGCCTGCCGGTGCTGATGCGGGCCCTGCCGGGGATCCTCGCCGCCCGCCCGCGGACCCGGCTGCTGGTGGCCGGACGCGGCGACGAGGAGGAGGCGGTGCAGAGCCTGCCGGCGCGGCTCCGCTCCCGGGTCGAGTTCCTCGGCATGATCAGCGACGAGGACAAGGCCCGCCTGCTGCGCAGCGTCGACCTGTACGTGGCGCCCAACACCGGCGGCGAGAGCTTCGGGATCATCCTCGTCGAGGCCATGTCGGCCGGGGCCCCCGTCCTCGCCGCCGACCTGGACGCCTTCGCGCAGGTCCTGGACGGGGGAGCGGCGGGGGAGCTGTTTCCCAACGAGGACGCCGACGCGCTGGCCGACGCGGCCGTACGGCTCCTGGCGGACCCGAAGCGGCGGGCGGAGCTGCGGGAACGGGGCAGCGCCCACGTACGGCGGTTCGACTGGTCGACGGTCGGCGCGGACATCCTGTCGGTGTACGAGACGGTGACGGCGGGCGCGGCGGCGGTGGCCGCGGACGAGCGGACCACGGGACTGCGGGCACGGTTCGGGCTGGCGCGGGACTGACGGCGACGGCGCGCCTCCGGGGCCGTTCGGACCGGACCGGGCCGGAGGGCGCCGCCCCCGGGGCGCGGGACCGGAGCCCCGCCGGGCGCGGGGGCGCGCCTTCCGGCGCCGCGGCGCCACACCGGTCGAAGCGTTCCGCCGGGGGCGCGGGGAGCGCACTCCGCCGGTGTCCGGGGGTGCGGCCGCCGCGGCCGGCCGCCGCACGGCACCCGGCCGGCCCCGCGAAGCGCCCCGGTAGCCTTGCCGCCCGTGACCGCAACCCTCATCTGGATCCTCGTCGCGCTCGTCGCCGTCGGCCTGTATCTGAGCTGGACGGCGGGGCGCCTGGACCGGCTGCACGCCCGGATCGACGCCGCCCGCGCGGCGCTCGACGCCCAGCTGCTGCGCCGGGCCTCGGTGGCCCAGGAACTGGCCACCTCCGGAGTGCTCGACCCGGCCGCCTCGATCGTCCTGTACGAGGCGGCGCACGCCGCCCGGCAGGCCGAGGAGGAGCAGCGCGAGGTCGTCGAGAGCGAGCTGAGCCAGGCCCTGCGCGCCGTCTTCGCGGAGGCCCAGCAGGTCGAGGAGGTGCGGGCGGCCCCCGGCGGGGAGGAGGCGGCCCGCGAGCTGACCGAGGCGGTCCGCCGGGTGCCCATGGCCCGCCGCTTCCACAACGACGCCGTACGGGCCGCCCGCGCGCTGCGCCGGCACCGCAAGGTGCGCTGGTTCCGGCTGGCGGGCCACGCGCCGTTCCCGATGGCCTTCGAGATGGACGACGAACCGCCGGCGGCGCTGGTGGACCGGGCGTCCTAGGGGCGTCCCGCACGGCGCCGGGACGGCCCCGGTGACGGAAGGGTGAATTCCGGCCGAGGGAACAGGCCACTGCCTTCCCATTGGCCCTTGCAGTGGCCCCTCTCCTTCCCGTTTCCTCGGTACCGCACCGAACCCTCTTCCCTTCAGTGAGGTCAACCCGTGTCCATCACCGAGAACCAGGCTCCCGCGACCGGCACCGCCCGCGTGAAGCGCGGCATGGCCGAACAGCTCAAGGGCGGCGTGATCATGGACGTCGTCACGCCGGAGCAGGCGAAGATCGCCGAGGACGCGGGCGCCGTCGCCGTCATGGCCCTGGAGCGGGTCCCGGCCGACATCCGCAAGGACGGCGGCGTGGCCCGCATGTCCGACCCGGACATGATCGAGGGGATCATGAACGCGGTCTCCATCCCGGTGATGGCCAAGTCCCGCATCGGTCACTTCGTCGAGGCCCAGGTCCTGCAGTCCCTCGGTGTCGACTACATCGACGAGTCCGAGGTCCTCACCCCGGCCGACGAGGTGAACCACTCCGACAAGTGGGCCTTCACCACCCCGTTCGTCTGCGGCGCCACCAACCTGGGCGAGGCCCTGCGCCGGATCGCCGAAGGCGCCGCGATGATCCGCTCCAAGGGCGAGGCCGGCACCGGCAACGTCGTCGAGGCCGTCCGCCACCTGCGCCAGATCAAGAACGACATCGCCCGCCTGCGCGGCCTGGACAACCACGAGCTGTACGCCGCCGCCAAGGAGCTGCGCGCCCCGTACGAGCTGGTCAAGGAGGTCGCCGAGCTCGGCAAGCTGCCGGTCGTGCTGTTCTCCGCCGGCGGCGTGGCCACCCCGGCCGACGCGGCCCTGATGCGCCAGCTCGGCGCCGAGGGCGTCTTCGTCGGCTCCGGCATCTTCAAGTCCGGCGACCCGGCCAAGCGCGCCGCCGCCATCGTCAAGGCGACCACCTTCTACGACGACCCGAAGATCATCGCGGACGCGTCCCGCAACCTCGGCGAGGCCATGGTCGGCATCAACTGCGACACCCTCCCCGAGACCGAGCGCTACGCCAACCGCGGCTGGTGACCGCCCCATGACCGACGAAACCCCTGTCATCGGCGTCCTGGCCCTCCAGGGCGACGTACGGGAGCACCTCGTCGCCCTGGCCGCGGCCGACGCCGTGGCCAGGCCGGTGCGCCGCCCCGAGGAGCTGGCCGGCGTGGACGGCCTCGTCATACCCGGCGGCGAGTCCACCACCATCTCCAAGCTGGCCGTCCTCTTCGGGATGATGGCCCCCCTGCGCGCGCGTGTGCGGGCCGGCATGCCGGTCTACGGCACCTGCGCGGGCATGATCATGCTCGCCGACAGGATCCTCGACCCCCGCTCGGGCCAGGAGACGATCGGCGGCATCGACATGATCGTGCGCCGCAACGCCTTCGGACGGCAGAACGAGTCCTTCGAGGCCGCCCTCGACGTCAAGGGCGTTCCGGGCGATCCTGTGGAGGGAGTCTTCATCCGCGCCCCCTGGGTCGAGTCCGTCGGCGGCGCGGCCGAGGTGCTCGCCGAGCACGACGGCCACATCGTCGCGGTCCGCCAGGGCAACGCGCTGGCCACGTCGTTCCACCCGGAACTGACCGGCGACCACCGGGTGCACGCTCTGTTCGCCGACATGGTGCGCGCCAAGACGGCAGCCGAGTCCTTGTAGGATTCCAGGCGTTCGTACAGGGATGGGTAACGCGAAGGAGACAGGCAGATGTCCGGCCACTCTAAATGGGCCACGACGAAGCACAAGAAGGCCGTCATCGATGCCAAGCGCGGCAAGCTCTTCGCGAAGCTGATCAAGAACATCGAGGTCGCGGCCCGCATGGGCGGTCCCGACCCCGACGGCAACCCGACGCTGTACGACGCCATCCAGAAGGCCAAGAAGTCGTCGGTCCCGAACAAGAACATCGACTCCGCGGTCAAGCGCGGCGCGGGCCTGGAGGCCGGCGGCGCCGACTACGAGACGATCATGTACGAGGGCTACGGCCCGAACGGCGTCGCGGTGCTCATCGAGTGCCTCACCGACAACCGCAACCGCGCCGCCTCCGAGGTCCGCGTCGCGATGACCCGCAACGGCGGCTCCATGGCGGACCCGGGCTCGGTGTCGTACCTGTTCAACCGCAAGGGCGTGGTGATCGTCCCCAAGGGCGGGCTGACCGAGGACGACGTGCTGGCCGCCGTGCTGGACGCGGGCGCCGAGGAGGTCAACGACCTCGGCGAGACCTTCGAGGTCATCAGCGAGCCGTCCGACCTGGTCGCGGTCCGCACCGCCCTGCAGGACGCCGGCATCGACTACGAGTCCGCCGACGCCAACTTCGTCCCGACCATGCAGGTCGAGCTGGACGAGGAGGGCGCCAAGAAGATCTTCAAGCTGATCGACGCGCTGGAGGACAGCGACGACGTGCAGAACGTCTTCGCCAACTTCGACGTCAGCGACGAGATCATGGAGAAGGTCGGCGCGTAACGCCGCCGCGGGCTCCACTGGCTCCACGGGCCGACGGGACACCCCGTCGGCCCGTCGCTTTGCCGGGCGCCGCCGCGAGGCGTTGTCGGTGGCACCCGATAGCCTGCACGAACGGGGGTACCGCCCAACGAGACCGGGGAAGACCGAAGGAGGAACGCGTGCGCGTACTGGGGGTGGACCCGGGACTGACGCGGTGCGGCGTCGGTGTCGTCGAGGGGGTCGCGGGGCGGCCGCTCACGATGCTCGGCGTCGGCGTCGTCCGCACGCCCGTGGACGCGGACCTCGGCGACCGCCTCGTCGCCATCGAGCAGGGCATCGAACAGTGGATCGACGAGTACCGGCCGGAATACGTGGCGGTCGAGCGCGTCTTCAGCCAGCACAACGTCCGCACGGTCATGGGAACCGCCCAGGCCAGCGCCGTCGCCCTGCTCTGCGCCTCCCGCCGCGGCATCCCCGTCGCCCTGCACACCCCCAGCGAGGTCAAGGCCGCCGTCACCGGCACCGGCCGCGCCGACAAGGCCCAGGTGGGCGCCATGGTCACCCGCCTGCTGAGACTCGGCGCGCCCCCGAAGCCGGCCGACGCCGCCGACGCCCTCGCCCTCGCCATCTGCCACATCTGGCGCGCCCCCGCCCAGAACCGTCTCCAGCGGGCCGTCGCCCTGCACACGGCGAAGACCCCGCCGGCGGCGAACGCCCCGCACGCACCGAAAGGCCGTACGGCATGATCGCCTTCGTCAGCGGCACGGTCGCCGCACTCGCCCCCGACGCCGCGGTGATCGAGGTCGGCGGCGTCGGCATGGCCGTCCAGTGCACCCCGAACACGCTCTCCGCGCTCCGCGCCGGCCAGCCCGCCAAGCTCGCCACCTCCCTCGTCGTACGCGAGGACTCCCTCACCCTGTACGGCTTCGCGGACGACGACGAGCGCCAGGTCTTCGAGCTGCTCCAGACCGCGAGCGGGGTGGGACCCCGCCTGGCCCAGGCCATGCTGGCCGTGCACACCCCGGACGCCCTGCGCCGGGCCGTGGCCACCGGGGACGAGAAGGCCCTCACCGCGGTCCCCGGCATCGGCAAGAAGGGCGCCCAGAAACTGCTCCTGGAACTGAAGGACCGCCTGGGCGAGCCCGTCGGCGCCCCGGCCGCCGGGGCACCGGCCGCCGCCGGCTGGCGCGACCAGCTGCACGCCGCGCTCGTCGGCCTCGGGTACGCGGCCCGCGAGGCCGACGAGGCGGTGGCCGCCGTCGCCCCGCAGGCCGAGGCGGCCGGGGGCACGCCCCAGGTGGGCCACCTGCTCAAGGCCGCCCTGCGGATGCTGAACCGGGCCCGCTGACCCGCGGCCCTCCGGCCCCTGGCCCTCCCATCCACGACCCTTCGATCCACGACCCTCCGAGGCACACATGAACTGGGACGACACGACCGACAGCCCCGCCCCCGAGCGGCCCGTCGGTCCCGCCGCGGAGCGGCTGGTGGACTCCGCCGCCGACCGTGACGACCAGGCGGTCGAGGCCGCCCTGCGCCCCAAGGACCTGGACGAGTTCATCGGCCAGGAGAAGGTCCGCGAGCAGCTCGACCTCGTCCTGCGCGCCGCCCGCGCGCGCGGCGCCACCGCCGACCACGTCCTGCTCTCCGGCGCCCCCGGCCTCGGCAAGACCACCCTCTCGATGATCATCGCGGCCGAGATGGGCGCCCCCATCCGCATCACCTCCGGCCCCGCCATCCAGCACGCCGGCGACCTCGCCGCGATCCTGTCCTCCCTCCAGGAGGGCGAGGTCCTCTTCCTCGACGAGATCCACCGCATGTCCCGGCCCGCCGAGGAGATGCTCTACATGGCGATGGAGGACTTCCGCGTCGACGTCATCGTCGGCAAGGGACCGGGCGCCACCGCCATCCCGCTCGAACTGCCGCCGTTCACCCTGGTCGGCGCCACCACCCGCGCGGGCCTGCTGCCGCCCCCGCTGCGCGACCGCTTCGGCTTCACCGCGCACATGGAGTTCTACGAACCGGCCGAACTGGAACGCGTCATCCACCGCTCGGCCGGCCTCCTGGACGTCGAGATCGAGCCGGACGGCGCCGCCGAGATCGCCGGCCGCTCCCGCGGCACGCCCCGCATCGCCAACCGCCTGCTGCGCCGGGTGCGCGACTATGCCCAGGTCAAGGCCGACGGTGTGATCACCAAGGAGATCGCCGCGGCCGCCCTCGCGGTCTACGAGGTCGACTCCCGCGGCCTGGACCGCCTCGACCGGGCCGTCCTGGAGGCCCTGCTCAAGCTGTTCGGCGGCGGCCCCGTCGGCCTGTCCACGCTCGCCGTCGCGGTGGGGGAGGAGCGGGAGACCGTGGAGGAGGTCGCCGAACCCTTCCTCGTCCGGGAGGGCCTGCTCGCCCGTACTCCGCGTGGCCGGATCGCGACGCCCGCCGCATGGGCGCACCTCGGCCTGACCCCGCCCCGTGCGCAGGGCGGCGGAAACGGACAACAGGATCTGTTCGGGGCGTGAGGGGGCGCCGGCCCGGCGAGCTCGGTGGCCGGAGCAGGAACCCCGGTGCCATGCTGGGCGTTGTTCCCTGCGCGCGGACTCGCTTAGACTCCGCCGATGCCGCCTTCGTCGGCGGTACGCATACCCCCAACCATCAGGCCGCTCACCATCGCGGTCGTGTGAAGGAAGTACCGACCCGTGAGTCTCGTGACCCTCCTCCCGTTCATCGTGCTCATCGGGGCCATGTTCCTGATGACCCGGTCGGCCAAGAAGAAGCAGCAGCAGGCCATCGAGATGCGGAACCAGATGCAGCCCGGTTCCGGCGTCCGCACGATCGGGGGCATGTACGCCACGGTCAAGGAGGTCAACGAGGACACGGTCCTCCTCGACGCCGGTCCGGGCGTCGAGCTGCTCTTCGCCAAGAACGCGATCGGCGCCGTCCTGTCCGACGACGAGTACAACCGCATCGTCCACGGCATCGAGCACGACCTGAAGTCCGACGCCGACATCGTCCCGGACGACGCCTCCTCCCTCACCGGGACCGACGAGCCCGCCGACGCTGCCGCCGCCTCCGACGACAAGTCCGTCGACCTCGGCAAGAAGGACCCGGCCGGCGAGCCGGCCGACGCCGTCGTGCCCGACGAGGTGAGGACGGACGCACAGCCGAAGAAGACCGACGGCGACTCCGACGCGAAGTAGCCGTGCCCCGGGGCGCGCGGGCCATGCCCGCGCGCCCCGGACCCTGCGCGGCTCGCACGGGATCCCGACACCATGTCATGGCCGCCCGTCCGCCGACCCGGCGCGAGGCGGCCCGAGAGGGAGTACGAGAAGGTGGCAGCACCCAAAAAGGGCCGGAACGCGAGCGCCCAGAGCAAACCGGGGCGCTCGCTGGCCCTGATCCTGATCGCCATCGTGGCGCTCACCGGAGGCATGTTCGCCTCCGGGCACACCACCCCGCGCCTCGGCATCGACCTGGCCGGCGGTACGAGCATCACGCTCCGGGCCGTCCCGGAGGCGGGCCAGGAGTCCGCGATCAACAAGACCAACATGGACACCGCGGTCGACATCATGAACCGCCGTGTCAACGGTCTGGGTGTGTCCGAGGCCGAGGTGCAGACCCAGGGCTCCAGGAACATCATCGTCAACATTCCCAAGGGCACGAACTCCGAGCAGGCCCGGGAACAGGTCGGCACCACCGCCAAGCTCTACTTCCGCCCGGTCGTCGCCACCGAGGTCTCCGGCGGCGCGACGGCCGACCCCTCGCCGAGCGCCTCCGGCGGCGCCTCGGACGAGGACAAGGCCACCGACAAGGACGCGGCGAGCTCGTCCCCGTCCGCGTCCGGCTCCACGTCCCCGTCGTCGAGCCCCACCTCCCAGGGCCGTGCGGTCACCGACGCCCTGAAGGCGGACGCCACGCCCAGCGCCTCCGCGAGCGCGAGCGCCTCCGCGAGCGCCTCCCCCTCCGCGAGCGCCGGCGGCACCGAGGCGGACAGCGGGCTGCAGGCCGCGTACGCCGCGCTCGACTGCACCGACAAGGCGGCCCGTGCCGCCGCCGGGGACGGCGCCAAGCCCACCGACTCCACCGTGGCCTGCGGCCAGAACGCGCAGGGTCAGTGGCAGAAGTACATCCTCGGCCCCGCCGAGGTCGACGGCACGGACGTCAAGAAGGCCCAGGCCGTCTTCAACACCCAGACCGGTGCGGGCTGGACGGTCCAGATGGACTTCACGTCCTCGGGCTCCAAGAAGTTCGCGAGCATCACCGGCAAGCTGGCCCAGAACCAGTCCCCGCAGAACCAGTTCGCCATCGTCCTGGACGGCGAGGTCGTCTCCGACCCGTACGTCAGCCAGGCGCTGACCGGCGGCAACGCGGAGATCTCCGGCAACTTCACCCAGGAGTCCGCGCAGAGCCTCGCCAACATGCTGTCCTACGGCGCCCTGCCGCTGACCTTCAAGGAGGACAGCGTCAACACCGTCACCGCCGCGCTCGGCGGCGAGCAGCTGCAGGCCGGTCTGATCGCCGGCGCCATCGGCCTCGCCCTGGTCGTGATCTACCTGCTGGTCTACTACCGCGGCCTGTCGATCATCGCCATCTTCTCGCTGCTGGTCTCCGCCGTCCTCACCTACGTGATCATGTCGCTGCTCGGTCCGGCCATCGGCTTCGCGCTGAACCTGCCGGCCGTGTGCGGCGCGATCGTCGCGATCGGCATCACAGCGGACTCGTTCATCGTGTACTTCGAACGCGTCCGCGACGAGATCCGCGAGGGCCGTTCGCTGCGTCCCGCCGTCGAGCGGGCCTGGCCGCGCGCCCGGCGCACCATCCTGGTCTCCGACTTCGTGTCGTTCCTCGCCGCCGCGGTGCTCTTCATCGTCACCGTCGGCAAGGTCCAGGGCTTCGCGTTCACGCTCGGCCTGACCACCCTGCTCGACGTGGTGGTCGTCTTCCTCTTCACCAAGCCGCTGCTCACGCTGATGGCCCGCCGCACGTTCTTCGCGAGCGGCCACAAGTGGTCCGGCCTGGACCCGAAGAGCCTGGGTGCCAAGCCGCCGCTGCGCCGCACCCGTCGTCCCGCTGGCCCCGTCGAGACGAAGGAGGCGTGAGCGATGTCGAAACTCGGCAACCTCGGCGCCCGACTGCACCGTGGCGAGGTCGGCTACGACTTCGTCAAGAACCGCAAGATCTGGTACGGCATCTCGATCCTGATCACCATCACGGCCATCGTCGGCCTGGCGGTGCGCGGCCTGAACATGGGCATCGAGTTCCAGGGCGGTGCCGTCTTCACCACGCCGAAGAACACCAGCGTCTCGGTGTCCCAGGCGGAGAGGTACGCGGAGGAGGCCTCCGGGCACGACGCGATCGTCCAGAAGCTCGGCGACGGCAGCCTGCGCATCCAGGTCGCCGGCATCGACACCGACAAGGCCGACCAGATCAAGGCCGACCTCTCCGCGGACCTGAAGGTCGACGCCGAGCAGATCAACGCCGACCTGGTCGGCCCCAGCTGGGGTGACCAGATCGCGGACAAGGCCTGGCAGGGCCTCGGCATCTTCCTGCTCCTCGTGGTGATCTACCTGGCGATCGCCTTCGAGTGGCGGATGGCGCTGGCCGCGTTCGTCGCGCTGATCCATGACATCACCATCACCACCGGCATCTACGCCCTCGTCGGCTTCGAGGTCACGCCCGGCACGGTGATCGGTCTGCTGACGATCCTCGGTTACTCGCTCTACGACACGGTGGTCGTCTTCGACAGCCTCAAGGAACAGACCAAGGACATCACCAAGCAGACCCGCTGGACCTACAGCGACGTCGCCAACCGCTCGATCAACAGCACCCTGGTGCGGTCCATCAACACCACGGTGGTCGCGCTGCTGCCGGTGGCGGGCCTGCTGTTCATCGGCGGCGGCGTCCTCGGCGCCGGCATGCTCAACGACATCTCGCTGTCGCTGTTCGTCGGCCTCGCGGCCGGCGCGTACTCCTCGATCTTCATCGCCACGCCGCTCGTCGCCGACTTCAAGGAGCGCGAGCCGCAGATGAAGGCGCTCAGGAAGCGGGTGCTGGCCAAGCGGGCCCAGGCCGCGGAGCAGGGCGAGTCCCCGGAGGAGACCCGGGACGCCGCCGACGAGCCGTACGCCGACGAGCCCGAGGACGCCGCCCCCGCGGTCGTCGGCCCGCGCAACCAGCCCGCGTCCCGCAGCCGGGGCCGTGGCCGACCCTCGGGGAAGCGCCGATGACCGGGCTCACCGACATCAGGACGCTGCTGCTCAGCCGCATCCGGGACGTGGCCGACTACCCGGAGCCGGGCGTGACGTTCAAGGACATCACCCCGCTCCTGGCGGACCCGGCGGCGTTCAGCGCGCTCACCGACGCGCTCGCGTCGATCGCCGAGCGCACCGGCGCCACCAAGATCGTCGGCCTGGAGGCCCGGGGCTTCATCCTCGGCGCCCCGGTCGCCGTCCGCGCCGGCCTCGGCTTCATCCCCGTCCGCAAGGCGGGCAAGCTCCCCGGAGCCACCCTCGGCCAGGCGTACGACCTGGAGTACGGCTCGGCGGAGATCGAGGTGCACGCCGAGGACCTGGCCGCCGACGACCGCGTCCTGATCGTCGACGACGTCCTCGCCACCGGCGGCACCGCCGAGGCCTCGATCCAGCTCATCCGCAGGGCGGGTGCCGAGGTCGCGGGCCTCGCCGTCCTGATGGAACTGGACTTCCTCGGCGGCCGGGCCCGCCTGGAACCGGCCCTGGCCGGCGCCCCGCTGGAAGCGCTGCTCACGGTCTAGAAACCCCTGGGCGCACCGGTGTACACCGGTGCGCCACCGAAGAGGCGGACCCGGAGGAATCCGGTGTCCGCCTCCCGCGTTTCCCGGGTACACGGTCCTCACCGTGGCCGGAAGGCGCTCCTGGGACCCAGGATCGCTACCATGGGGTCTCCGGAGCCTGACCGGGGGACCCGGATCGCGCACGAGGAGTCCTCTTGCCAGACGAGGCCCAGCACCTGACCGCCGCCAAGCCCGAGTCCGCCTCGGCAGCCGCGGCGAAGCCCGCGCCGAACGCGCCGCACGCGAAGAACGACACCCGCGGGCCGGTGCGGCACGCCCCGTCCGCGCCCGTCGACAAGCCCGCCGAGCAGGCCCGTCCCAAGCCCGCGCCCCCCGCGGTCCGCCAGTCCTCCGGACAGCCCGTCCGCTCCGGCTCCTCCAACCGCGTCCGCGCCCGCCTCGCCCGGCTCGGCGTCCAGCGCGCGAACCCCTACAACCCGGTCCTGGAGCCGCTGCTGCGGATCGTGCGCGGCAACGACCCGAAGATCGAGAACTCCACCCTCCGCCAGATCGAACGCGCCTACCAGGTCGCCGAACGCTGGCACCGCGGCCAGAAACGCAAGAGCGGCGACCCCTACATCACGCACCCGCTCGCCGTCACCACCATCCTCGCCGAACTCGGCATGGACCCGGCCACGCTGATGGCGGGCCTGCTGCACGACACCGTCGAGGACACCGAGTACGGCCTGGAGGACCTGCGCCGCGACTTCGGCGACGTGGTCGCCCTGCTCGTCGACGGCGTCACCAAGCTGGACAAGGTCAAGTTCGGCGAGGCCGCGCAGGCCGAGACGGTGCGCAAGATGGTCGTGGCGATGGCCAAGGACCCGCGCGTCCTGGTCATCAAGCTCGCCGACCGCCTGCACAACATGCGCACCATGCGCTACCTCAAGCGCGAGAAGCAGGAGAAGAAGGCGCGCGAGACCCTGGAGATCTACGCGCCCCTCGCCCACCGCCTGGGCATGAACACCATCAAGTGGGAGCTGGAGGACCTCGCCTTCGCGATCCTCTACCCCAAGATGTACGACGAGATCGTCCGCCTCGTCGCCGAGCGCGCCCCCAAGCGCGACGAGTACCTCGCCGTCGTCACCGACGAGGTGCAGCAGGACCTGCGGGCCGCCCGCATCAAGGCGACCGTCACCGGCCGCCCCAAGCACTACTACAGCGTCTACCAGAAGATGATCGTCCGCGGCCGTGACTTCGCGGAGATCTACGACCTGGTGGGCATCCGCGTCCTGGTGGACACCGTCCGCGACTGCTACGCGGCCCTCGGCACGGTGCACGCGCGATGGAACCCGGTCCCCGGCCGGTTCAAGGACTACATCGCGATGCCCAAGTTCAACATGTACCAGTCGCTGCACACGACGGTCATCGGCCCGGGCGGCAAGCCGGTCGAGCTGCAGATCCGCACGTTCGACATGCACCGCCGCGCCGAGTACGGCATCGCCGCGCACTGGAAGTACAAGCAGGAGGCCGTCGCCGGCGCCTCCAAGATCCGCACCGACGCGCCCAAGCCCGCCGGCAAGGCCGGCAAGGACGCGGCCGCCGTCAACGACATGGCGTGGCTGCGGCAGCTCCTCGACTGGCAGAAGGAGACCGAGGACCCCAGCGAGTTCCTGGAGTCGCTGCGCTTCGACCTCTCCCGCAACGAGGTCTTCGTCTTCACCCCGAAGGGTGACGTCATAGCCCTCCCGGCCGGTGCCACCCCGGTCGACTTCGCGTACGCCGTGCACACCGAGGTCGGCCACCGCACCATAGGAGCCCGGGTCAACGGCCGTCTGGTACCGCTCGAATCCACACTGGACAACGGCGACCTGGTCGAGGTCTTCACCTCCAAGGCGCCCGGCGCGGGCCCCTCCCGCGACTGGCTCGGCTTCGTGAAGTCGCCGCGCGCCCGCAACAAGATCCGGGCGTGGTTCTCCAAGGAGCGCCGGGACGAGGCGATCGAGCAGGGCAAGGACGCCATCGTCCGCGCGATGCGCAAGCAGAACCTGCCGATCCAGCGCATCCTGACCGGCGACTCCCTGGTGACGCTCGCGCACGAGATGCGCTACGCGGACATCTCCGCGCTGTACGCGGCGATCGGCGAGGGCCACGTCTCCGCGCAGAACATCGTGCAGAAGCTCGTCCAGGCCCTCGGCGGCGAAGAGGCCGCCAGCGAGGAGATCGACGAGGCGGTACCGCCGTCCCGCGGCCGCGGCCGCAAGCGCCGCGCCAGCGCCGACCCCGGCGTGATCGTCAAGGGCGTCGAGGACGTCTGGGTGAAGCTCGCCCGGTGCTGCACGCCCGTGCCCGGCGATCCCATCATCGGTTTCGTCACGCGGGGCAGCGGAGTATCGGTTCACCGCAGCGACTGCGTCAACGTGGAGTCACTGTCCCGCGAGCCCGAGCGCATCCTCGACGTCGCATGGGCGCCCACGCAGTCCTCGGTGTTCCTGGTCGCCATCCAGGTCGAGGCCCTGGACCGCTCCCGGCTGCTGTCGGACGTCACGCGGGTGCTGTCCGACCAGCACGTCAACATCCTCTCCGCGGCCGTCCAGACCTCCCGCGACCGCGTCGCCACCTCCCGCTTCACCTTCGAGATGGGCGACCCCAAGCATCTGGGGCACGTGCTCAAGGCGGTCCGGGGCGTGGAGGGCGTGTACGACGTGTACCGGGTGACGTCGGCACGCAACCGGTCGTAGCGGCCCCGAGGACGCGCCCACGACGGCGAGGGGCTCCCGTACCCGGGTACGGGAGCCCCTCGCCGTCGTGCGCCGGCGCCGGCGTCAGCCGCCGAACTCCTGCAGCCCCTTCAGCGCCTGGTCCAGCAGCGCCTGGCGGCCCTGAAGCTCCTTCTCCAGCTTCTCGGCCTTGGCGTCGTTGCCCTGGGCGCGGGCCTGCTCGATCTGGGACCTCAGCTTGTCCACGGCGGCCTGGAGCTGGCCGGTCAGACCCTCCGCACGCGCGCGCGCCTCCGGGTTGGTCCGGCGCCACTCGGCCTCCTCGGCCTCCTGCAGCGCCCGCTCCACCGCGTGCATCCGGCCCTCGACCCTCGGCCGGGCGTCACGCGGCACGTGGCCGATGGCCTCCCAGCGCTCGTTGATCGCGCGGAACGCGGCGCGGGCCGCCTTCAGGTCCGTGATCGGCAGCAGCTTCTCGGCCTCCTGGGCCAGCTCCTCCTTGAGCTTGAGGTTCTCCGCCTGTTCGGCGTCGCGCTCGGCGAACACCGAGCTGCGGGCGGCGAAGAAGACGTCCTGGGCGCCGCGGAAGCGGTTCCACAGCTCGTCCTCGTGCTCGCGCTGGGCGCGGCCCGCGGCCTTCCACTCGGCCATCAGCTCGCGGTAGCGCGCGGCCGTCGGACCCCAGTCCGTCGAGTCCGACAGCGCCTCGGCCTCGGCGACCAGCCGCTCCTTGACCCTGCGGGCCTCCTCGCGCTGCGCGTCCAGCTGCGCGAAGTGCTGCTTGCGCCGCTTGGAGAACGCCGACCGCGCGTGCGAGAACCGGTGCCACAGCTCGTCGTCGGACTTGCGGTCCAGCCGCGGCAGGCCCTTCCAGGTGTCCACCAGGGCCCGCAGCCGCTCCCCGGCCGCCCGCCACTGGTCGGACCGGGCGAGCTCCTCGGCCTCCGCGACCAGCGCCTCCTTGGCCTGACGCGCCTCGTCGGACTGCCGGGCCCGCTGCGCCTTGCGCTCCTCGCGGCGCGCCTCCACCAGTTCCACGAGCTTGTCCAGCCGGGCCCTGAGAGCGTCCAGATCGCCCACGGCGTGGTGCGCGTCGACCTGCTCCCGGAGGTGGTCGATGGCGGCCAGGGCGTCCTTCGCCGACAGGTCGGTGGTCCTCACCCGCTTCTCGAGGAGGCCGATCTCGACAACCAGGCCCTCGTACTTGCGCTCGAAGTAGGCCAGTGCCTCCTCGGGGGAGCCGGCCTGCCAGGAACCGACGACCTGCTCGCCGTCGGCCGTACGCACGTACACGGTCCCCGTCTCGTCGACGCGGCCCCACGGGTCGCTGCTCACAGCGCCTCCTCCACATGATGCCCACCAGGGGGCCGAAGAGCTCCCCCGGGCATCGTCCACAGTTTCGTCACGGCCAACATAGGCGACCGGCGGGCGGCCTGTCCGCATCCCGCGCGACCGAAATTTCGCAGTTGGGGGTCAGGATTCGGTGACCGTCGCCTTGTCGATCACGACCGTCGCGTTCGGGGCGCCGTCCCCGGCGCCCGTGCTCTCACCCGCGGCGGCGATCTTCTTCAGCACCTTCATCCCCGCGTCCGAGACGGTGCCGAACGGTGTGTAGCTGGGCGGCAGCTGACTGTCCTGGTACACCAGGAAGAACTGGCTGCCACCGCTGTTCTTCTGCCCGGTGTTCGCCATCGCCACCGTGCCCGCCGGGTAGACGTTGTCCTTCAGGCTCTCGTCCTTCAGGTTCTCGTCGGGGATCGTGTAGCCGGGGCCGCCGCTGCCGCTGCCCGTCGGGTCGCCGCACTGCAGCACGTAGATGCCGCTGGTGGTGAGCCGGTGGCACTTGGTGTGGTCGAAGAAGCCCTTCCCGGCGAGGAAGTGGAAGGAGTTGACGGTGTGCGGCGCCGCCGACGCCTTCAGCGCGATGTCTATCTCGCCGCAGGTCGTCGCGAGCGTCATCGTGTACTTCGCCGACTTGTCGATGGCCATCGCCGGCTCCTTCTTCCAGGTCTTCGACGTGGCCTTGCCCGCGGCGGGCTTCTCGCACGGGTCCTCGGGCTTGCTCGCCGAGGCGCTGGGCGTGACCTCCGCGCCGGCCTCGGCCCGGTCGTCGTCTCCCTCCAGGACCCCGGTCGTGTACAGCGCGAGGCTGCCCACCAGGACCACGCCGAGCACCGACGCGATCACCGCGTTGCGCGTGCGCGCCCTGCGCCGCGCCTGGGTGCGCCGCTGCTGCTGCCGCAAGAACTTCTCCCGGGCGAGCTGACGCCGCCGCTGCTCCTGGCTGACCACCGGGTTCTCTCCTCATGCGTCTCGTATGCCGACCGGTACGCGTGCGCCCTGTGAGCCGACCGCATGCGTGTGCCCCGTACCGTATATGGGTTCGCTGAGGAATCGGCAGCGCCGGTAGGCTCTGACAGCAGGCGCGACCACCGGAGAGCGCCCCCGTACCGACACAACGAAGGACGATCGTGCTCATTGCCGGGTTCCCCGCCGGGGCCTGGGGGACGAACTGCTATCTCGTCGCCCCCGCCGCCGGTGAGGAGTGCGTGATCATCGACCCCGGCCACCAGGCCGCCCGGGGCGTGGAGGAAGCGGTCCGGAAGCATCGGCTCAAGCCCGTCGCCGTCGTCCTCACCCACGGCCACATCGACCACGTGGCCTCGGTCGTCCCGGTGTGCGGCGCGCACGACGTACCGGCCTGGATCCACCCCGAGGACCGGTACATGATGGGCGACCCGGAGAAGGCGCTCGGCCGTTCCATCGGGATGCCGCTCATGGGCGAGCTGACCGTGGGGGAGCCGGACGACGTCAGGGAGCTGGCCGACGGCGCGAAGCTGGAACTGGCGGGGCTGGAGTTCACCGTGTCGCACGCGCCGGGCCATACCAAGGGGTCGGTGACCTTCGGCATGCCCGAGGCGGCGGACGTCCCGCCGATCCTGTTCTCGGGCGACCTGCTGTTCGCCGGCTCCATCGGACGCACCGACCTGCCCGGCGGCGACATGGCCGAGATCCTCGACTCGCTGGCCCGCGTGTGCCTGCCGCTCGACGACTCGACCGTGGTGCTGTCCGGCCACGGCCCCCAGACGACCATCGGCCAGGAGCGCGCCACCAACCCCTACCTGCGGCAGGTGGCGGCGGGCCGCCGGGACAGCGGCGCCGCCGAGGCTCCCCGACGAGGAATGTGACGAGAGACCTTCCGTGAGCACCTTCAAGGCCCCCAAGGGCACGTACGACCTGATCCCGCCGGACTCCGCCACGTACCTGGCGGTCCGCGAGGCCATCGCCGCGCCGCTGCGCACCTCCGGGTACGGCTACATCGAGACGCCCGGCTTCGAGAACGTCGAGCTGTTCGCGCGCGGGGTCGGCGAGTCGACCGACATCGTGACCAAGGAGATGTACGCCTTCGAGACCAAGGGCGGCGACAGGCTCGCCCTGCGTCCGGAGGGCACGGCCTCCGTGCTGCGCGCCGCCCTGGAGGCCAACCTGCACAAGGCGGGCAACCTCCCGGTCAAGCTGTGGTACTCGGGCTCGTACTACCGCTACGAGCGCCCCCAGAAGGGCCGCTACCGCCACTTCTCGCAGGTCGGCGCCGAGGCGATCGGCGCCGAGGACCCGGCGCTGGACGCCGAGCTGATCATCCTGGCCGACCAGGCGTACCGCTCGCTGGGCCTGCGGAACTTCCGCATCCTCCTCAACAGCCTGGGCGACAAGGAGTGCCGCCCGGTGTACCGCGCGGAGCTGCAGGAGTTCCTGCGCGGCCTGGACCTGGACGAGGACACGCGCCGGCGCATCGAGATCAACCCGCTGCGGGTCCTGGACGACAAGCGCGAGTCGGTCCAGAAGCAGCTGGCGGGAGCCCCGCTGCTGCGTGACTACCTCTGCGACGCCTGCAAGGCGTACCACGAGGAGGTCCGCGAGCTGATCGCGGCGGCGGGCGTGGCCTTCGAGGACGACCCGAAGCTGGTGCGCGGTCTGGACTACTACACCCGTACGACCTTCGAGTTCGTCCACGACGGTCTGGGATCGCAGTCCGCGGTGGGCGGCGGCGGCCGCTACGACGGCCTGTCGGAGATGATCGGCGGCCCCGCGCTGCCGTCCGTGGGCTGGGCCCTCGGCGTGGACCGCACGGTGCTGGCCCTGGAGGCCGAGGGCGTCGAGCTCGAGCTGCCCGCCGCCACCAGCGTGTTCGCCGTCCCGCTCGGCGAGGAGGCCCGCCGCGTGCTGTTCGCCAAGGTCACCGAGTTGCGCAAGAACGGCATCGCCGCCGACTTCTCCTACGGCGGCAAGGGCCTCAAGGGCGCCATGAAGAACGCCAACCGCAGCGGCGCCCGCTACGCCGTCGTCGCCGGGGAACGCGACCTCGCCGAGGGCGTCGTCCAGCTCAAGGACATGGAGTCCGGCGAGCAGACGGCGATCGGCGTGAACGAGATCGTGGCGGAGCTGGAGGCGCGGCTCGGCTAGCGCATCCGGCACGCCGAGGGGGCGCCGGGGGACCGGCGCCCGCCACCGGCCGGGAAGCCCGTACCGCGTCGCGCCCGTCACCGCGGCCCCGGCGGGAAGCCGGCGGCCGGACGCCCCGCCCGGCCGTCAACTCCGCGAGCGCGGGTTCGTCCCGCCGGACGATGCCGGCGCGCGAGCGCGCCGCGCGCGTGCCGGTCGCCGCATCCGGGCCGGGCACGGACACCTCGCCCGCGTCCCGCGCCGGCCGCCCCGCGGGATTCTCCCGCGGCCCGCTCGCCCGCCCCGCCGAATGCCCAGCTCGGTGCCGCCGGCGGCGGTCACCTCCCGGTACCGCTCGCACGGTCCGCGCACGTCCGCCGCGAACACGCCCCGCGCGTTGTCATGCTCATCAAATTCGGCCGGAATCGAACGTTCGGGGACGGCTCCACGTCTGCTGTTGTGTCCGTCGAACGGTGGACGCGGGCACGCGTGCGGCACAATGGCCTTGCCCGAAGATGTTCCAGCTCTCAAGTGACGGAACGGCGTGATGAGCAAGACGACAGTCAACGACGTCTCCACCGAGCCCGCCTCCTCGCCGGAGCGCACGGCCGCCGCGCCGCGCGCCGAGGGCGGCAGCCGCGCCTTCGCGCTGCTGCTGGTGATCACGGGCGCGGCCGGACTGCTCGCCGCGTGGGTCATCACGATCGACAAGTTCAAGCTGCTGGAAGCCAAGGTGGAGGGCCGGACCTTCACCCCGGGGTGCAGCCTCAACCCCGTGGTCTCCTGCGGCAGCGTCATGGAGAGCGACCAGGCCTCGGTCTTCGGGTTCCCCAACCCCATGCTCGGCCTCGTCGCCTACGGCGTCGTCGTCTGCGTCGGCATGAGCCTGCTCGCCCGGGCCCGCTTCCCGCGCTGGTACTGGCTCACCTTCAACGCGGGCACGCTCTTCGGCGTCGGTTTCTGCGCCTGGCTGACGTTCCAGTCCCTGTACCGGATCAACGCGCTGTGCCTGTGGTGCTGCCTCGCCTGGGTCGCCACGATCGTCATGTTCTGGTACGTGACGTCCTTCAACGTCCGCACGGGGTTCCTGCCCGCGCCGGGTTGGCTCAAGGGCTTCTTCGGCGAGTTCACCTGGGTCCTGCCCGTGCTGCACATCGGCATCATCGGCATGCTGGTCCTGACCCGCTGGTGGGACTTCTGGACCGGCTGACAGCGCCCGTCGCGTCGCCGGCGCGGTGATTTAGGGTTGCCGACGTGGAGCCCGACCTGTTCACCGCCGCAGCAGAAGAACGTCAGGAGAAGGATCCGGCCGGCAGCCCCCTGGCGGTACGGATGCGTCCGCGCACCCTGGACGAGGTGGTGGGCCAGCAGCACCTGCTGAAACCCGGCTCGCCTCTGCGCCGGCTGGTCGGCGAGGGCGCCTCCGGCCCCGCCGGCCCCTCCTCGGTGATCCTCTGGGGCCCGCCCGGCACCGGCAAGACGACCCTGGCGTACGTCGTCTCCAAGGCCACCGACAAGCGCTTCGTCGAACTGTCGGCGATCACCGCGGGCGTGAAGGAGGTCCGCGCGGTCATCGACGGCGCCCGCCGCGCCTCCGGCGGGTACGGCAAGGAGACCGTCCTCTTCCTCGACGAGATCCACCGCTTCAGCAAGGCCCAGCAGGACTCCCTGCTCCCGGCGGTCGAGAACCGCTGGGTGACCCTGATCGCGGCCACCACCGAGAACCCGTACTTCTCGGTGATCTCGCCCCTGCTCTCCCGCTCCCTCCTGCTCACCCTCGAACCCCTCACCGACGACGACGTCCGGGGCCTGCTCAAGCGGGCGATCACCGACGAGCGCGGCCTGAGGGACGCCGTCACCCTCCCCGAGGACACCGAGGAGCACCTGCTGCGGATCGCCGGCGGCGACGCCCGCCGCGCCCTGACCGCCCTGGAGGCCGCCGCCGGGGCCGCCCTCGACAAGGGCGAGACGGAGATCTCCCTCGCCACCCTGGAGGAGACGGTCGACCGCGCGGCGGTGAAGTACGACCGCGACGGCGACCAGCACTACGACGTCGCCAGCGCCCTGATCAAGTCCATCCGCGGCTCCGACGTCGACGCCGCCCTGCACTACCTGGCCCGCATGATCGAGGCCGGCGAGGACCCGCGCTTCATCGCCCGCCGCCTGATGATCTCCGCCAGCGAGGACATCGGCCTCGCCGACCCGAACGCCCTGCCCATCGCGGTCGCCGCCGCCCAGGCCGTCGCCATGATCGGCTTCCCCGAGGCCGCCCTCACCCTCAGCCACGCCACCATCGCCCTCGCCCTCGCCCCCAAGTCCAACTCCGCGACCACCGCGATCGGCGCCGCCCTGGAGGACGTGCGCAAGGGGCTGGCCGGGCCGGTGCCGCCGCATCTGCGCGACAGCCACTACCGGGGCGCGGGCAAGCTCGGGCACGGCCAGGGGTACGTGTACCCGCACGACCTGCCCGAGGGCATCGCCGCCCAGCAGTACGCCCCGGACGCCCTCAAGGACCGCGAGTACTACGCCCCCACCCGGCACGGCGCCGAGGCGCGGTACGCGGACGCCGTCGAGTGGACCAGGAAACACCTCGGTCGCAGGCGGACCTGAGCGCGCGGTAGACTTCCGCGAAGTGCTGCGTCCCGTGTCCGGCCCCTTCCCGGGGAAGCCGGCGTCACCAGAGCGGGACATCCAGCCGGAGACCCGGCCCCCGGGCGGGGATCTCCAGGAGCGTCGCGCACCGTCGAACGGTGTCGCGGGCAGCCCACCACCACCCGGATTCCCGGGAGAGGTCGGTGGGCCACTCGCGTGCTGCACGTATGTGCCCAGACCGGGGAGCGGCTGCCCGGCGGGTCCCTCGGGCCCGCAGGGATTCCCCGGCTGCGGATGCGACCTCCCTTAACCCTGGTGAGCCGGAAACCACGGAAAAGAGACAGAGACAGTGGCGAATCAGTCCCGCCCCAAGGTCAAGAAGTCGCGTGCCCTCGGCATCGCGCTGACCCCGAAGGCCGTCAAGTACTTCGAGGCCCGTCCTTACCCGCCGGGTGAGCACGGCCGCGGCCGCAAGCAGAACTCGGACTACAAGGTCCGTCTGCTGGAGAAGCAGCGCCTGCGCGCCCAGTACGACATCTCCGAGCGCCAGCTGGTCCGCGCCTACGAGCGCGCGGCCAAGGTCCAGGGCAAGACCGGTGAGGCCCTGATCGTGGAGCTGGAGAAGCGCCTCGACGCGCTGGTCCTGCGTTCGGGCATCGCCCGCACGATCTACCAGGCCCGCCAGATGGTCGTCCACGGCCACATCCAGGTCAACGGCAAGAAGGTCGACAAGCCGTCCTTCGTCGTCCGTCCCGACGACGTCGTCCAGGTCCGCGACCGCAGCAAGGACAAGACGCTCTTCCAGATCGCCCGCGAGGGCGGTTTCGCCCCCGACGGCGAGACCCCGCGCTACCTGCAGGTGAACCTCAAGGCCCTGGCGTTCCGCCTGGACCGCGAGCCGAACCGCAAGGAGATCCCGGTGATCTGCGACGAGCAGCTCGTCGTCGAGTACTACGCCCGCTGACCCCGGCAGGCGCGCGGTACCCCGGCCCGCCGTCTCCCCGCCCTTCCGGGCGGGCGAGGCGGCGGGCTCACGCATGTGCGGGGCTCCCCGCCCGGCCGCACCGGCCCGCGCGGCACCGCCGGCGCACGCGGCCCCACGGTCGCGGACACCAATCCGGTACGGAGCCGCACCCTCGGCGCGATAGGCTCGGTGCACGACTTTTCCGATGCTCAGACACGTTTCAGGGAGCGGGTGCACACAGTGTCCGGTGGAGAGGTGGCCGGAATCCTGGTGGCCGTCTTCTGGGCGATCCTGGTCTCCTTCCTCGCCGTCGCGCTGGCGAGGCTGGCCCAGACGCTCAGGGCGACCACCAAGCTCGTGGCGGACGTGACCGACCAGGCCGTCCCGCTGCTGGCCGACGCCTCCGCGGCGGTGCGCTCCGCGCAGACCCAGATCGACCGGGTGGACGCCATCGCCTCCGATGTCCAGGAGGTCACGTCGAACGCCTCGGCCCTGTCGACCACCGTCGCCTCCACCTTCGGCGGCCCCCTGGTGAAGGTCGCGGCCTTCGGGTACGGGGTGCGCAAGGCGATCGCCGGCCGCCGGGACGGCGAGCCCGCCGGGACGCCGAGGCGTACCGTGATCGTGGGCCGCACCGTCCCGGCCGCGCGGCGAGCGAAGCGCAACCCCCGCGGGAAGAGGGACTGATCCAGGGATGTTCCGTCGTACGTTCTGGTTCACCAGTGGCGTGGCCGCCGGAGTGTGGGCCACCACCAAGGTCAACCGGAAGCTGAAGCAACTGACCCCCGAGAACCTCGCCGTGACCGCGGCGAACAAGGCGATCGAGGCCGGCCACCGGCTCAAGGACCGCGCGGTGGGCTTCGCGCTCGACGTCCGCGACAACATGGTCCAGCGGGAGGCCGAGCTGGGAGACGCGCTCGGCCTCAACGCCCCGGTCGCCGACCGCGCGCTCCCCCCGCCCCGGCGGTACGCCGCCATCGAGAACCGCACCGGCCCCGAGCACGTCGAGGGCCCGGCACACCAGAAGAACCCGTACAACCGGAATGAGGACCACTGATGGAGTCGGCTGAGATCCGCCGTCGCTGGCTGAGCTTCTTCGAGGAGCGCGGGCACACCGTCGTCCCTTCGGCGTCGCTCATCGCGGACGACCCGACTCTGCTGCTCGTCCCGGCGGGCATGGTGCCCTTCAAGCCCTACTTCCTGGGCGAGGTCAAGCCGCCCTTCGACCGCGCCACCAGCGTGCAGAAGTGCGTGCGCACGCCCGACATCGAAGAGGTCGGCAAGACCACGCGCCACGGCACGTTCTTCCAGATGTGCGGCAACTTCTCCTTCGGCGACTACTTCAAGGAAGGCGCCATCAAGCTCGCCTGGGAGCTGCTCACCACGCCCCAGGACAAGGGTGGTTACGGCCTCGACCCCGAGCGGCTGTGGATCACCGTCTACCAGGACGACGACGAGGCCGAGCAGATCTGGCGCGACGTCGTCGGCGTCCCCGCCGAGCGCATCCAGCGCCTGGGCAAGAAGGACAACTTCTGGTCCATGGGCGTGCCCGGCCCGTGCGGCCCCTGCTCCGAGATCAACTACGACCGCGGCCCCGAGTTCGGCGCCGAGGGCGGCCCCGCCGTCAACGACGAGCGGTACGTGGAGATCTGGAACCTCGTCTTCATGCAGTACGAGCGGGGCGAGGGCACCGGCAAGGAGGACTTCGAGATTCTCGGGGACCTGCCGAGCAAGAACATCGACACCGGCCTCGGCCTGGAGCGGCTCGCCATGATTCTGCAGGGCGTGCAGAATATGTACGAGATCGACACCTCCATGGCCGTGATCGACAAGGCCACCGAGCTGACCGGCGTCCGCTACGGCGACGCCCACGACTCGGACGTCTCCCTGCGCGTGGTCACCGACCACATGCGCACCGCCACCATGCTCATCGGCGACGGCGTCACCCCGGGCAACGAGGGCCGCGGCTACGTGCTGCGCCGCATCATGCGCCGCGCCATCCGCAACATGCGCCTGCTCGGCGCCACCGGCCCGGTCGTCAAGGACCTGATCGACACCGTGATCGGCATGATGGGCCGGCAGTACCCCGAGCTCATCACCGACCGCGAGCGCATCGAGAAGGTCGCCCTCGCCGAGGAGAACGCCTTCCTCAAGACGCTGAAGGCCGGCACCAACATCCTCGACACCGCCGTCGCCGAGACCAAGGCCTCCGGCGGGACCGTGCTGCCCGGCGACAAGGCCTTCCTGCTCCACGACACCTGGGGCTTCCCGATCGACCTCACCCTGGAGATGGCCGCCGAGCAGGGGCTGTCCGTGGACGAGGAGGGCTTCCGCCGCCTGATGAAGGAGCAGCGGGAGCGCGCCAAGGCCGACGCCCAGGCCAAGAAGACCGGCCACGCCGACCTGGGCGCCTACCGCGAGATCGCCGACCGGGCCGGCGCCACCGACTTCATCGGCTACACCGACACCGAGGGCGAGTCCACGGTCGTCGGCATCCTCGTCGACGGCGTGTCCTCGCCCGCCGCCACCGAGGGCGACGAGGTCGAGATCGTCCTCGACCGCACCCCGTTCTACGCCGAGGGCGGCGGCCAGATCGGCGACACCGGCCGCATCAAGGCGGACTCCGGCGCCGTCATCGAGGTCCGCGACTGCCAGAAGCCGGTCCCGGGCGTGTACGTCCACAAGGGCGTCGTCCAGGTCGGCGAGGTCACCGTCGGCGCCAAGGCCCACGCCTCCATCGACGCCCGCCGCCGCAAGGCCATCGCCCGCGCCCACTCGGCCACCCACCTCACCCACCAGGCCCTGCGCGACGCCCTCGGCCCGACGGCCGCCCAGGCCGGCTCGGAGAACCAGCCCGGCCGCTTCCGCTTCGACTTCGGCTCGCCGTCCGCCGTGCCGCAGACGGTCATGCTCGACGTCGAGCAGAAGATCAACGAGGTGCTCGCCCGCGACCTCGACGTGCGCGCCGACATCATGAGCCTGGACGAGGCCAAGAAGCAGGGCGCCATCGCCGAGTTCGGCGAGAAGTACGGCGAGCGGGTGCGCGTCGTGACCATCGGCGACTTCTCCAAGGAGCTGTGCGGCGGCACCCATGTGCACAACACCGCCCAGCTGGGCCTGGTGAAGCTGCTGGGCGAGTCGTCCATCGGCTCGGGCGTGCGCCGTATCGAGGCCCTCGTCGGCGTGGACGCCTACAGCTTCCTCGCCCGTGAGCACACGGTGGTCAACCAGCTCACCGAACTGCTCAAGGGCCGCCCCGAGGAACTGCCGGAGAAGGTCTCCGCCATGCTCGGCAAGCTGAAGGACGCCGAGAAGGAGATCGAGAAGTTCCGCGCCGAGAAGGTGCTCCAGGCCGCCGCCGGCCTCGCCGAGTCCGCCAAGGACGTCCGCGGTGTGGCGTTCGTCACCGGCCGGGTCCCCGACGGCACGACCGCCGACGACCTGCGCAAGCTGGTCCTCGACGTGCGCGGCCGCATCCAGGGCGGCCGGGCCGCCGTGGTCGCCCTGTTCACCGTGAACAACGGCAAGCCGCTCACGGTCATCGCCACCAACGACGCCGCCCGCGAGCGCGGTCTCAAGGCCGGTGACCTCGTCCGCACGGCCGCCAAGACGCTCGGCGGCGGCGGTGGCGGCAAGCCGGACGTCGCCCAGGGCGGCGGCCAGAACCCGGCCGCCGTCGGCGAGGCCATCGACGCCGTCGAGCGCCTCGTGGCGGACACGGCCAAGTGAACACCGCCGGACAGCCGAGCGGGGGCGGCCCGGGCATGCGCCGCGGCCGCCGCCTCGCGATCGACGTCGGGGACGCCCGTATCGGGGTCGCCTCGTGCGACCCCGACGGGATCCTCGCCACCCCGGTGGAGACGGTCCCGGGACGGGACGTCCCCGCGGCTCAGCGCCGTCTGGGACAGCTCGTCGAGGAGTACGAACCGATCGAGGTCGTGGTCGGCCTCCCGCGCTCCCTCAAGGGGGGCGAGGGGCCGGCCGCGGTCAAGGTCCGCGGCTTCGCCCAGGAACTGGCCCGCATGATCGCGCCCGTTCCGGTCAGACTCGTGGACGAACGCATGACGACGGTGACGGCCGGCCAGAGCCTGCGCGCCTCGGGCGTGAAGTCCAAGAAGGGACGTTCCGTCATCGACCAGGCGGCGGCAGTGATCATCCTGCAGCAGGCGCTCGAATCCGAACGGGTGTCAGGCACCGCACCCGGTGAGGGCGTCGAAGTGGTCATCTGATCGCGATACGGTAACGTTCCGCGCGATGCGGCGGCATTCGAACAGCCGCCGCACAGCAAGAGGCGGGACGGAGCCGGGCCGGAAGCCGCGCGACCGCCGCCTCGCGGCTCTAGGGGATCGATGACTGAGTATGGCCGGGGCCCAGGCTCCGAACCGTGGCATCCGGAGGACCCGTTGTACGGGGACGGCGGATGGGGAGGACAGCAGACCCACGCGGGCCGGCAGTCCCCTTACGGCGGCCGGCCGCAGCATTATCCGGAGCAGCCGCAGCAGGCGCAGTACGACGACTGGGGCACCGGCGAGCAGCCCGGTTACGGCCAGGCGCAGCAGCACCAGCAGCACCAGCAGCACGGTCAGCAGTACGCCGACCCGGCGCAGCAGCACCAGCAGCAGTACGCCGACCCGGCGCAGCACCAGCAGTACGCCGACCCGGCGCAGCAGCACCAGCAGCAGTACGACGGCGGCGGCTGGGCCACCGGGACGCACCAGCAGGTTCCGTACGGCGCCGACCCGGCCGACCCCTACGGGCAGCAGACCGCCGCGTACGGCGGGGAGCAGCCCGACTTCTACGGCTCCCCGGACGCGTATCCGCCGCCGGAGCCGCCGAGCCGCCGGCACACCGGGCCGGAACCGCGGCAGGAGGACTGGGACCCGGGCCCCGACCAGGGCGAACACGCCTTCTTCGCGGGCGGGGACGACGGTGACGACGGGGACGAGGAAGGCGCCCGTGGCCGCGGTGACCGGCGGAGCCGGGGCAAGGGCAGAAAGGGCCGCAACGGGTTCGCCTGCCTGGTGGTGGCCCTGGTGCTCGGCGGCGGTGTGGCCGGTGTCGGATATTTCGGCTACCAGTTCTACCAGGAGCGTTTCGGTGCGGCGCCGGACTACGCGGGCGACGGCACCGGCGAGACCGTGACCGTCCAGATCCCCAAGGGCGCGGGCGGATTCGAGATCGGGCAGCGGCTGAAGGAGGCCGGCGTCGTCAAGAGCGTCGACGCGTTCGTCGCCGCCCAGTCGCAGCACCCCGAGGGGAAGTCGATCCAGGCGGGCGCCTACCTGCTGAAGAAGCAGATGTCCGCCCGGAGCGCCGTCGCGATGATGCTCGACCCCAAGAGCCAGAACAACGTGATGGTCACTCCGGGTCAGCGCAACGTGAGCGTCTACAAGGCGATCGACGAAAAGCTCGGCCTGTCGTCCGGCACCACCAGGAAGGTCGCCGAGGAGAAGTACGAGAGCCTCGGACTGCCGAGCTGGGCGAACGACAACGACGACATCAAGGACCCGCTGGAGGGCTTCCTCTACCCGGGCACCTATCCCGCCGCCGAGGGCATGAAGCCGGAATCGGTGCTGAAGGAGATGGTCGCCCAGGCGGTCGTGAAGTACGGCGAGTACGACCTGGAGGAGAAGGCCGAGGAACTGGACCTGGAGAGTCCGCTGCAGGTCGTCACGGTCGCCAGCCTCGTCCAGGCCGAGGGCAAGACGCACGACGACTTCCGCAAGATGGCGGAGGTGGTCTACAACCGGCTCAAGCCCACGAACACCGAGACCAACCAGCTGCTCCAGTTCGACTCGACCTTCAACTACCTGAAGAACGAGAGCAACATCCACATCAGCGAGTCCGAGATCAACAGCAACCAGGACCCGTACAACACGTACACCCAGAAGGGGCTGCCGCCCGGGCCGATCGGCAACCCCGGCGAGGACGCCCTGAAGGCGACGCTGGACCCGACGGACGACGGCTGGATCTACTTCGTGGCGACCGACGGCGTGAACAAGACCGAATTCGCCAAGACGTACGCCGAGTTCGAGAGGCTGAAGGACAAGTTCAATGAGAGCTCGGGCAACTGACGTCCGCCGGGCCGCGGTGCTCGGTTCGCCCATCGCCCACTCCCTCTCCCCGGTGCTGCACCGCACCGCCTACCGGGAACTGGGCCTGACCGGCTGGACGTACGACCGGTTCGAGGTCGACGAGGCGGCGCTGCCCGGCTTCCTGGAGCAGCTCGGGCCGGAGTGGGCCGGACTCTCGCTCACCATGCCGCTGAAGCGGGCCGTGATCCCGTTGCTGGACGGGATCAGCGAGACCGCGGCCCTGGTCGACGCGGTCAACACCGTCGTGTTCACCGAGGACGGCCGCCGCGTCGGCGACAACACCGACATCCCCGGCATGGTGGCCGCCCTGCGCGAGCGCGGCATCGAGCAGGTCGACTCGGCCGCGATCCTCGGCGCCGGCGCCACCGCCTCCTCCGCGCTGGCCGCCCTGGCCCGCGTCTGCACCGGCGAGGTCGTCGCCTACGTCCGCAGCGAGGCCCGCGCCGCCGAGATGCGGCAGTGGGGGCAGCGGCTCGGCGTCGAGGTCCGGACCGCCGACTGGGCGGACGCGGCCGAGGCGCTGCGCGCCCCGCTCGTCGTCGCCACCACGCCGTCCGGGACGACCGACGCGCTCGCCTCCGCCGTCCCCGAGATGCCCGCCACCCTGTTCGACGTGCTGTACGACCCGTGGCCGACCGCGCTCGCCGCCCGCTGGTCGGCGCACGGCGGGGCCGTCGTCAGCGGCCTCGACCTGCTGGTGCACCAGGCGGTGCTGCAGGTCGAGCAGATGACGGGACGCGCCCCGGCGCCGGTGGAGGCCATGCGGAGAGCGGGCGAGCACGCGCTGGCGGCCCGCTAGGTGCCGCCCGGTTCCGCGGGGCGCGGAACCGGGCGGGGAGGACGGCCCGCGTCCACCGGCCGGCCGCCGGACCCGGACCGTGCCGTCCGCCTGATGGACCGCGGGCCGGGTCCGGGAGCCGGACGTGGGAGGATCGGAGGCGGCGGACCGGGGCCGCGCACCCGGTCGCGCCGTCGCCGTACGCGAGGACGCGCGTACGCAGGGCAGTACCGGGGCGCGAGCACTGAGGAGCACCGTTGAGCAGGCTGCGTTGGCTGACCGCGGGGGAGTCCCACGGTCCCGCACTCGTCGCGACGCTGGAGGGTCTTCCCGCCGGCGTGCCGATCACCACGGACATGGTGGCGGACCATCTCGCGCGGCGGCGGCTGGGCTACGGGCGCGGTGCGCGGATGAAGTTCGAGCGGGACGAGGTGACCTTCCTCGGCGGTGTCCGGCACGGTCTCACCCTGGGCTCCCCGGTGGCGATCATGGTGGGCAACACCGAGTGGCCCAAGTGGGAGCAGGTCATGGCGGCCGACCCGGTCGATCCGGAGGTGCTGGCGGGCCTGGCCCGCAACGCCCCGCTGACCCGGCCGCGTCCCGGCCACGCCGACCTGGCCGGCATGCAGAAGTACGGGTTCGACGAGGCCCGGCCGATCCTGGAGCGCGCCTCCGCCCGCGAGACCGCGGCCCGGGTGGCGCTCGGCGCGGTGGCCCGGTCGTACCTGAAGGAGACGGCCGGCGTCGAGATCGTCTCCCACGTCGTGGAGCTGGCGGGCGCCAGGGCGCCCCACGGCGTGTACCCGACCCCGGCCGACGTGGAGAGGCTGGACGCCGACCCGGTGCGCTGCCTGGACGCGGACGCCTCCAAGGCGATGGTCGCCCAGATCGACCAGGCCCACAAGGACGGCGACACCCTCGGCGGCGTGGTCGAGGTGCTGGCGTACGGCGTGCCGGTGGGCCTCGGCTCGCACGTCCACTGGGACCGGCGGCTGGACGCGCGGCTGGCGGCGGCGCTGATGGGCATCCAGGCGATCAAGGGCGTCGAGGTCGGCGACGGGTTCGAGCTGGCCCGGGTGCCCGGCTCCCAGGCGCACGACGAGATCGTCACCACGGACGAGGGCATCCGGCGGGCCACCGGGCGGTCCGGGGGCACCGAGGGCGGACTGTCCACCGGTGAGCTGCTGCGGGTGCGGGCGGCGATGAAGCCGATCGCGACCGTGCCGCGGGCGCTGCGGACGGTGGACGTCACCACGGGCGAGCCGGCCCAGGCCCACCACCAGCGCTCGGACGTGTGCGCGGTGCCGGCGGCCGGCATCGTCGCCGAGGCGATGGTGGCCCTCGTGCTGGCGGACGCGGTCGCGGAGAAGTTCGGCGGCGACAGCGTGGCCGAGACCCGCCGCAACGTGCGGGGCTACCTCGAGAACCTGGCCGTCCGATGAGCTCGCCGCTGATCGTCCTGGTCGGCCCGATGGGGGTGGGCAAGTCCACCGTCGGCCGGCTGCTGGCCGAGCGGCTCGGAGCCGGCTACCGGGACACCGACGACGACATCGTGGCCGCGCAGGGCCGCACCATCGCCGAGATCTTCGTGGACGAGGGCGAGGCGGCCTTCCGGGCGCTGGAGAAGGAGGCGGTGACCCGGGCGGTCGCCGAGCACGACGGCGTCCTGGCCCTGGGCGGCGGCGCGATCCTGGACGCCGGCACGCGCGCCCTGCTGGCCGGCCGGCGGGTGGTGTACCTGTCGATGGACGTGGAGGAGGCGGTGCGGCGGACCGGCCTCAACACGGCCCGCCCGCTGCTGGCGGTCAACCCGCGCAAGCAGTGGCGGGAGTTGATGGAGGCGCGCCGGCACCTGTACGAGGAGGTCGCCACCGCCGTCGTACCGACCGACGGGCGCACCCCCGAGGAAGTCACCCGAGCCGTCCTGGACGCACTGGAGTTGAAGGAAGCATGAGCGAGGCAGTCACCCGCATCCCGGTGGGCGGCACCGCGGGCACCGAGCCGTACGAGGTCCTGGTGGGCCGCCAACTGCTCGGTGAGCTGAGCGGGTTGATCGGGCCGAAGGCCAGGCGGGTCGCCGTCGTCCACCCCGAGGCGCTCGCCGAGACCGGTGACGCGCTCCGGGCCGACCTGGCCGAGCAGGGCTACGAGGCGATCGCCATCCAGGTGCCCAACGCCGAGGAGGCCAAGACCGCCGAGGTCGCCGCCTACTGCTGGAAGGCGCTCGGCCAGTCCGGGTTCACCCGCACCGACGTCGTCGTCGGCGTCGGCGGCGGCGCCACGACCGACCTGGCCGGATTCGTGGCCGCGACCTGGCTGCGCGGGGTGCGCTGGATCGCCGTCCCGACGACCGTGCTGGCCATGGTCGACGCGGCCGTCGGCGGCAAGACCGGCATCAACACCGCCGAGGGCAAGAACCTCGTCGGCGCCTTCCACCCGCCGGCCGGCGTCCTGTGCGACCTGGCCGCGCTGGACTCGCTGCCGGTCAACGACTACGTCTCGGGCCTCGCGGAGGTCATCAAGGCGGGCTTCATCGCCGACCCGGTGATCCTCGACCTCATCGAGTCCGACCCCGAGGCCGCCCGCACCCCGGCCGGCCCGCACACCGCCGAGCTGATCGAGCGGTCCATCCGGGTCAAGGCCGACGTCGTCTCGTCCGACCTGAAGGAGTCGGGCCGGCGCGAGATCCTCAACTACGGGCACACCCTCGGCCACGCCATCGAGAAGAACGAGCGCTACAAGTGGCGCCACGGCGCCGCGGTGTCGGTGGGCATGCACTTCGCCGCCGAACTCGGCCGTCTCGCGGGCCGTCTGGACGACGCCACCGCCGACCGTCACCGCACCGTCCTCGAAGCGGTCGGACTGCCGCTGCACTACCGCTACGACCAGTGGCCCAAGCTGCTGGAGGCGATGAAGGTCGACAAGAAGTCCCGCGGCGACCTGCTGCGCTTCATCGTCCTGGACGGCCTGGCCAAGCCCACCGTCCTGGAGGGCCCCGACCCGGCCGTGCTGCTCGCCGCGTACGGCGAAGTCGGACAGTAGGCGCCCCGGCACGCCGTCCGCCCCCGTCCGCCCTGCGGCGGCGGGCACTTCGGGCCGCCCCCGGTCGTTCACCGGACGACGGCGGGGGCGGTACCGTCCGGCCGGGGGCGTCCTCCACGCCCTTTAGGCTGTGGGGGAGAGCGGGTACCCCGCTGTCAGCGCCTATCGCCTGTACGAGACGGAGTGGCACCGGATGCAGCACGCAGTGGGTTCTCCGCTGCCGCCGCCCCACCAGCCGGGGCACGGACCGGCCGTCGGCTGGCCGCCGGCCGCACACCACCCGGGTCCGCATCACCCGGGCGCGCACCAGGGCCCCGCCCCCGTGCCCCCGCCGCCTCCCGCACCGGGGTACCCCGGGCCCCCGCCCGCACCGGCCCCGCACCCCGCGGCCCCGCGGCACGCCCCGGTACCGCCCGTGCCGGACACCACCGGGCACGTACCGCTGCCGCCCGGCGGCCCCGCCGCCGCGTCCGGCGCGCACCCGGCCGCGACCGCCGCCCCCGACCCGGGCACCGCCACGCTCGCCGTGCTGCTCATCGGGCCCGCGGGCGCCGGGAAGACCAGCGTCGCCAAGTACTGGGCGGACCACCGCCGGGTCCCCACCGCCCACATCAGCCTCGACGACGTGCGCGAATGGGTCCGCTCGGGCTTCGCCGACCCCCAGTCGGGGTGGAACGACAACTCCGAGGCCCAGTACCGCCTGGCCCGCCGCACCTGCGGCTTCGCCGCGCGCAACTTCCTCGCCAACGGCATCTCGTGCATCCTCGACGACGCCGTCTTCCCCGACCGTCCCGTCGTCGGGCTCGGCGGCTGGAAACGCCATGTGGGCCCCGGCCTGCTGCCGGTGGTCCTCCTGCCCGGCCTGGACGTGGTCCTGGAGCGCAACGCCGAGCGCACCGGCAACCGCCGCCTCACCGACGAGGAGGTCGCCCGCATCCACGGCCGCATGGCCGGCTGGTACGGCTCCGGCCTGCCCATCATCGACAACTCCCAGCTCGGCATCCCGGAGACGGCCCGGGTCCTGGACGACGTGCTCGCCCGCTCGCTGGCCAGCCCGCCCAAGTGGTAGCCGCCGCGGGGACGGGCCCGCCGTAGCCGGGGCGGGCGCGGTCCCCGCGGCCGGCGCCGGCGGACGCCCTGCGCGGACGTGCCGCTCCGCCGCCCCCGGCCGCCGCCCGGTCGGCCCCGCTCGACCGGCGCCATCCGGTCGCCGCTCGTAGGCTCGGCACATGTCAGAGGTGTACGCGGCCCGCCGGACGCGGCTACGGGAACGCTGCAACACGGGCGGCAGCGCGGCGGCGCTGGTGTCCCGGCCCGCCAACGTGCGCTACCTCGCGGGCGCCGCCCCGCGGGACGCGGTCCTGCTGCTGGGCAGGACCGAGGACCTGCTGGTGTGCGCCGGCCCCCCGGGCGACCCCTCCGCACCGGGGCGGCTCGACGAGGCCCTGCGGGTGCAGGTCCTGCCGTCACCGGGCGGCGACCCGGCCGTCGCCGCCGCCGGCCTGGCCGCGGCCCAGGGCGCCGACTCGCTCGCCGTCGAGGAGCACCACCTCACCGTGGCCCGGCACCGGGCCGTCCGCGCGGTCGCGCCCCGGCTGCGGCCGGCCGACCTGGGCTGCGCGGTCGAGCAGCTCAGGGTCGTGAAGGACGAGGAGGAGATCTCCTGCCTGAGGATCGGCGCCGAGATCGCCGACCAGGCCCTGGGCGAGCTGCTGGAGTCCATCCTCGTCGGCCGCACCGAACGGCACCTCGCGCTGGAACTGGAGCGGCGGCTCGTCGACCACGGCGCCGACGGGCCCGCCTTCCCGACCTCCGTGGCCGCCGGCCCCCACGCCGGCCGGCGCGGTCACCGGCCCACCGACCGGCGGGTGGAGGAGGGCGACTTCCTCTCCGTCTGCCTGGGGGCCGCCTATCGCGGCTACCGCTGCGAGATCGGCCGTACGTTCGTCATCGGCACCTCGCCCGCCGACTGGCAGATCGAGCTGTACGACCTCGTCTTCGCCGCCCAGCGCGCCGGCCGGGAGAGCCTGGTCCCCGGCGCCTCCTGCCGCGACGTGGACCGTGCCGCACGTCAGGTGCTGGACTCCGCCGGGTACGCGGAGGGCCTCCCCGCCACCATGGGGCACGGAGTCGGACTCGAAAACGACGAGGACCCGCAGCTGACCCCGGCGGCCATGGGTAAACTGGACGCTTGCGTGCCGGTCACCGTCGAACCGGGGGTCCACCTCCCGGGCCGGGGCGGTGTCCGGATCGATGACACGCTCGTCGTCCGCCCCGAGGCGGACGGCGGACCCGAGCTACTCACCATCACGACCAAGGAGCTGCTCGCGCTGTAGTGACCCAGGGAAGTCCCGGCACGTCCCCCCGCCGCCCGGCACGCACTCCCGCCGCACCGCTCGAAGACCCCGGCAGCTCCGCTCCGGGGACCTCCGTCCGGCGCACCGGGAGCACGCACCGAACGACGCGGGAACGCATCCGGACCTCCCCGGCGCCGCTCGGCCCGTGCCCCGGGGTCGTCCACGTCAGTCCAGGAGATTCCGCAACCGTGGCTTCCACGAACGACCTCAAGAACGGCATGGTGCTCAAGCTCGAAGGCGGCCAGCTCTGGTCCGTCGTCGAGTTCCAGCACGTCAAGCCCGGCAAGGGCCCGGCCTTCGTGCGCACCAAGCTCAAGAACGTGCTCTCCGGCAAGGTCGTCGACAAGACCTTCAACGCCGGCGTCAAGGTCGACACCGCCACCGTCGACAAGCGGGACATGCAGTTCTCCTACATGGACGGCGACTACTTCGTCTTCATGGACATGGAGACCTACGACCAGCTGCACATCGACCGCAAGGTCGTCGGCGACGCCGCCAACTTCCTGATCGAGGGCTTCGAGGCCACCGTGGCCCAGCACGAGGGCGAGGTGCTCTTCGTCGAGCTCCCGGCCGCCGTCGAGCTGACCGTCGCCGAGACCGAGCCGGGCGTCCAGGGCGACCGCTCCACCGGCGGCACCAAGCCCGCCACCCTGGAGACCGGTCACCAGATCCAGGTGCCGCTCTTCATCACCACCGGTGAGAAGATCAAGGTCGACACCCGCACCAGCGACTACCTCGGCCGGGTGAACAGCTAACCGTGGCCGCCCGCAACACGGCCCGCAAGCGCGCCTTCCAGATCCTCTTCGAGGGCGACCAGCGCGGCGCCGACGTCCAGACGGTCCTCGCGGACTGGATCCGGCTCTCCCGGACCGACCCCCGGCAGCCGCCGGTGAGCGAGTACACGATGCAGCTCGTCGAGGGCTACGCGGAGCGCGCGAAGCGCATCGACGAGCTGATCGCCCAGTACGCGGTCGGCTGGACGCTCGACCGGATGCCGGTCGTCGACCGGAACATCCTGCGCCTCGGTGCCTACGAGCTGATCTGGGTCGACGAGACCCCGGACGCCGTCGTCCTCGACGAGATGGTGCAGCTGGCGAAGGAGTTCTCCACGGACGAGTCGCCCTCGTTCGTCAACGGCCTGCTCGGCCGCCTGAAGGACCTGAAGCCCTCGCTGCGCCGCGAAGAGGCGTGAGAGACCGGTCAGGCCGCACAGGTACGCATCGCGGGAGGGCCCGCAGCACGGCTGCTGCGGGCCCTCCGACATGCCCGGGCGTTTTGCCGTCCCCGAGGCTCCCGACGCCCGCACAAAGCCGCCGGGGTGGCCGGAACCGTGAAAGTTCCGGCCACCCCGGCGGCACGTTTCTGCGGAAGGCGGGGAAGCTCAGCTCTCCTCGTGGGACGCCACCGCGCGGCGCGCGTCCGCGTCCAGCACGCCCCAGCTGATCAGCTGCTCGGTCAGGACCGAGGGCGACTGGTCGTAGATGACGGCGAGCGTGCGCAGGTCGTCCTGGCGGATCGAGAGCACCTTGCCGTTGTAGTCACCGCGCTGCGACTGGATCGTGGCGGCGTACCGCTGCAGCGGGCCCGCCTTCTCGACCGGCACGGTGGCCAGCCGCTCCAGGTCCAGGACCAGCTTCGGCGGCGGCTCGGCGGCGCCGCCCGGCGTGGTGCCCGGAAGCAGCTCCTGCACGGGAACGCCGTAGAAATCCGCCAGCTCGGCGAGGCGCTGCACGGTCACGGCACGGTCACCACGCTCGTACGAGCCGACCACGACGGCCTTCCAGCGTCCCTGGGACTTCTCCTCGACACCGTGGAGGGAAAGGCCCTGCTGGGTGCGGATCGCCCGGAGCTTGGCCCCGAGCTGTTTGGCGTATTCGCTGGACATATGGCTCCCCGGACACTGTGTCGACGCGACCGGCTCGATGTCCAGGCCGCGCGGCTGGTAACTCACTGTGAGGTTACGCAGCGTTACTCTCTCGCGTCAAGCCGAATGGTCCGCACCGCTCCTTCCGTGATATCGGCGGTCCGCTGCGCCGAGCGGGTGAAAAAGGGACACCCAGGGGGGTGAACGGGGCGGCCGGCGGAGCCTGCTACCGTGGACGACGCAATTCCGACGTCCTTTAAGGTCCGTCCCGTGAGGCGGAGAAGGAGGTCCGTTTCGTATGGACACGCAGTCCGATGCGCGGCCCGTTCTCGAAGGGCCCGACATCGCGCGGGTGCTGACCCGCATCGCCCACGAGATCGTCGAACGCGCCAAGGGCGCCGACGACGTCGTGCTCCTCGGCATCCCGACCCGGGGCGTCTTCCTCGCCCGGCGGCTCGCCGTCAAGCTGGAGCAGATCACCGAGCGCAAGGTCCCCTGCGGCTCGCTCGACATCACCATGTACCGCGACGACCTGCGCATGCACCCGCCGCGTGCGCTGGCCCGCACCGAGATCCCCGGTGACGGCGTCGACGGCAGGCTGGTCGTCCTCGTCGACGACGTGCTCTTCTCCGGCCGCACCATCCGCGCCGCCCTCGACGCCCTGAACGACATCGGGCGCCCCCGCGCGGTGCAGCTCGCGGTCCTGGTCGACCGCGGCCACCGCGAACTGCCCATCCGCGCCGACTACGTCGGCAAGAACCTCCCCACGTCGCTGCGGGAGACGGTCAAGGTCCAGCTCGCCGAGGAGGACGGCCGCGACACCGTGCTGCTCGGCACGGAGCGGACCGCCGCGGGCACGCAGCGCTGACGCACGGCCGTACGCCGCCGTCGTACGGCCGCCCCCGCACGCCCTCGCGTGCCCGAATTCTCCTGAATGAACTTTCTTACGGAGCCTGCACGATGCAGCGTCATCTCATCTCGGCCGCCGACCTCACCCGCGACGACGCCGTCCTGATCCTCGACACCGCCGAGGAGATGGCCAGGGTCGCCGACCGGCCGATCAAGAAGCTGCCGACCCTGCGCGGCCGCACGATCGTCAACCTCTTCTTCGAGGACTCCACGCGGACCCGGATCTCCTTCGAGGCCGCCGAGAAGCGGCTGTCCGCGGACGTCATCAACTTCTCCGCCAAGGGATCGTCGGTGTCGAAGGGCGAGTCCCTGAAGGACACCGCCCAGACCCTGGAGGCCATGGGCGTCGACGCCGTCGTCATCCGGCACGGCGCCTCCGGCGCCCCGTACCGCCTCGCCAACTCCGGCTGGATCGACGCCGCCGTCGTCAACGCCGGCGACGGCACCCACCAGCACCCCACCCAGGCCCTGCTGGACGCCTTCACCATGCGCCGCCGCCTGGTCGGGCGGGACGCCGGGATCGGCCAGGACCTCGCCGGCCGGCGCGTCACGATCGTCGGCGACGTCCTGCACAGCCGGGTCGCCCGCTCCAACGTCGACCTGCTGCACACCCTCGGCGCCGAGGTCACCCTGGTCGCCCCGCCGACCCTGCTGCCGGTCGGCGTCGGGTCCTGGCCGTGCGAGGTGTCGTACGACCTCGACTCCACGCTGCCCAAGTCCGACGCGGTGATGATGCTGCGCGTCCAGCGCGAGCGCATGAACGCCGCCTTCTTCCCGACCGAGCGCGAGTACTCGCGCCGCTACGGCCTCGACGGCGACCGCATGGCGCGGATGCCCGAGCACGCCATCGTGATGCACCCCGGCCCGATGGTCCGCGGCATGGAGATCACCGCCGAGGTCGCCGACTCCGACCGCTGCACCGTCGTCGAGCAGGTCGCCAACGGCGTCTCCATCCGGATGGCCGTGCTCTACCTGCTGCTCGGGGGCAACGAACCCGCCGTCACCCACACCCGCACCACGGAGGAGAAGTAAGACCATGAGCAAGACCCTGATCCGCGGTGCGAAGGTGCTCGGCGGCGCGCCGCAGGACGTGCTGATCGACGGCGGGACCATCGCCGAGGTGGGCGCGGGCCTGAGCGCCGAGGGCGCCGAGGTCGTCGAGGCCGACGGCAAGGTGCTGCTGCCGGGCCTGGTCGACCTGCACACCCACCTGCGCGAGCCCGGCCGTGAGGACTCCGAGACCGTGCTCACCGGCACGCGCGCGGCGGCCTCCGGCGGCTACACCGCCGTGTTCGCCATGGCGAACACCTTCCCCGTGGCCGACACGGCCGGCGTCGTCGAGCAGGTCTGGCGGCTCGGCCGGGAGCACGGCTACTGCGACGTGCAGCCCGTCGGCGCCGTCACCGTCGGCCTGGAGGGGCGCAACCTGGCCGAGCTGGGCGCCATGCACGAGTCGGCCGCCGGCGTCACCGTCTTCTCCGACGACGGCAAGTGCGTCCACGACGCCGTGATCATGCGCCGGGCCCTGGAGTACGTGAAGGCCTTCGGCGGCGTCGTCGCCCAGCACGCGCAGGAGCCGCGCCTGACCGAGGGCGCCCAGATGAACGAGGGCGTCGTCTCCGCCGAGCTGGGGCTCGGCGGCTGGCCCGCGGTGGCCGAGGAGTCGATCATCGCCCGCGACGTCCTGCTCGCCGACCACGTCGGCTCCCGCGTGCACATCTGCCACCTGTCGACCGCCGGGTCCGTGGAGATCGTCCGCTGGGCCAAGTCCCGCGGCATCCAGGTCACCGCCGAGGTCACCCCCCACCACCTCCTGCTCACCGACGAGCTGGTGCGCACCTACGACCCGGTCTACAAGGTCAACCCGCCGCTGCGCACCGAGCGGGACGTGATGGCGCTGCGCGAGGCGCTCGCCGACGGCACGATCGACATCGTCGCCACCGACCACGCCCCGCACCCGCACGAGGACAAGGACTGCGAGTGGGCCGCCGCCGCCATGGGCATGGTCGGCCTGGAGACCGCGCTGTCGGTGGTCCAGGAGACCATGGTCGACACGGGCCTGCTGGACTGGGCCGGCGTCGCCGACCGGATGTCCTTCACGCCCGCGCGGATCGGACGGGCCACCGGGCACGGCCGTCCCGTCTCGGCAGGTGAGCCCGCCAACCTCGTCCTGGTCGACACGGCATACCGTGGCCGGGTGGACCCCGCGGACTTCGCCTCGCGCAGCCGCAACACCCCCTACGAGGGGCGCGAGCTGCCGGGCCGTGTGACGCACACCTGGCTGCGGGGCAAGGCCACGCTCGTCGACGGGAAGCTCACGTGACACCTGTGATCCTGCTGGCCGCCGAGAGGGAATCGGCGGAAGTGACCGACTGGGCGGCCCGCATCGGCTGGGTCGTCGGCCTCGCCCTGTTCGTCGCGCTCGTCTACTGGCTGATGCGCGAGGGCTGGAAGTGGCGCGGCACCCTCCAGGGCGACCTGCCCGACCTGCCCGTCGCGCCCGGCGAACCGGGCGAGCCGAGACTGACGACGAGCGGCCGCTACCACGGCTCGACCACCGCCGGGCAGTGGCTGGACCGCATCGTGGCGCACGGCCTGGGCACCCGCAGCCGTGTCGAGCTCACGCTGACGGACGCGGGCCTGGACGTCGTGCGCCCCGGCGCGACGGACTTCTTCGTCCCCGCCGCCGCGCTGCGCGGTGCCCGGCTCGACAAGGGCATCGCCGGCAAGGTCCTCACCGAGGGCGGTCTCCTCGTGGTGACCTGGGCCCACGGCGGGAAACTGATCGACTCCGGCTTCCGCTCCGACCGGGCGGCCGAGCACAGCGCGTGGGTCGACGCGATCAACTCCATGAGCAACACGAACACGACGGAAGGCGCCGAACGATGACGACCTCCACAAGGGGAGCCGGAAAGACTCCCGCCGTACTCGTCCTGGAGGACGGCCGGATCTTCCGCGGCCGTGCCTACGGAGCGGTGGGGGAGACCTTCGGCGAGGCGGTGTTCTCCACCGGGATGACCGGCTACCAGGAGACCCTCACCGACCCGTCGTACCACCGCCAGGTCGTGGTGATGACCGCCCCGCACGTCGGCAACACCGGCGTCAACGACGAGGACCCCGAGTCGAAGCGGATCTGGGTGGCGGGGTACGTCGTACGGGATCCCGCGCGCGTGCCGTCCAGCTGGCGCGCCCGGCGCACGCTGGACGAGGAACTGGCCGCGCAGGGCGTGGTCGGCATCGCCGGCGTCGACACCCGGGCGCTGACCCGGCACCTGCGCGAGCGGGGCGCCATGCGCGTGGGCATCTTCAGCGGCGACGCGATCCGGGACGACGCCGCGCTGCTGGCCCGCGTCCAGGAGGCTCCCCAGATGACGGGCGCCGACCTGTCCGCCGAGGTCGCCACCACCGAGCCGTACGTCGTCCCGGCGATCGGCGCGAAGCGGCTCACCGTCGCCGCGGTCGACCTGGGCATCAAGGGCATGACCCCGTACCGCATGGCCCAGCGCGGCATCGAGGTGCACGTGCTGCCCGCCACGGCGACCGTCGAGGACGTGTACGCCGTGGACCCGGACGGGGTGTTCTTCTCCAACGGCCCCGGCGACCCCGCCACCGCCGACCACCCCGTCTCCGTCATGCAGGGCGTCCTGGAGCGCGGCACCCCGCTGTTCGGGATCTGCTTCGGCAACCAGATCCTGGGCCGCGCGCTGGGCTTCGGCACCTACAAGCTGAAGTACGGCCACCGCGGCATCAACCAGCCCGTGCAGGACCGCACGACCGGCAAGGTCGAGGTCACCGCGCACAACCACGGCTTCGCCGTCGACGCCCCGCTCGACGAGGTCTCCGAGACCCCCTTCGGCCGCGCCGAGGTCTCCCACGTCTGCCTCAACGACAACGTGGTGGAGGGCCTCCGGCTCCTCGACAAGCCGGCCTTCAGCGTCCAGTACCACCCCGAAGCGGCGGCCGGCCCGCACGACGCCGCCTACCTGTTCGACCGCTTCGTGAAGCTCATGGAGGGCCAGCGTGCCTAAGCGCACCGATATCCAGTCCGTCCTGGTCATCGGCTCCGGCCCGATCGTCATCGGCCAGGCCGCCGAGTTCGACTACTCCGGCACCCAGGCGTGCCGCGTGCTCAAGGCCGAGGGCCTGCGCGTCATCCTGGTCAACTCCAACCCGGCGACGATCATGACCGACCCGGAGATCGCCGACGCCACCTACGTCGAGCCGATCACCCCCGAGTTCGTCGAGAAGATCATCGCCAAGGAGCGGCCGGACGCCCTGCTGCCCACCCTGGGCGGCCAGACGGCCCTCAACACCGCGATCTCGCTGCACGAGAGCGGGGTCCTGGAGAAGTACGGCGTCGAGCTCATCGGCGCCAACGTCGAGGCCATCCACAAGGGCGAGGACCGCGAGCGGTTCAAGGAGGTCGTGGAGGAGGTCCGCAGGAAGATCGGACACGGCGAGTCCGCCCGCTCGGTCATCTGCCACACCATGGACGAGGTCCTCGCCGGCGTCGAGGAGCTCGGCGGCTACCCGGTCGTGGTCCGCCCCTCCTTCACCATGGGCGGCGCCGGCTCCGGCTTCGCGCACGACGAGGAGGAGCTGCGCCGCATCGCGGGCACCGGCCTCGCGCTCTCGCCCACCACCGAGGTGCTCCTGGAGGAGTCCATCCTCGGCTGGAAGGAGTACGAGCTGGAGCTGATGCGCGACAAGCACGACAACGTCGTGGTCGTCTGCTCCATCGAGAACTTCGACCCGATGGGCGTGCACACCGGTGACTCGATCACGGTGGCGCCGGCGATGACGCTGACCGACCGGGAGTACCAGATCCTGCGGGACGTCGGCATCGCGGTGATCCGCGAGGTCGGCGTGGACACCGGCGGCTGCAACATCCAGTTCGCGGTGAACCCGGCCGACGGGCGGGTGATCGTGATCGAGATGAACCCGCGCGTGTCGCGCTCCTCGGCGCTCGCCTCCAAGGCGACCGGCTTCCCGATCGCCAAGATCGCGGCCAAGCTCGCCGTCGGCTACACCCTCGACGAGATCCCGAACGACATCACGCAGGAGACGCCGGCCTCCTTCGAGCCGACCCTGGACTACGTGGTCGTCAAGGCGCCCCGGTTCGCGTTCGAGAAGTTCCCGCAGGCCGACTCGACGCTGACGACGACGATGAAGTCGGTCGGCGAGGCGATGGCGATCGGCCGCAACTTCACCGAGGCGTTCCAGAAGGCGCTGCGCTCGCTGGAGAAGAAGGGCAGCCAGTTCACCTTCGTCGGCGACCCCGGCGACAAGGACCGGCTGCTTGAGGAGTCCCGGCGCCCCACCGACGGCCGGATCAACACGGTCATGCAGGCCATCCGCGCGGGCGCCACGGCGGAGGAGGTCTTCGAGGCCACGCGGATCGACCCCTGGTTCGTCGACCAGCTCTTCCTGATCAAGGAGATCGCCGACGACCTGGCGGCCGCCCCGGAGCTGACCGCGGACCTGCTCGCCGAGGCCAAGCGGCACGGCTTCTCCGACCAGCAGATCGCCGAGATCCGCGGCCTGCGCGAGGACGTGGTGCGCGAGGTGCGGCACGCGCTGGGCATCCGCCCGGTGTACAAGACGGTCGACACCTGCGCGGCGGAGTTCGCCGCGAAGACGCCGTACTTCTACTCCTCCTACGACGAGGAGAGCGAGGTCGCCCCACGCGAGAAGCCGGCCGTGATCATCCTGGGGTCGGGGCCGAACCGTATCGGCCAGGGCATCGAGTTCGACTACTCGTGCGTGCACGCCTCCTTCGCGCTGAGCGAGGCCGGGTACGAGACGGTGATGGTCAACTGCAACCCGGAGACGGTCTCCACCGACTACGACACCTCCGACCGGCTGTACTTCGAGCCGCTGACGCTGGAGGACGTGCTGGAGATCGTGCACGCCGAGCGGCAGGCCGGCCCCGTCGCGGGCGTCGTCGTGCAGCTGGGCGGGCAGACCCCGCTGGGCCTGGCGCAGGCGCTGAAGGACAACGGCGTGCCCATCGTCGGCACGCCTCCGGAGGCGATCCACGCGGCCGAGGACCGGGGCGCCTTCGGGCGGGTGCTGGCCGAGGCGGGCCTGCCGGCCCCCAAGCACGGCACCGCCACCACCTTCGCCGAGGCCAAGGCGATCGCCGACGAGATCGGCTACCCGGTCCTGGTCCGCCCCTCCTACGTGCTGGGCGGGCGGGGCATGGAGATCGTGTACGACGAGACCCGGCTCCAGTCCTACATCGCGGAGTCGACCGAGATCGGCCCGTCCCGGCCGGTGCTGGTGGACCGGTTCCTCGACGACGCGATCGAGATCGACGTCGACGCGCTGTACGACGGCGAGGAGCTGTACCTCGGCGGTGTGATGGAGCACATCGAGGAGGCCGGCATCCACTCCGGCGACTCCGCGTGCGCGCTGCCGCCGATCACGCTGGGCGGCTTCGACATCAAGCGGCTGCGGGCCTCCACGGAGGCCATTGCGCGCGGGGTCGGCGTGCGCGGCCTGATCAACATCCAGTTCGCCATGGCCGGGGACATCCTCTACGTCCTGGAGGCCAACCCGCGCGCCTCGCGCACCGTGCCCTTCACCTCCAAGGCCACCGCGGTGCCGCTGGCCAAGGCGGCCGCCCGGATCTCGCTGGGCGCGACCATCGCCGAGCTGCGCGCCGAGGGACTGCTGCCGGCCCGCGGGGACGGCGGCGAGCTGCCGCTGGACGCGCCGATCTCCGTCAAGGAGGCCGTGCTGCCCTGGAGCCGGTTCCGGGACGCCTCCGGCCGGGGCGTCGACACCGTCCTGGGCCCGGAGATGCGCTCCACCGGCGAGGTGATGGGCATCGACTCCGTCTTCGGCACCGCCTACGCCAAGTCCCAGGCGGGCGCCTACGGGCCGCTGCCGACCAAGGGGCGGGCGTTCATCTCGGTCGCCAACCGGGACAAGCGCTCGATGATCTTCCCGGCGCGTGAGCTGGTCGCGCACGGCTTCGAGCTGCTGGCCACCTCCGGCACCGCCGAGGTGCTCAAGCGCAACGGCATCCACGCCACCGTGGTGCGCAAGCAGTCCGAGGGTCCCGGCCCGAACGGCGAGAAGACCATCGTCCAGCTCATCCACGACGGCGAGGTCGACCTCATCGTCAACACCCCCTACGGCACCGGCGGCCGCCTGGACGGCTACGACATCCGCACCGCGGCCGTGGCCCGCTCCGTGCCCTGCCTGACCACCGTCCAGGCCCTGGCCGCCGCGGTGCAGGGCATCGACGCCCTCCACCACGGCGACGTCGGCGTCCGCTCCCTCCAGGAACACGCGGAATTCCTGATCGCGGCCCGCGACTGACGGACCCGAGGGGGACACCGGCAACGGTGTCCCCCTCGTCATGAACCCCCTTTCACAGCCCTCCCACGGGCCCTTGGACGAGGACACCCGGGACACCCACACCATGTACAAGCTCTTCTTCCGCCTGGTCTTCCAGCGGATGGACCCCGAGCGGGCCCACCACCTGGCCTTCCGCTGGATCCGCCTGGCCGCCCGCATCCCGGTGCTGCGCACCTTCCTCGCCGCCGCGCTCGCGCCCCGCCACGAGGAGCTGCGCACCGAGGCGTTCGGGCTGCGCATGCACGGCCCCTTCGGGCTCGCCGCCGGCTTCGACAAGAACGCGGTCGGCATCGACGGGATGGCGATGCTCGGCTTCGACCACGTCGAGATCGGCACCGTGACGGGGGAGCCGCAGCCCGGCAACCCCAGGAAGCGGCTGTTCCGGCTCGTCGCCGACCGGGCGCTGATCAACCGCATGGGCTTCAACAACGACGGTTCGCTGGACGTCGCCGCGCGGCTGGCCGCCCGCAGGCCCGTCTTCCGGACCGTGGTGGGCGTCAACATCGGCAAGACGAAGGCGGTGCCGGAGGCCGAGGCCGTCGGCGACTACGTGAAGTCGGCCGAGCGGCTGGCGCCGTACGCCGACTACCTGGTCGTGAACGTGTCGTCGCCCAACACGCCCGGCCTGCGCGACCTGCAGGCCGTCGGCCGGCTGCGCCCCCTGCTGACCGCCGTCCGCGAGGCCGCCGACCGCCGGGTGCCGGACCGCCGCGTCCCGCTGCTGGTGAAGATCGCGCCGGACCTCGCCGACGAGGACGTCGACGCCGTCGCCGACCTCGCCGTCGAGCTGGGCCTGGACGGGATCATCGCCACGAACACCACCGTCGCGCGCGAGGGACTCGGTCTGACGGCCCCGCCGTCCCTGGTGAAGGAGACCGGGGGGCTGTCCGGGGCGCCCCTGAAGGCACGCTCCCTGGAGGTGCTGCGCCGCCTCTACGCGCGCGTGGGCGACCGCATCACCCTGGTGGGCGTCGGCGGCGTCGAGACCGCCGAGGACGCCTGGCAGCGCATCCTCGCCGGCGCCACGCTCGTCCAGGGCTACAGCGCCTTCGTCTACGAGGGTCCCTTCTGGGCCCGCGCCGTCCACAAGGGGCTCGCCGCACGCCTGCGCCAAAGCCCGTACGCCACCCTCGCCGACGCGGTCGGCGCCGATGTGAGGAGGACGGCATGACCGAGGCCTTCGGAGCGCGGCTGCGCCGCGCCATGGACGAGCGCGGCCCCCTGTGCGTCGGCATCGACCCGCACGCCTCGCTGCTCGCCGACTGGGGCCTGGCCGACGACGTGGCGGGCCTGGAGCGGTTCAGCCGCACCGTCGTCGAGGCGCTGGCCGGCCGGGTCGCCGTGCTCAAGCCGCAGAGCGCGTTCTTCGAACGGTTCGGCTCGCGCGGCATCGCCGTCCTGGAGACGACGGTGCGCGAGGCCCGGGAGGCCGGCGCGCTGGTCGTGATGGACGCCAAGCGCGGCGACATCGGCTCCACCATGGCCGCGTACGCCGAGTCCTTCCTGCACCGGGACGCCCCGCTGTTCTCGGACGCGCTCACCGTCTCCCCGTACCTCGGCTACGGCTCGCTGAGCCCGGCCGTCGCGCTGGCGCGCGAGAGCGGCGCGGGGCTGTTCGTGCTGGCGCTGACCTCCAATCCGGAGGGCGGCGAGGTCCAGCACGCGGTCCGCGCCGACGGCCGCGGCGTCGGCGCCACCATGCTGGCCCACCTGGCCGCCGAGAACGCGGGGGAGGCGCCCCTGGGCTCCTTCGGCGCGGTGGTCGGCGCCACGCTCGGCGATCTGTCCGCGTACGACCTGGACATCAACGGCCCGCTCCTGGCGCCCGGCATCGGCGCCCAGGGGGCCACCCCGGCCGACCTCCCCCGGGTGTTCCGCGCCGCGGTGCGCAACGTCGTGCCGAACGTCAGCCGGGGCGTGCTGCGGCACGGTCCGGACGCCGGCGCGCTGCGCGCCGCCGCGGACCGGTTCGCGCAGGAGATCCGGGCCGCGGTCGCCCCCGGGTGACCCCTGCGGGGACGCCGTGGTGGAATGCGGGAGTCCCCCATCGGACGGCTCGGGGCCGGCCCGGGCCTGGATACAAGCTCAAAACGAGGGCATTATGTCCTCAATGCCCGACCTCACGGAGGCTGACCAGGACTTTTCCGCTGTTCTCGCTGACTCTGGCGGACTTGCCCGCTAGTCTCCGACGAGTGGGAGCACCTCCGTGCCCTCGGGGCAGGAGGAGACAGCGGGCAAGCGTGTTGTTCGTGGCTCCCCAGGTGTGGGGCGACTAGGTTCCTCACCGGTCCGTATCCGACAGTTCGACATCCGAGGTGACGTAGGCGTGGCTCTTCCGCCCCTTACCCCTGAACAGCGCGCAGCCGCGCTCGAAAAGGCCGCCGCGGCTCGCCGGGAGCGGGCCGAGGTCAAGAATCGACTCAAGCACTCCGGCGCCTCCCTCCACGAGGTCATCAAGCAGGGCCAGGAGAACGACGTCATCGGCAAGATGAAGGTCTCCGCCCTCCTTGAGTCCCTGCCGGGCGTGGGCAAGGTCCGCGCCAAGCAGATCATGGAGCGACTCGGCATCTCCGAGAGCCGTCGTGTGCGCGGCCTCGGCTCCAACCAGATCGCCTCCCTGGAGCGCGAGTTCGGCAGCACGGGCTCCTGACCCCGGCCGCGGCCGGAAGGGAGTCCCGGGTCCGCCGGGATTGCTGGAATAATCGCTGCATGAGTGAACGTCCGCGGCTGACCGTGCTCTCCGGCCCCTCCGGGGTCGGCAAGAGCACGGTCGTCGCCCATATGCGCAAGGAACATCCCGAGGTCTGGCTCTCCGTGTCGGCGACGACGCGCAGGCCCCGGCCCGGTGAGCAGCACGGGGTCCACTACTTCTTCGTCACCGACGAGGAGATGGACAAGCTCATCGCCAACGGCGAACTGCTGGAGTGGGCCGAGTTCGCCGGCAACCGCTACGGCACGCCGCGTACGGCCGTGCTGGAGCGCCTGGAGGCGGGCGAGCCGGTCCTGCTGGAGATCGACCTGCAGGGCGCGCGGCAGGTCCGCGCGTCCATGCCGGAGGCCCGGCTGGTGTTCCTGGCTCCGCCCTCCTGGGAGGAGCTCGTGCGCAGACTCACCGGACGCGGGACCGAGCCGCCCGAGGTGATCGAACGCCGTCTCGCGGCGGCGAGGATCGAGCTGGCGGCCGAGCCGGAGTTCGACGAGACCCTGGTCAACACCTCCGTCGAGGACGTGGCGCGCGAGCTGCTAGCCTTGATGGACGTCGTGTGATCGTCGCTGATCCTGACTGATTCTTTCCCATCCATCGGAAGGTAGAGCGTGTCCTCTTCCATCTCCGCGCCCGAGGGCATCATCAACCCGCCGATCGACGAGCTCCTCGAGGCCACCGACTCGAAGTACAGCCTCGTGATCTACGCGGCCAAGCGTGCCCGTCAGATCAACGCGTACTACTCGCAGCTCGGCGAGGGTCTCCTCGAGTACGTCGGTCCCCTCGTCGACACCCACGTCCACGAGAAGCCGCTCTCGATCGCCCTGCGCGAGATCAACGCGGGGCTGCTGACCTCCGAGGCCGTCGAGGGCCCGGGGCAGTAGTGTGCTCAGTCCGTAGCTGACTTCTCCACAGGCCCGGCAGCGCGACTGCCGGGCCTGTGGTGTGTGATGGACTCCCGCGCCGGGAGCCGCGGCGCACGTTTCCGAGGTCCGGGGAGAGACGGTGGACAAGCCGAAGGTCGTTCTGGGGGTCAGCGGCGGCATCGCCGCGTACAAGGCCTGCGAGCTGCTGCGCAGGCTGACGGAGTCGGGTCACGACGTCCGGGTCGTCCCCACCGCCTCCGCGCTGCGCTTCGTCGGCGCCGCCACCTGGTCCGCGCTCTCCGGCAACCCGGTCTCCACCGAGGTCTGGGACGACGTCCACGAGGTCCCGCACGTCCGCATCGGCCAGCACGCCGACCTGGTGGTCGTCGCCCCGGCCACGGCGGACACGCTGGCCAGGGCCGCCCACGGCCTCGCCGACGACCTCCTCACCAACACCCTGCTCACCGCCCGCTGCCCGGTCGTCTTCGCCCCCGCCATGCACACGGAGATGTGGGAGCACCCGGCCACCCAGGAGAACGTGGCGACGCTGCGCCGCCGCGGCGCCGTCGTCCTCGAACCGGCCGTCGGCCGGCTCACCGGCGCCGACACCGGCAAGGGCCGCCTGCCCGACCCGGCGGAGATCTTCGAGGTCTGCCGCCGCGTGCTCGCCCGGGGCGCGGCCGAGCCGGACCTCGTGGGCCGGCACGTCGTCGTCAGCGCCGGCGGCACCCGCGAGCCCCTGGACCCGGTCCGCTTCCTCGGCAACCGCTCCTCCGGCAAGCAGGGCTACGCCCTCGCCCGCACCGCCGCCGCGCGCGGCGCCCGCGTCACGCTGATCGCGGCGAACACCTCGCTGCCGGATCCGGCGGGTGTGGACGTCGTGCCCGTGGGGACGGCCGTACAGCTGCGCGAGGCGGTGCTGGGAGCGGCCGCCGACGCCGACGCGGTGGTCATGGCGGCGGCGGTCGCGGACTTCCGTCCGGCGGTCTACGCCGCCGGGAAGATCAAGAAGAAGGACGACCGGGACCCCGAGCCCGTCGCCCTGGTGCGCAACCCGGACATCCTCGCGGAGATCTCGGGCAGCCGCGCCCGCCCCGGCCAGGTGATCGTCGGCTTCGCCGCCGAGACGGACGAGGTGCTGGCCAACGGCCGCGCCAAGCTGAAGCGCAAGGGATGCGATCTGCTGGTGGTGAACGAGGTGGGGGAGCGCAGGACGTTCGGCTCCGAGGAGAACGAGGCCGTGGTGCTCGGCGCCGACGGCAGCGAGACCCCCGTGCCGCACGGGCCGAAGGAGGCCCTGGCCGACACGGTGTGGGACCTGGTCGCCGCGCGGCTGAGCTGAAGATTTCCTCCGCCCGGGACACGCCCGGGCCTCGCGCATCCGGGCGTGGCACTCCTGGCCAAGGCCGCTCGCCATTGGGCAGAATGCCCGTGCCGCAGGTCACAGCCCTCCCGAGAGACGAGACGGGGGTCCCGTGACCGAACGCGACCGATAAACTGTTCTCGGACGACGCCGGGTGCAGCTCCCCGTGCCGTCCGCCCATGATCAGCCAGCAGCCGCTGCAACCCCAGGGAGCGTTGTGTCCCGTCGCCTGTTCACCTCGGAGTCCGTGACCGAAGGTCACCCCGACAAGATCGCTGACC